>JAJDAD010000091.1 GCA_029262055.1 Candidatus Zhuqueibacterota bacterium
AATCCCCCTTCTTAAACAAAAAAGCCCCGACCAAATCGGGGCTCTGAGTCAAACCTGCTTTCCGGCAAAGCTCAATTAAACAAATAGCGCAATCCCAACTGAATCTGCCAGCGCGAAAGCACGCCCGGATCGTCGATGAAAGTACTCTGAGGGCCGGTAAAATTGAAGACCGGAGCCCCGTTCGCGTCAAAACGCACGAGCGTCAACGGCGAAGCGGCAGCGGGATTTGCGACTTTTCTCACACCCCAACCTGAACTCAGCAGATTGCCAAAATTCAAAATGTCGAGATTTACCCTGAAAGTGTGGCGCCTGGTCCCGCTGATAAAAGTGAAATCCTGCAGCACGCGAATGTCGATGGTGCTGAACCAGGGATTGAGAGAACCAAAACGCTCGGCGATCTCGCCGCGGTGCGATTTCAGGTAGTCGTCCTGTTCGATAAAATTTTCGAAAGCGACGGACTGCTCCTGTGCCGTTCGCAAGAGGTTGCCAGTGGCATCGATGACATTATCAAAAATGATCTCGCTACTGTTAGCAGCATCGCGCGGTATGTAAATAAGGTCATTGACGGCTGAACCGTCGCCGTTGACATCGCCCGCGTAGGTAAACGAGTAACGGCTGCCACCGGTCAAACTGAACTGGTTGCCTTCAGCGACCTCAAAGAACAGACCGAAATGCGTCGTCAGGCCGGGTGACCAGCGATGCGAGTAAGTGCTGCTGCCCACGATGCGATGCCGGTCGCCAAACTCGGACCAGCTCAATTCAGGCTGGTTCGGATCGCCCTGCACCGGCAGATTCTCCCAGATGGTGCGCGCGATTTCAGCCGACCTTAGCTTGTTCTTGGCTTCAGTGAAGCTGTAGCCCAGGCTCGCCTGCAGCCCGAAAGGAAAGGTCTTCCGCAACTGCGCGCCGACGCTGAGGTTGTAACCGGCGCTGGTGTTATCGATGACGTAGACGCCATCCTGGGCCCCGGGGAAAGGAGCGCTCAGTTCATTGTTGCCGGTGCCGCCAAAAAAAGGCCGGCCGTCAGGTAGCAAGCGCGTGGGCGCCACCAAATCTGCGTTCCGCATGACCACTGCGTTGACATCCTTGGCATAAAGTAAGTCCAATGTCCCGAGCAGATCCCAGGGCAGTTTCTGATCCATGGCCAGATTTGTGGTCCATATTTGCGGCCACCTGAAATCCTGATCGATGGCATTCAGATCAAAAGATTGCTGCAGGATGGTATCGTCAGAAGTCCGTGTTTCGCTAGCTGTCGGATCAGGGGGTAGATTCGGATTTGCTCCCGGGTTGGAAACCACATTTCCGATCCACACAAAGGGCACTCGGCCGGTGAAAACGCCGGTGCCGCCTCTGAACCGGGTTACGCGGTCGCCCCGGACATCCCAATTAAAACCCACACGCGGCGACAGCAAGAATGACGTACCCGGCAAATTGCTCTGGTCGACGGTTTCGGGGTTGTCGTCTTCGTCCAACGCAAGCAGGGAGAGCGAAAACGGATTGTCCACCGGGTCGGTAAAGTAGAGTGGAACATCGACGCGCAACCCGTAGGTCAAATTCAGGCGCTCACTGGCAAGAAATTCATCCTGGGCATAGATAGAGAATTGTCCCAGATCGATATCTTCGCCCTTGAACGGTCTTGATGACGGCGTGATCAGCGCCCGGAAGTCGATAAAGTCAGCGCTGTTCGGGTCCGTGGCCGCAAAAAACTCATCAAGAGACGTAAAAGTCGTTCCTCCGTCCGGAAACAGAAAATCGAACCGGCCGTGCCGGAAGAGATTAATCGAGCTGAAAAATGAAAACAAGTCGAGATTGCTGCCGAGAGTAAAAACGTGCCGGCCTGAAAACAAACTGAAATTGTCAGTGAATTGCCAGGCATCCTGATTCAGATTGTTGTGAATGGAAAACGGCTCCTGTCCCAGTGTGGTGTAGCTCAGACCGTCTTCCAGTATTTCGATGGTGGGAAAATCCTCGCTGAACGGGTGCCGAAAATCACGCAGCCGGGTGTAGCTCGCCCGGAAATGGTTGGCGTACCTGCTGGAGCGCCCGTTGATTTCAAGGGCGAAGGAATGCAACTCATTGTTCCGTTCAAATCCGGCTTTTCGAAATGGCAACGCGGTTTGGCTTGGGCCCCGGCCTGCGGCACTCGCCCCCACCAGGGCGGAGCCGGGCGGCAACTCGCGCCGGCCGTCGAGGAAATTGTAGCGGAAGCTCAGGTTCGTATTGGCGTCTATGTTCCAGTCGAGTCCGAGGAGTATTTTCTCATTGTTGGTTTCATGCGTAAAGTCTTCAAACTCGCCGGGGTCATACGCATAGGTTCTGATCATGCGCTGCCGGATCGAATCCAGGACCGCCGCACGCACGCGTGACTCGCCGACTCCGGGCTGACCATCGCGATCCGCCAGAAAGTTTGTGCCCCGATCATTGCGCCGCTCAAGCTCGGCATTGAAATGAAAAAACAGCTTGTTCCGGACCAAAGGTCCGCTGAGTGAAAATCCGGTTTGGTGGAATGACAAATCAGGGTCCTCGAACAGCCGGGTGCTCCTGATCTTGTTGCTCACAAATCCTTCGTTGCGCAGATAGGTGTAGAAAGAACCCTTGAACCGGTTGCCGCCCTTGCGGGTTATGATGTTGAGATTGGCACCCGTAAATCCGCTTTCGCGCACATCGAACGGAGCCAGCGACACTTGCACCTGTTCGATGGATTCAAACGGAACCGGCTGCGCGTTTGTCGCTCCGCCGGCCGTCGGATCCCCAAAACCGTAGAGGTTGTTAAAATAAGACCCGTCCAGCGACAGATTATTAAAATACCAGTTCCGGCCCAAAAAGCTGTGGTTGCCGTCACTCCTCAGATTGAGGCGTGTCAGGTCCTGGGGCCGGCGGTTGATGGATGGCAAGCGCGCCACCTGATCGGCATTGAAACTCGCCGGATGTTCGCTGAGCCCGAAACTCAAGACCTCCGGACGGGTGCTAAACCTTTCCGGTGTAGAGATCACGACGCCTTGAAAGCGCAGAGCAAAATCGACTCGCATCTTCTCGCCCAACTCGACTGCCACATCTTTATAGATCTGGCGCCGATAGCCGGCTGACCCGGCTGTCACCGCGTAGGTGCCGACTTTAATGTTGGGAATGGTAAACACACCCTGCCCGCCGGCAACCGCGCGATAGCGCGTTCCGTTTGTCCGGTGTACGGCAACAACCACCGCGTCCGACAGGGGCACACCGTGCTCATCAGCTACAATGCCGTGCAGGGCAGCAGTTGTTAGGCCCTGCGCGTATAAGCCGGCTATGCTCCCCCAAAGGAAGCAAAGCGCCCAAAGAAAAACTTGTACACTCTTTGCCAACATTGAATCTTTCCCCTTCATATTTAACCTCCTTGTTGCCGGCCAGCGGCCAGGAACGAAGTTTCCAAAATCGCCTGCAAAATTCGCATCCTACGAACGTTTGTCCTGAAGCTAGAAATCCTCCTCAAACATTCAAACAAAAACATGGCTCTATATTGTTTAGTGTGGGTAAAGTAGTACCCTTACTACGGTCTTTCGCCACGGTTTCACGCTGATGAAACACGGATTTTGTTTATTTCAATATACGAAGACCTGTGAATTCTACATTCTCTTTGCCGAAATTGATTAGCCTGGATAATTCACGAAGCCCGGGATTGAGCACAAATCCAAAAAACCACTGTCATTCAGGAGGAATCCTTTTGGAATGGGCCCTGCAGCGCTCAACGGACACGGATTCTACCAAAAAGATTCTTCCAGGATGACAGAAAAAGGCAGTTTATGAAGAATGCAGGTTAGTAATCCTACTTTGATTTCGGTAGCCTTTAATTCATTGAGTAACTGCGGCTCATCCAGAGAATTGTATCCTTTTATCCGTGGCGAATCTGGGTGAATCCGTGGCTCACTTTTTCCCAAATTACCCACACTAGACAGCATAGAACCAAAAATATGCTATTCGCTCCTCATGCAACGAAAAAGGCCCCGGCATAGTCACCGGGGCCTTTTCTAAACCTGCCGCCTTGCAAGCAGGTATGGCAGTGCTTTAAACAATTATCTGACCGAAACCAGGTTCGCCGTCATTCCGTTGCGCTTTTACGGCGGAACATCCGGTTAACTCTCCCGGACTCTGCCGCTATTGCGCGGCGGCAAGACAAGAATTAACCCGCTCCCGATCAAGTATCAACTAATTGAACAAGTACTTAATCCCAAGCTGAACCTGCCAGCGGGAATTAAGACCGGGGTCGTCGATAAATGTTTCGGACGGTCCGGTAAAATCAAAGATCGGCCGTTGGGCATTTCCCTCTTGCTCAAAACGAACCAACCTTAACGGTGAAGTTGCGGCCGCACTTGCGACTTCCCGAACGCCCCAATCAGAACTGATGAGATTGCCGACATTCAGGATATCGAGGTTAACTTGAAAAGTGTGGCGCCTGCTGCCCGCATTGATTGCAAAATCCTGCAGGATCCGTAAATCGATGTTGTTGAACCAGGGGTTGAGAGCGCCAAAGCGTTCGGCGATTTCGCCCCTATTTGAGCTCAAGTAATCATCTTGCCGGATAAATGCTTCAAAAGCTGCCGCATCAGAGGGATCGTCAAAACGAATCTCGTTCGGGTCCGTGGCATCAGTGGGGATGTAAATCAGATCATTTGAAAAACCGTCGCCATTGACATCGCCTGAATAGGTGAACGAGTAGCGATTGCCACCGCCTGCAGTAAATCTGTTGCCCTCAGCGACTTCCACAAAAATCCCGAAATGCGTGGCCAAACTCTCCGACCATTTGTGCGTATAAGTTCCACCGCCGACAAACCGATGCCGGTTGCCAAACTCAGAATGGCTGAGACTGGGATCGTTGGGATCGCCCTGAATGGGACTTTCTGAAAACAGCACACTGGCAATTTCGGTTGATTTGAACTTGTTCTTCGCTTCGGTGAAACTGTAGGAAACGCTGGCATTCAAGCCAAAATCAAACGTCTTGCGCAGTTGCCCTGTCAGGTTGTAATTGTAACCAGAGCTGGTATTGTCGATGACGTAGACGCCTTCACCCGAACCCGGGAAGAAAGAGTTCAGTTCGTTGGCGCCGGAACCTCCGAAGAAATCCCTGCCGTCCGGTCCGGCTATTGTACTAACCGGGGCAACTAAATCCGCATTACGCACAACGACCGCATTGATGTCTTTGCCGTACAACGCCTCGAAGGTACCGAGCAGGCCCCACGGCAGTTTGTGATCGATGGCGAGGTTGGTGGTCCAGACCTGCGGGAACTTAAAATCGGGATCCATTGAGTTCAAATCGAAAGACTGCTGCAGGATAGAGTCATCGCTCGTCCTGTGATCGTCCGGCACGCTGTTCGGGTCATCCCCGACGGCAAAAAGATTCGGGTTGTTACCGGGATTCGAAATCACATTGCCGATCCAGACAAATGGTACACGACCGGTGAAAATACCACTGCCGCCACGAACCTGAGTTGAGCGGTCGCCATGCACATCCCAGTTAAAGCCAACGCGCGGTGAAAACAGCGGAGTCGCGCCCGGCAGATCGGCCTGGTCCACGGTCTCGGGACTGTCGTCCTTGTCCAACAACTGTAGTCCTGTCGAGAAAGGATTCGCTATCGGGTCTGTGAAATACAAAGGAAAGTCGACTCGCAAGCCGTAGGTCAGATTCAATTTGTCCGTTGCCAGGTATTCATCCTGGACGTAAAACGACAACTGACCTACATCGATTTCTTCGCCTTTGAACGGGCCTGATCCAACAATAGAGTTAAAATCATAAAAATCATCGCTGGTCGGGTCAGTGCGCCGGAAGAAATCATCCAGGGATGAAAATGTTGTGGCGCCCAGAAAATCCAGGAAGTCTGGTAAGAAAAATACGCCATGACGAAAAATATTGAACGAGTTAAAGAATTGAAAGATTTCAAGGTTGGTACCAACCGTAAAAACATGCTTGCCTGAAAACAGGCTGAAATTGTTGGTGAGTTGGAACACATCCTGATCCAGAATGTTGTGAATTGAGAACGGCTCGTGTCCGGCTGTGGTGTAAGTTACGCCGTCTTCGGCGATTTCGATGGTCGGGAAATCAGCACTGAAAGGCTTGCGGAAATCGCGAAATCTGTTGTAGCTGGCAAAAAAGCGATTGGCCCACTTGTCGGAGCGGCTGTTGAGTTCAAGCGCGAAAGAGTGGAGCTCGTTGTTGATCTGGTAGCCGGAATTCTGGAAAGGCAAACTGGTCTCGTTCGGACCACGGCCTGACGAAAAAGCGCTCAAGACAAAGGGGTGTGGTCCCTGGTCGCGACTCGCGTCCAGAAAATTGTAGCGAAACGACAGGTTGTTCTTGTCGTTTATGTTCCAGTCCAGCTTGAGTAGCAACTTCTCGTTATTGGTTTCATGAATGAAATCTTCAAACGGCCCGGTTTCATAACCGTAGACGTCGCGCAGAACGTCGCTGATTCTCTGCATGGTGGCAGCGTCAACCCGCGACTCACCAGCGGATAGCGTCGCATCGCGGTTGGCCACAAAGTTTGAACCTGGATCATCTCTGCGTTCCAGCTCACCATTCACAAAAAAGAACAGCTTGTTCTGGATAAGTGGCCCGCTCAAAGTGAAACCGGACTGATTGAATGAAAGGTCGGGATTTGCGAACACCTCATTGCCGCTGACCGTGTTGCCCTGCAGATCTTCATTTCGGATGAAACTGTAGGCCGATCCCTTAAACACATTGGTGCCGCTCTTGGTTACCGTGTTGATGTTTGCTCCGGTAAAGCCACCTTCGCGCACGTCAAAAGGCGCCACGGAAACCTGAACTTGCTCGACTGCGTCAAATGGCACCGGCTCGGCATTACTCTGCCCGCCGGGAGCAGGATCGTCCAGACCGAAGGGATTGTTAAAATAGGAACCGTCCACCGAAATATTGTTGAACAGCCAGTTCCGTCCACCAAAACTCATGTTGCCATCGCTGCGGGGATCGAGTCTGGTCAAATCACGTGTCGAGCGCTTAATGGACGGCAACAAAGCAACCTGCTCAGCACTGACCGTGGTAGCGGCGCCCGTGCGATCACTGTTCAGGATCTCATCCTGCTCGGCTGTGACCTGAATCGCACTCATTTGAATGGCTTCTTCGGCCAGGGTAAAATCTACGCGTAGATTCTGGCCCAGACTTACGTAAACGTTTTCCTGCACTTGCGTTTTGAAACCGATGAACGACGCTGAGATGGTGTAAGGTCCACCGATACGTACATTCGGAATGGTAAAAACGCCCGCGGTGCGCACTGCTGTGCCGTACTGAGTACCCGTAGGTTCATGTACGGCAACGACGTTGGCGCCCGGCAGTGCCTCACCGTTTGCATCAGATACAATTCCATTTAAAGCGCCGGTCGTGACACCCTGGGCGTGCAGCCCAGAGCTGGCAGCAAAAACGCAAAAGAGCACTGCCACGAACCCGAACACCTTGATACCTAGTAGGAATCTGTTCATAGTTGTTGCCTCCTTCAAAATTGTAGGGAAAAAAAAGAGCCCGGTGTAGATAAGGAAACTTCAACTGAAGTATAGTGATCTCTGCGCGTTTTAGTCAACAAAAAAATCTCAATCCTGTTACATTCATTGGAGTCAAGTCAAAGGGTTGTCAGTCGCAGTTCGAAGCCGGTCCGGTGAGCAGATCGCGCCGCCTGGCCTAATTCATGACGCTTAGCATAGTTGGGCATAGAATAATAATTGCAATATTGAGAACAAATCACGAAGTATTATTAGTATTGAGAGATGTAGCCCTTTGTTATTCCCATAAACAGAATCGGCTTATCACATTAAAAATAAATAGTTTATCACTTGTCATGGGACTCTCAGAGGCAAAGGCACACAAATTGCATAAATGCTCGAAAGTCCAGTCACCGGGCGATTCGCCCAAATCCACTATCGAGGTCTAAGAGTCAGGAGGAAACAATGAACAGGGTCATTGTGACAACGCTGTATTTGGCAATTGCCGCAAGCCTATACGGTCAAACCAAATCACTACCCGTCACTTTTGACGGACAAATCCGGGTGCGTAGCGAAGCAGACGGGCGCGACTTCAACAACGATTCCGACATCAACACTTACACTCTGATGCGAACACGATTTGGTGCACGTGCCAATCCTACAGACGACGTCACGGTCTATGTCCAGATACAGGATTCAAGAGCATTTGGCACCGAACCCAGTACCCTTGCCAGTACGGCCAACCTGGATGTGCATCAGGCCTACTTCCAGGTCAGCAACCTGTGGGACAAGAACATCGATTTGAAAGTAGGCCGGCAGGAGATGGTTTATGGCAGCCAAAGACTGATCGGCAATGTCGGGTGGAGCAATACCGGACGCTCGTTTGATGGGGTTAAGCTGAGCTTTGGCAAGAACAATAACTTCGATCTGTTCTCGATGATCATTAATGAAGCCAATACGCCGGTGCTGGGGCCGGCAACACCCGCAACCACCGCAGGACGGGAGAGCGCCGACAACAGTTTCGTCGGAGCTTACTATAAACACCGTCCGAGCTCACGCTATAAACTCGATGTTTACGGCCTGTTTCAATCAAACACACAGAATACGCTCGCCGGTGACAACGAGCTAAACCGCGCCACCGTTGGTACGTACAACAAAGGCAAGCTCAACAAGAATCTGGATTTCGAAACAGAGCTGGCGCTGCAACTTGGCAAACGCCGCGGCCAGGATGTATCAGCGTACCTGCTGAGCGGTTCCGTCGGCTACACCTTCAAAACACAGCGAAAGCCAAGCGTGCGCATCGGCTACGATTATCTCTCAGGTATGGAGTCCGGAGATGAAGACTTCAAGGCCTTTGATACGCTCTTTGCCACCAACCACAAATTCTACGGCTTCATGGATTATTTTATCAACATCCCGGTGAATGCAAGTGGCCGGGGCCTGCAGGATTTCATGCTCAAGGCCAAGATACCGTTCGGCAAGAACTGGAATCTCAATGCCCATTATCATAATTTCAGGGCTGCCAAGGGTGCTGAGAAAAATTTCGGCAACGAGCTCGATCTTGTTTTGAATTATGCCTATAACTCAGTCGCTTCATTTCAGTTCGGCCTGGCCTTTTTCGTGCCTGGCGACCTGGTCGAGAATTCATTTCTCAATGACGACATTGGTGTTTGGTCGTTTACCACCATGCTGGTCAAGTTTTAACTTGGTAGTTTGTTGACTCGTGACGACATCTGGATTGCTGTAGTATGAACAGGGGCCGGAGACAGCTTCGCTTGCCTCCGGCTCAACCTTCTTCGTTTTTCGGACAGTTTTCGGTCAAGCACTAACGACTGCCGCCGACCCGCTCTGATCGTCTTTCCCTTGCCAATTCATGCCGATTACCTTATGTTAAGGCGTCCAGCCGTTGCCGGTTTTTCGAGCTATTACTTAAGGTAATCCATGACCGCCTCAGACTCCCCTGCCTTTTCAGAACTCGACGCCGAGACATTTGCCGAAGCACGTTACGGTTTGCAAGCCAAAGTCAAACTGCTCGGTAGCTACAGCGATCAGAATTTTCTGCTTCGGGACAGGCTGTCTGGCGAGAAATATGTTCTCAAAATCTCAAACGCCGCCGACTCTGCTGATGCCCTCGAAGCCCAGAACGAGGCCATGGCCAAACTCTCGGAAAATGGCATCAATTGTCCGCAACCAAGAAGCTCGATAAATGAGAAGCGGATCGAGTCCATTTCAAGCCGGAGCGGTCAACGCTACCTTGCCCGCGTCTTGACCCACGTTCCGGGCACATTCCTGGCCGATGGCACCCGGCACAGTCCACAATTGCTGAAGAATCTGGGTTGCTATCTGGGGAGGCTCAATTGTATTTTGGCGGATTTCCGGCATAGTGGCACCGTTAGAAACCTGACTTGGGATCTCAAGAATGTGTCTATGCTTCCGCGCGATCTGGACAACATCAAAGATCCCAAAAAACGCAGTCTCGTCGACTACTTTATCTTACAATTTCAAACCCATGTCGAGCCCACACTTGCAGGACTCCGCAAAAGTGCAATACACGGAGATGCAAATGATAACAACATCCTGGTAGATTTCGGCCGGCATGAGGTAACGGGCATCATCGACTTCGGTGACCTTGTTTATTCCACCACGATTTTTGATGTTGCGATCGCTGCAACCTTCACCATGCTAGAACGAAGCAACCCGCTGGCTGCAGCAATTCATTTTGTGAAGGGCTATCACCAGGCCAATCCGCTCACGGCCGACGAAGTCGACTCATTTTTTTATCTTATCTGTGCCAGAGTTTGCATGAGTGTCACGATGTCAGCGAAACAAAAAGCTCTTGAACCTGCGAATAGACACATTACTCTTCACGAAGAAAAAATGTGGCGATTACTACAGACCCTCCTATCGATAAATCCGGAAAGGGCTCGCACATTTTTCCGCCAGGCTTGCGGCCCAACTTCAAGTCCGCGCGTGAGCAGTCTCGGGCATAAAAAGGTCGGCGAGTTACGCAAAAAGCATCTGAATCCTGCACTCGGCCTGTCTTATGTCACCCCGCTGAAAATCACACGTGGCGCCATGCAGTACCTGTTCGATGAAGAGGGGCAAACATATCTGGATTGCGTCAACAATGTCTGCCACGTTGGCCACTGTCACCCCCGGGTCGTCAGGGCAATACAAAAGCAAATCGCCACCTTGAATACCAACACACGCTACCTGCACGACACGCTGGTGAAATATGCTGGAGCCCTGACAGACAGATTTCCCGATCCACTCAATGTTTGCTTCTTTGTAAATTCCGGCAGTGAGGCAAACGATCTGGCCTTGCGCCTGGCATCGGCGCACACCGGGGGTAGTGACCTGATCGTCATTTCCGGCGCCTACCACGGCAACCTGCACTCACTGATCAACATCAGTCCATACAAATTTGACGGTCCGGGTGGAGCAGGTTCAGCGCACAATGTGCACCAGGTGGAAATGCCGGACACGTATCGCGGCAAGCACAAGCTGCAGCCCGCGCAGGCTGCGATCGCATACGCAAGAGAAGTCCAACAGGCGCTGCAGCGCGTCGAACTACGCCGGGGCAAAGTCGCGGCGTTTGTTGCGGAACCACTGCTCGGCTGTGGCGGTCAGATCGTCCTGCCGCCAACCTACTTGCAACGGGCCTATGACTTTGCCTGGGAAGCCGGCGCCGTCTGCATCGCCGATGAAGTACAGGTCGGTTTCGGTCGCGTCGGATCGCATTTCTGGGGGTTTGAAACGCAGGATGTGGTGCCGGACATTGTGACCTTGGGCAAGCCTATCGGCAACGGCCATCCGCTCGGCGCTGTCGTGACCACGCGCGCAATCGCTGAGTCATTCAACAACGGAATGGAGTATTTTAACACCTTCGGCGGCAACCCCGTTTCCTGCGCCGCCGGCCTCGCTGTGCTCAAAGTAATTGCGGAAGAAGGCCTGCAAAAAAATGCCGAAGAGGTTGGACACTATCTGAAACAAAGGTTGAACGAGCTCAAGCCGGAGCACAATCTGATCGGCGATGTCCGCGGCCTGGGCCTGTTCCTCGGCGTTGAGCTGGTGACCGACCGCGAGGCTTTAACCCCCGCCGCAACCGAAGCCGCAGCCGTGGTGGAAGCAATGAAAGAGCGCGGTATCTTGCTCAGCACGGACGGTCCGCTGCACAATGTCATCAAGATTAAGCCCCCAATCATATTCTCGCGCGCAAACGCCGACCGCCTCGTGGAGGCCCTCGATGAAGTTCTCGCGCAGCATGGGTAGCGGCGGCAACGGAAGAGCTCGCAAGCACCAAATTAATGAGGCAGGCCAGTGGACCTAACACTCTCAGACGGAATCGCTTTCATCGCTTTCTTGCTGGCAGTTGTCAGCATCTCGCTCTATGCATCGCGCAAAGAAGAGACCTCGGAAGATTATTTTCTGGCAGGCAGAAATCTCAGTTGGTGGTTGATCGGCTTTTCTCTGATCGCGTCCAATATTTCGACCGAACATTTTGTCGGCATGGCCGGCGCTGGTTTCGGTGAAGCCGGGCTTGCCATCGCCAGCTACGAATGGATTGCCGCCATTGCCCTCGTGTTCATCGGACTGTTCCTCTTGCCGCTTTATCTGCGCCTGGGCATCTACACCATGCCGGAATTCCTGGAACATCGCTACGGCCGGCCGGCCCGCACCCTGATGGCCTTCTACCTGATGCTGGCCTACATCGGTGTCGCCATCGCTGCCGTGCTCTACTCCGGGGCGCTAGGGCTGAATGCAATCTTCGGCCTCGACCTTGTTGCGGGTATCTGGCTGATCGGAATTCTGGCCGGCGCCTACACTATTTATGGCGGCCTGAAAGCGGTGGTCTGGTCCGACTTACTGCAGGGTGTGACTTTGCTCATCGGAGGGCTGGTCGTCACACTCATCGGACTTACACGCGTTGGCGGAATCACGGAGTTTCTGTCCGCAAATCAGGACAAATTACATGTTATATTGCCGGCCGACCATCCTGAGATCCCCTGGACCGCATTGTTGTTTGGTATCTGGATTCCCAACTTCTTTTACTGGGGCTTTAACCAGTTTATCACGCAGCGGACCCTGGGAGCAAAAAGTCTTGCCGAGGGGCAAAAGGGGATTATGCTGGCTGCGAGCCTCAAACTGGTTATTCCGTTCATAATCGTCTTTCCGGGGATCATGGCCTTTCAGCTCTTCGCCGGCCAGATCGCTAGCCCGGATCAGGCCTACCCGATTTTGATCAAAAACCTGCTGCCCGCGGGATTCCGGGGTATTTTGTTCGCCGCCTTGTTTGGCGCTGTTATGAGCAGCCTGGACTCCATGTTGAACTCGGCCTCCACCATCTTTACTATGGACATCTATAAACCACACATCAGACCGGGTGCTTCTCCTGCGCAAATTGTGAAAGTCGGACGAACGGCTACAGCCTTCTTTGTGATCGCCGGTTGTCTGATGGCGCCTTTGCCCGGTGAATTTGAGGGAGTATTCAAGTACATTCAGCTTGTCTGGGGTTTCCTGTCACCGGGGATAGTGGCGGTATTTGTTTTCGGGCTGGTCTTCCGGCGGGCGCCATTAAGCGCCGCAATGAGCGGTCTCATCCTGACAGTCCCGGTTTACGGCCTCTTCCTGTGGCTCCTGCCTGAGGTGGCGTTTCTCAACCACATGGCCTTCACCTTTGTGATTTTGATTGCGGTTATGGCTCTGGTCACCGTGCGCAACCCGCTGCCTGAGCCGGTCAGGTTCGAACAGAAATGTGATCTGGATTTACAGCCAAGTCCGTTTGCCAAAAGTCTCGGATTCGCGGTGCTGGTCGCAGCCGGGATGCTTTATATCTATTTTTGGTAAATAGAGTGCCACTTAATTGACGACCGCGAAAATCATAGAACAGGCCTTTTTCACCAAGTTCAAACAAGAGCCCCTGCTCGTACGCTCTCCGGGTCGCATCAACCTGATTGGAGAACATACCGACTACAATGATGGCCTGGTCCTGCCCGGGGCAATCGACAAAGAACTTGTTTTTGCAGTGGCGCCGGCGGATGGAGACACTTGTTGTCTGCATGCCAACGACTTACAGGAGAGCATCGAGTTTGACGCCGGTTGCGGCAAACCTGCTGACCACTCCTGGGCCAGGTATTTGCAGGCCGTGCTGCAAGAGTTGCAGGGCTACGGCGAATGTGTCACCGCGGTGAACTGCACGTTTGGAGGCAACCTGCCCCCAGGGGCAGGGCTGGCATCTTCGGCCGCGCTCACAACCGGCTTTGCCCTGGCCCTAAACCAACTCTTCGGGCTCGGGCTCGACCGCGCCACCCTGGCCCGCATCTGCCAGCAAGCTGAACACTTGACCGGTACGGATTGCGGTATTATGGACCAGTACGCTGCGCTTTTCGGTCAGCGCAACAACCTGGTCTTACTTGATTGTCGCTCTCTCTCCGTACAGCACATACCCTTCGTACACGAGGAAGTCCGGATCGTCCTTCTGAATACCGGTGTCACTCACGCCCTGGCGGATTCGGAGTACAATGTGCGCAGGCAGGAATGCCGGCAGGGCATCGAGATCCTGCAAAGGTTTATGCCGGATCTGGAGAGTTTGCGTGACGTTACACTTACTACTTTGGAAAAAGCCCGAGAGGAATTGGGTCCGAAGCTCTACGCCCGCTCCCGGTACATTGTAGAAGAGAACCAACGTGTGCGAACGGCCTGCTCACTCCTGTCATGCGGAGATATCGCCGGCCTGGGGCAAATCATGTTTGCGACCCATTACGGGTTGAGAGATCTGTACGAAGTAAGCTGCCCGGAGCTGGATTTTCTTGTCGAACTGGCCGCGGACACCGAAGGCGTAGTCGGAGCCCGCATGATGGGTGGCGGTTTTGGGGGATGCACCATTAACCTGGTCAGACCCGACGCTTCACAAAGATTTCTCGAAAACGCGACCGCGTACTTCGGAAATAGCTTTTCTCAAAATCTGCAAGCATACGCCGTGCAGTTGTCTGACGGGGCTTCGGTAATCAGGTAACCCCCAATTTACGTCTATAGGGTTTTATACCTATTCAGGGATTCTCAAACTCGGGTCACCCAGAATACTCATTCTCTGAATCGTGCCGTCCGGTATTTGTGACGGGTATCTCCGCTTGACAGCCAGTACCGCCTCTCCTACGGTCAACGGTTCATTTTTAATGGCTTCAAAGAACCTCCGTGAGAAATCAAAGGTCTGCATTACAAAAGCCTTGCCGGATGGCCCCACCGACAAAACGGCACCACCATCCTGCAAGGTGATCAGTTCCTCAACGAGGCTCTTCTGTTGCGGATTGTCATAATTCTGCGAAGAGGTCATTGCCAGCAAAACAAAGGGCCGCTTGTTGGTTGGCAATGAGCCAACATCTGCTACTGAAATAAAGTCCGCCCTGGACCAACTAGAGGAAAAACCGAATCCGTAATACATGAAAAAGACCGCCCCGTGTTCCAAGACCTCTATAACGTTTTCCTTCATCCCGTTGTTGGGAGAATCACTCCTGATGTCAATTCTCGTATAATCATCAAAATCAAGTCCAGATCCCGAAAACAGTCTTGAGACAAGTTTCTCAAAAACATTGTTGAACTCTGCATCGGCATCCACAAGAAAAAGGCCTTCCTTACTATAGATATCTCCAACGCTTCCATTTTCGAATTCGAGACTCTTATCGATTAAACTCTGAAGTTCTGTCCGGTTGGATACCGGAAGACGTCCAAGCGACACGTCAGGCAAAGTATCCTCTTCATTCTTGTTTATTGCGTACAAATCGTCAAGGGAAACGAATTCCTCGTCCGCTTCTACGCGGCCTGCCAGGCTGGATGGAATTTGAAATGTGGGAACAAACGATGTATTCCCCACCAGCAGAACATATTTTGGGTGTGGCTCCTGCCAGAATGAAAGAGTGTAGCTAATAAAATCTCTGATTCCCTCCTGCTTTGAAGTAACGTTTGGGAAGGCGTCTGCAATCTGACGTAAGCTGACGGTGGTCACAGCAAACCCCATTTCGTCCTTTTGAGCTTCAAAGCGTCCGAGGTTACTCTTGAAAATTTCCGGTGTGATGATCAGGTAATCAGACTGGTTTGCGGTATCCCTGAGTGGCAGAGGCTCGGGGGCAGTTGGGTTATCACCGCAATTGCTAGCCACCAACGGTAGCATAATGAAGATGCAAAAGAGGATAATCCTGGACGAGGTAGATGGTCTGAAATTCATGGTTATCTCCTAAGTTAGTCCCTCTCACTTTGGCTCAAGAAAACCGTATCAAGATTTCAGGCGATCTCCTCCTGTTGGGTCGTTCAAAAATGTCTCTAAGATAGAAAAGAAGTGTGGCGTGTTCCAGACTCACGCTTCGTCTTGCTCCCGTTACCAGTTACCGCCCGGCCCTCCGTAGGCGCCCTGGTCGTTCCTGCTTGCGTCAAAATCATTAAACGCCAGATCCGGATTTCCTGCATCGACCGCCGGCGAGTTTTCCCTGAGGTGCAAATCATCAAAAGAGAAGAAGAGTGGGTCTGCCCCACCGGTCGGCAGGAAATTGAACTGCCGCACAAAGTTGTCACTGCTTCCCGAGAAGACAGCGATGCGCGGATCACCGGTCGTTGCCTTGTTTTCGAAGAATATGTTGTTCTGAACGCTGGAAAGTACTTGATTCGCAAGCACCAGTCCACCGCCAAAATTGATGCAGTTGTTGTCGAAAATGGTGTTGTTCACGATCCTCGCTTCTGAGCTAGTGCAGAACAATCCGGCCCCGAAATTCTCCGAACGGTTTCCCCGGAAGAGATTGTTTCGAATGTTGACATTGGCCTGCAGGGCATACAGTCCGCCACCAACGGCAGAAATGTTGTCTTGAATGACAGTGTTCGAGAGTTCCAGCTCCGAACGGATAACCTCTATGGCGCAGTTGCGCAGAGTATCCGGTTGACTGAGCCGGACCCCTTCGATAATGCTGAAGCTAATCGTGCTCGATTGCGAATCGACAAATTTTATGCCGAGCCAGCCTGCACCTGTCGGTTGGAACAAGACCGGCCGTCCTCCTGCACCGGAGCTTTCGAGAGTTCCTTTCACGATCAACATCGTTTCGGGCGCAAACTTTAGCCTGACGCCGGCCGGAATGCGCAAGGTCGAATTGGCCTCGACTGTAATCGTGTCCGTAACCTCATACGGTGAAGCACCGACATCAAGTGTACCGGAAACAACTCCGCTGAGCTCGGTAGAAACTGGTTGATTGGAAACGGTGTTATCACTCACACAGCCCGTCAACACTGTCAGAAGTACGACCCAGAAGAGGTGCTTTCGCATCAGACCCATCCCATTTTTTGTCACGGGTATCTCTTTCGTTAATAAGCCGCTTCTATAATAACGAATTATCCTCAGTTATACAAGAGTGGAACCCAGTTTTTTCCCAACCACAAGAAATGATCTCTTGTCAGTCTAACGCAGAAGTAACATTCGCCGGCTGCCGACCGATGAAGCGGTGCGCAGACGATAGATGTAAATTCCAGATGCAACCACCTGTTGTCTGTCGTCACGTCCATCCCAGTCAATGCGGTAGTCTCCCGAAGTTTGCTGTTCATTCACCAGAGTCCGTACGACATTGCCGAGGAGATTATAAATCGTGAAAGTGACAGGGCCGTCTTCAGATAACTGGTAGTCTATTCTGGTAGACGGATTGAACGGGTTAGGGAAATTTTGCTGCAAGACGAAACTACGCGGTTGTGCCGGATCGGGCTTGATGGAAGTGACGGTTCCCGGTGGGACGAACCGTCGATTCAAAGCAAGACCATCGAAGCGATTTAAATTGACTGGCCCGCCGCCAATCACATGGATTGTGTCTCTGACCGCGGCCACACCCATAAATGATACCGGCGATGGCATTTCTGCAAGGCTGCTCCAACTATCTGTCCCCGGATCATATTCGAGGGTCAAGGTTGCGGCCGGATTCGATGCACCTCCGAACACGTACATTTTACCGCCGACCGCTGCTGAGGCGAGCCCGTGCCGAGGTATCGGCATGCTTGCAACTGAACGCCAGGACTGGTTTTGGGGCGAATAAACTTGCAGCACACTTTGGCTGACGACGCCTCCGGACAACAAATATCCCCCTGCTACATAGATCTCGCCGTCAATAACCGCCGCGGTTAACCCCGATCTCGGGGTTGGAATTGTCGGTGCCGAACTCCAACTGTTATTAACCGGATCAAAAACCTGGTGGGTGCTGAGAGCAGAGTTGGCGGCGCCACCCAGTACATGTATCTGACTGCCCACTGTGACCGCGACCGCGGTTCCTCTTGCCGTGGGCATGGCAGTCATCTCGGTCCAGTCATCCTGTTGCGGATCGTACTCAAACACGCGGCCGATGGGCGAAAACGGAAAACCAGCCGTTGAGGTGTAGCCGCCAAACAGATAAAGTTTACCAAGTGCGGCCGCAGCAAATGCGCGCCAGACCCGCACTGGTACCGGGTGTCCCGAAGACCAGGAATCCGTTGCCGGATCATAGATCTCCAGGGCAGGGGTGATCTGCCCGTCTCTGGCAACTCCCCCGATAACGTATATCTTGCCGTCCAACTCGACCGTCGCGTTAGAGATTTCTTTGCGTGCCGTTGGCATCGGTGCAACAGATGTCCACTCTCCAAGTGACTCTTGCGGAAAGGTTCTCTCCCCGCCAAACACAAGAATGAACGAAACGAGCCACAACGAAAATAGTATCCTGGATCTCATCAAGACCTCCTAAGCTGGTGAAATTATTTGAGCAGCAACATTTTGCGTGTGAGTGTTCCGGAACTGTGTGATATCTTGTAAATGTATAAACCGGATGAAACTGGTTGTCCGTTCTGATCGCGGCCATCCCACGCAACCGTGTGCGGTCCAGCGGCTTTTATAGCGTCAACCAGAGTCGCTACTTCTTCTCCCAATGTGTTGTAAATCGATAGGACAACCTGGCCAGCAGCGGCAATTTCATAGGCAATATTAGTGCTGGGATTAAACGGATTCGGGTAGTTTTGCGCCAGACCAAATGACCTTGGTTGTAATCCATCGCGCGAATCATCTACTGAGGTCACCGTGCCGCCTTCGGTCACCGTAACAAGTTTGTTAGGCAAGAAATTAGCGACTACATCCACGGTACCGGAAGGCCAGGTGATCGACAGGCTATCGACCAGAGTGGCTTTTCCCAACCCAAAATGGGCACGCATGCTGTTCTGTCCATTAAAGTTGTTTTGGGCAAGAATCTCTCTGATCTGCCAAACAGGGGACCCGTCAATCGTTGCTCTTACTCGTACTTTTGCCCCGATTCCCGCTGCATTTGAGTTCGAACCGATACAGATTACTGAAAGCCAGCTATTGCCGTTTTCGCTGTCATTACGGTATAGTGCTTTACCACTTCCCGGACCAACAACGATAAGGTCAAGGTCTCCGTCATTGTCATAGTCGCCGGCTGCCGCGCCGCGACGAGTCGCATTTTGAATTAAGGCGTTCTGCACGCTGCTAAAGGTGCCGTCACCGTTGTTCCGGTAGTACTTGTCCGGCTGGCCGTTATCATTGGCTACGTAGCAGTCGATGGCGCCGTCGTTATCGAAGTCTCCCCAAACGGAAGACAAAGAAACCTGGCGGTCTGTTCCGATTGGGCCGACATTCGGCCGTGTGAAGGTGCCCGCGTCATTCCTGTAGAGCCTGTTCTGAACTCCCCCCTGTGGCCCGCCCCAATTCGTCAAGTAAGCGTCCATATCGCCGTCGTTGTCATAGTCAATCCAATTCCAGACCTGACCGTCCTGGCTTTCGGTGGCAATAAGGCCGGACGCTATGCGCTCAAACTGGGCCTGACCCGACTCAATTAGCAAGTTTCGAAATAAAAAATCCCGACGCAAGGAACCGTTGGCAGGACCGCTGCCGATGAAATAATCCATATCGCCATCCAAATCGAAATCAGACCAGGTCCCCACGGTATAGGGTTGAAAGCCAGAGGAAAGTTCCCCCGTAACTCTCGTGAAGCTAAAGTTGGGCGGACCGCTGTTCTTGAACACATGATTTAGGGTCGGACTGCTGGAAGGAGGGACGAAACCAGCCGGATGAGTTATTGCCAAATCTATATAGCCATCGTTGTCGAAATCGGCCCAGGCACACGACCAGCCGCGACTGGCAAAGGTGTCTCCTATATCACCGTCGGTTATTTGGGTGAACGTGTCATTCCCATCATTGCGGTACAGAGCGGAGCGCTGGCTGGCAATATAAGCATCCAGGTCGCCATCGTTGTCATAGTCCGCCCAGCTATTCCCGTTGCCCGTGGTTAGCGATTGTCCTGTACCCAGGTTGGTCACAATTCTTTCGAAATTTCCTTCTCCGATATTCTTATACAAAGTTGAGTTATTGACAAACAGGTCAAGATCACCATCTCCGTCATAGTCTATCCAACTGGCACCCGTGTAGCCGGACGGGCCGGCATCGACCACGACTGGGTTGCTGCTATCCGTGACTTTGGTGAAAGTCTGCGGATAAGCATCTGTTACTGCAGTACATACCAAAACGCTCAACAGCAGCCTGGTACTCCAAACATTTACATATAGACGCATTTCGACCCTCCGATTTGCCACTACAAGAGGTTCCTACCTCAAGCTGGCGGTTATGGAAAAACTGTATTGAACAAAAATGAAGAGCGGGCCAGGAGAAAACGGACTGACTCCGCCAACGGGAAGAAAAAAATGTGGCGATTTTGCTTGCCAGGGGCAAAGCACAACCGGTGTAATCAACTACAATTGACCGGCACTTAGAATGAAATCTGGACGCAGGCCAATCCTTTCCTGAATTTGCACAAAATCAAGAACCAAGCTGTGTTACCACTGTATACTACAATCTTGTCGGGAAGATATTCCTGTTTCAAATCCCAAAGTGAGGTGTATGTGGAACAAATGGAAAATGCCGCGCCCGTTGCCATGCACCAAGTTTGCAGTGTTGGGGCGCTGCAATCTCTCAGCGGAGCAGGGTCATTTTTCTGACTTCAGAAGAAGTGGCCGTTTTGAAGTGGTAGAGGTAGATTGCCGAAGAGACCTCCAGGCCGTTGCTGTCACGGCCATCCCAGATGGCACGATGCGGGCCGGCGGAGAGAGAGTCGTCAACGAGAGTGCGGATTTTCGTGCCCAGGATATTGTAAATGTTGAGCTCGACCTTAGCCGGCGCGGAAAGTTCAAACTCGATCGCAGTTTCCGGGTTGAATGGATTGGGGTAATTCTGATGCACCAGAAATGTGCCCGGAACCTGTGGGGCTTTTTCAGCCACGGTGGTAATGACCCGGATGCTTGCCGGCGGTGAAAACTCGGACGTATTCCCTGCCGCATCGGTGGCAGTTGCCACCAGTTTATCATCAGCCGCAATGCCATCCACGGTCCCAAGATTCGTGCTGACTTGCCCGCTGGAAAAATCCACCTCACGGTAGGTGTGTTCACCGAGATGCGTCCGGCCCTGCCCTCGCTCGTCTGCCTGAAAGAACTGGACTGTTAGCGGATAAGTCGAATTGGCCGGAGCCGAATCAACGCTGTATGTCAGGACAAGCTCGCTACCGCTTAATCCCACGTCTATAATCTCGGGATGGTTCTGAAAACGATTGGCGCCATCGTCCGAATCTTCAGTATCGTTCACGGTCGCGCCATTTCCGCCGATATCTATCCCCAGATCGTTGTTTGCGAAAATGCGATTCGAGACCACCGAGTTCCCGATCCCCGCGGTAATGCGAACGCCGTCTCCGGCATTGAACGCAATGTGGTTGCCCGCCCCGGCTTCCGCTCCACCAATTATGTTGTTGGAGGCATCCTCGATGACAATACCATGAACGTCATTGGGCAAGTCCAGCGCGCCGGTCGCATCCACGCCGACATGATTTCCCAGTACCCTGTTATTGTTTGTGGTCGCGTTCATCAGTGCAATTCCGGAGAACCCGTTTCTGACGATCACGTTGCCACTGCCTGATTCTGTCCCGCCGATAGTATTGCGGGCCGCCCCCTCGTCCAGCAAGACTCCGTAGAAACTATTTGGCAACTCATCGTCTCCCGACCGGTTAACACCGATGCCATTGCCGATCACAAGGTTCTCATCCGTGCCGTTGCCACGAACGATGACGCCACATTCGGCATTACCAGAAATGATGTTGCCGCTGCCGGAAACGAGTCCACCGATGACGTTCCCGGATGCGCTGCTGTCAACTGACACGCCATTTAGGCCGTTGCCGACGGAAAAGCTACCGTTGCCATCCGTGCCGATCAAATTACCCTGCACCCGGTTGAGCATCGAGCCTATTTGAGTGATTCGAATGCCGTTGTCTGCATTTCCGGAAATGATGTTTGCCGTACCTCCTACCTCGCCGCCAATCTGGTTTTCCGAGGACGCCCAGATGAGCACGCCATTCTCCCGGTTGCCGGCTTCCGTAACGCCATCGGGAGCCAGTCCGATGTAGTTACTTTGCACAACGGTTCCGGGATTCACCGTCAGGACGATGCCGTTTCTAAATCCCGTAATCGCCAGCCCGCTGATGCGACTCGCGCCCGCGGAAACCCGCAAACCATCGGCAGCGCTGCCGGCCAGACTGCCATTCAGCTGTATCACCGGAACCCCGGTAAAGTCCGGCTCGGTTGTCGCATCGATGGCCAGGGGAGCGGTCACCTCCGGCAACGGTGATGCCAACGAGATGACATGCAGGCCCGTACCCGGAATGTCGAACTCGATAGTATCCAATCCGGCGGTGCTATTTGCATCCAGAATTGCCTGGCGCAGGGAACCCGGACCGGAATCATCTATGGTAGTAACTGATAAACTCGATTGACAAATCAGTTCGTTGGCAAAGCCCAGCACAAGTGTAGAAATTGCGAGTGCCGCAGCCGTAATTTTGAGCATGAAGTTGGTGGACATCCGTTTCTCCCGGGTGAAGACGAATTCAGGTCAGAGCTATTCTTGAAAAAATGGGCATACTATATTGGTACGTGATATGGCAGGAAGATGCGGATTAATATAAAGGACCAGGGGCAGCCGGAAGAACCGATGTGCGGGAGATTTGAGAGGGCGGCCTTCCTGGGGTTTCTGTCTGAAAACACAATCCATTCGATACGACGCATGCCGCTCTCTTCAGGATTTGAAGTCCATGGCATTAATCTTATAGCGCCGCATTTTATCTGAAAAGTTCTTCACATCCATACCGGAGAGACGTGCTGACTCCCGAATCTTGCCCCCTGTTTCAGCCAGAATTCTTCTGATCTCAGAGATCTCAAACTCCTCTATGGTTCTCTTCTTGCGGTCCTGGAAGGTCAAAACTCCACCATTACCTCCCGCACTGCGTCCTTGATACGGCTCCAGCAACTCACTTGGTAGATGTCTCAATTCAATTGACTTGCCTTTACAGAGGATAACCGCCCGGTGAATAATGTTCTCCAACTGCCGAACGTTTCCAGGGTAATGATAATTGCCAAGAATGTGTTCCACTTGCCTGCTGAACTTGGGCCGTCGCTTGTGGTTGTTATATTTTTCAATAAAATGCTCAATGAGCAATGGAATGTCCTCACGCCTTTTGCGCAATGGCGGTAATGTCAAGGTGATGACATTCAATCTGTAGTACAGGTCCTCTCTGAATTTCTTTTGTGAAATGAGTTGGTTCAAATCACAGTTCGTCGCTGCTATGACCCGTACATCACATTGTTTTTCTTCCTCACTTCCCACCGAATAGTAAGAGCCGTTCTCGAGGACACGCAACAACTTTACTTGTGCGTTCAGGGACATTTCACCTACCTCATCGAGAAATATTGTCCCCTGGTCAGCCAATTCGAATTTCCCGCGTCTGTCCCGAACGGCACCGGTGAACGCACCGCGTCTATGTCCGAAGAGCGCAGACTCAATAAGACCCTCGGGCAACGCGCCACAGTTTACTGTTTCAAGAGGTTTGTCGTTACGACTACTGTTATAGTGAAGAGCTCTGGCAATAAGCTCTTTGCCAGTGCCATTTTCACTTTGAATGAGGATTGTCGCATCTGTTTCGGCCACGTCACCAACCAACTGCAGTACTTCCGTCATGGACCTGCTGGACCCGATAATATCCCGGAACTGATACTTATCCCTCAACTCGGCAGCCAGCTTCTTGTGCGATTGTCTGAGATCCTTGAAAAGGGAAGCGTTTTTCAGCGCGATGGCCATTTGCTCTGAAAATGCCCTAACCAAATCACCGGTAAAATCATCAAACAAGTTCTTGATGTTCTTGTTGTCGACATAAATAATGCCGCGCACTTCATCATCAATTTCGATCGGGGCGCACGCCACCGACAGCAAACGCAAACGAGTCACGCTCTCAGAAGTACCGTGAAACTGATCTGCCATGGCATCCCGCAAACAAATTGCCTCGCGATCAACAATGGCACGCCTGATGATGCTTCTGCTAACCTCGAAGTCTGACTGTTCAATATCACTCTTCTCCAAACACCGGGCAACCCGAAAATCCACCTCACCTCCAGCGCTTACAAGGCCAATAAGCCCGCGCTGGGCGCCCGTGACTTCTATCACCTTGTCCATGGCAAGCTTGAGCAGATGGCCTAACTCTATTTCCGATGAAATGAGTTTGCCAATCTCGTACAGAGTTAGGTACTTACTTCCTATCTTCAGGAGTATCCCTGTTTCGTCCCGAGAAAACTCTGCTTTCTCAGACTCTGGCCCCTCAAGTCTGCTACGAATTCTCTGGAGAAAGCGTTTTTCGTTAGAAATCATCTCTAAGCCAGAAAATACGAATATCGTGAAGCTTTAAGGTACAACTGGAGGGCGCGGAAGCCCTGCATCGCCGTCTAGCTCATCCGAAGAGCCGTCACGCAGGATAGCAAAGACAACCCCGGTGGCAGCGCCACCTGCGGCGACCCAAAGCCAGGTCTTGCCCGCACGGCCTTTGCCCACAGCAAGTTGCCCGTCGGGCAGCGGCTCAAGTCCCATATCCCTATGAATAGATTCTATGATTGAAGGGATTTCCTCGTTCACCAACAGTTCAAAAGTCTTGCCCTCCGGGTAGACCAGTTCTGACTGCTTGGAAACCGAGTACAGGCGAAAGTCTACTTCCACGAAGTCTCCGATTTTATCCAATTCCCCCACTAGTAGAAAATCGAATCCGATTCTCCGCCCGGCTTCAAGGTAGGCGTGCTCATTGGACAGATCCAAAATGCGCATCCCTTCTGCGGTCAGTGCTGCTCTCACCTCATTCTCTTTGAGAAGTATCAGTCGTGAGTCGTTCAATCGGTCGTAAAGCGCCCGGCGTACCAACGCTTCTTCTTCCTTGGAAAAATCTCTAAAATGGACACGAACAACTGCAAGTGTCACTTGTTCAGTAGAATCATCTTGTACCGAAGTGGCGTATGCCGCAGACCCTACTGAGAAAAAACACAGAACAAATAATATGAACCAACGCGTTAGCATACCGTTCCTCAATAACTTGGCAGGATGTAGTTATCGAATAAATGTCATCTTCCGGAAAAATGAATGTCCGCCCGCACGAAGTCGGTAGAAATACAGACCACTAGCGACTGTTTGCCCAAACCGGTCGCGACCACCCCAATAAACCACATGGAAGCCAGCCTCTTTCTCCACCTGCTCTAGGAGCAATACAACCTGTTGTCCCAAAACATTAAAGACTTCCAGACTGACCGAAGCCGGCTCGGGCAGCCCAAACTTTATCGTAGTCGACGGATTAAAGGGATTCGGGAAATTCTGCTCCAACTGGAAGGATGTCGGAATTGGGGCGAACTCTTCCGTTTTTTCAACCACAAATCCTGGCTGGCCCACTACCAGCTTGAATCGTCTTGGTTTGCGGGATGGTCTGGTGCGAAAAACATATTCCTGCCCAACATTCAAATCCACGTTGATGCCGAGGTCGACGTCAACAAGCTGGAGCTCGGAATTCGCAGGGACTGCCCCACTTGCAGTAAAGTTCAAAGCAACCTCACGATTGGGTCCACTGCTGGTAACCTCAAAATCCCAGAAGTGACCTGCGGCATGAGGTGGACGAAAGTCGGTCGTATACACGTCAGCAAACCTTTCCCAATCCCGATGCGGGAAAGAGACCATCACGAATTCCCCAATCGGCGGCGGCTCGAACCGTTCGTACCGGTCCCACTCTGCTGCGGCGTCGGGATAGACGCCGACGAAGTTGTCGCTGTCGCGCGCAAACTCGGTTGAAGCAGTCACCTGAACCTGCCAGTCCGGGGCGAAGCTTGCTAGTTTTGTCAAGATCGCTTGCGAGACTTCCCGTCCGGTTTGCGGGTTTATGGTCAAAACTGCTGGCTCCGTTACTTTGAGCATGTATCCTTCCCAAGGCTGGAGCTGGGTGAGATCTGACTGCCATTCTCCTGTGAAGGTGATTAGGTGAGTACGCAGGCTGTCCGGTGTTACCGCCTCTACGGGGACATCGAAATTGAAGGGGCTGGAAACCATGTTCCATCCGGGCTTGAGCTCGACTTGGAAAGGAGCGAGTGTGTTCAGCGTAACGCCCGGCTCGCTAGTACATTCAGTGCCGCGCTTCGTAATCAGAAACATTGACTTACCCGGCACAAGCTCTCCGACATCAGGATATTCACGGTACGGAAACTGTGCGTCGCCATTGTCCGGATCAATATCCCAAAGCCGCCACTGGGTCGTATCAGCGACACCAAAATCATCGAGCAGAAGGGAATCGACATTTGAATCGTCAGGATTGAGCGGCATAGAAATAAGGCGATAATCTCTTCCTAAATCCCCGCCCGGATGGTTTCGCGACAGATGGTTTTCGGGCAAATTCACTGCGATGGATTGCAGCTCAGTTCGCACGACATTGCCGGCTGTGTCGGCTGCCTCAATGAAATACTCAAGGGCCTTCGCTCCAACCGCGGAGCTCGGAATGGTGGTAACGTACACTCGATGTTCTCTCTCGGTCATCGCCAGTGTTTCAAAAACCACATCCCCACCTTGTCGAAATCTCAAAGAGACCACGTCCGGGGCAAGCGTAGAAACAACAGCCGAGACAGCCACTGAATTTAATGCTTCAATCCGGGCTGGTGCACTGATATTCACAATTTCAGGTTGAGGCAGAGAACCCACCCAACAAGAAGGTCGGGATGCCCCTGAGGTCGTGAGTTGTCTCAGGTCTGTTCCGTCAGGATTTATGCGCCACAGGTTGACTATGCCATCACCATCTCTGTCGGAAACAAAAACAATGTAAGTGGCATTAGGCCGAAGGGCAACTGGCGAGTCATTTTGAAACGCATCATTTGTAATTCGGGTTTCCCCGGAGCCATCAATGTTGATCATGAAAATCTCGCCGCCATTGCTGGGGGTCGTACCCCTGGTAAACAGAACTTTCAGCTCACCATCGATCATGGTAGGGTATGGAGTACGGCTGGTGCCAATATTGTTAGAGCCATTGGATTGAGTAGTCAAGCGCACCATATTTCTGCCATCAACATTGGATGAAAATATCTCAGTGGTCCAGCCGTTGAATGGCCTAATCCGTTCCATGACGATGGCATTGCCATCCGGTGTATTTCGGGCAAAAAGGACATCGCGTCTCCCACCCTCAACTACATCATTCCCGGCAAGCAGTTTGGGGCTTCCGGTTCCGTCGGCATTGATTTCATACAGCTTCCAAACCCGATCCGGGTTGTCCTTTCTCACGCAAATAAGCAACTTACTGTTGTCCGAGGACCAGTCAATCCCAAAAATGCCTGGTGCAAAAGCAAATTGTTCAAACAGATTTGTCGTCAGTTTTCTAACATTGGCGCCATCGATATTCATAACGTAAAGCTCATGATTGCCGTCCCTGTCCGAGCTAAAGGCGATGCGACGGCCATCGTTGGAAATCTGTGGGAAAATATCGTTTGCAGGATTTTTGGTGAGATTGATGACATCGCCGCCCCCATTCATCAGGAAGATATCGCGACCGGTTTCAGTGTCTGCAACATAGGCCAGCAGGCTGATGAGTGTATCCGGTACGTTTGTCGAAGGCGGTTCATTCAGCAGCACCACATGAGTGCTGTCGATTATCTCAGTTTGAGAAAAACTCTGATCAGAGGCATCGATTTGCAGCGCAAAGGTGCCGCTTATCTGGTCGCGGCTCGTCGCCGGGCCGGCGTAAATAAATCCAGCAAAAACATTAGCGCCGCCATTTTGCTGAAAAGTGACGCTGCCACTGGCTTTTAGCAAAGACCATCGGGTATGCCAGGCATCATCGTAGTACACCAACATGCCCGCAGCCGCCTGGCCGCCATTGTCGGGTAACGTCATTTGCCCGGACAGAGAGGCCTGGTACCGTTTCAATACCGGAATCACTATATCTTTGAATCTATTTCGAACGAAAACCGCGTGGTCCCTGGTTACAGAGAATTGTTGAAAGAAAGTTGCATTCGACGAGCTTATTTGCAGCGCGTACTCGCCTGCTATCTTTAAACGCTGCGTTTCTGAACTTGCGTATGGCATGCCTGCAAAAATGACCGGCGAGGCCTTTGGTGTGAAAGTGATTTCTTCACCCGGCATGAGTTGCGTCCAGGTCGTGGTAGAGTCATCGTCGAAATAGAGCAGCACCCCGGAGGCGGACTTGCCGCCATTGTTGGGCCAAGTCATTTCGCCGGAAACCTGTACCGTATATGCCGCCGGAACTGGCAGGGTGATTTCCAGGAAAGATGAGGTTTGGGCCAACAGGCCTGTTTGTAGGGACAGCAGGAATAAAAAAATGGTGAGGCAGTAGTTCAGTCGCATGGCCACTCGGTCCTCTCCAGCGCATGGCATCTGCTTGAAAAATAGTAAGACAAGGTATGAACTTGTTGAAATAAGATCAAGGACGGTTTGCGCCTAAAGTCCCCGGCACTTCGCTATTCCTACTGTTTTTAAAAAACCGATTACCAATGACAGCGCATTGTCTGCTTAAAACTGGTGAAACAAGTCCTCTAACTGCATTCAGTTTTGTGAAAGATCTCCAATTTCTTGACCGCTTAAGGCACGGTCATAAACCAGGACTTCGTCAATAGTACCGCGTAGGCATTGATCACGTGACCCCACTTCGACAGTCCCACCGATTTCTGCGGCATTAGAGTTGTTTGCATTGCGCGACGAAAACGTGCTATTTTCCAGATTTCCGTTGACAAATATTCTCAGGATAGAAGATTCTCTTTGGGAAACAACATGAACCCAATTTCCAAAGATATTTGTAGTGCTTCGCGCAGCGTCACCATCACCGGCTCTACAGACGTCTGCACTGACAATTCCCTCAGTTCGAACTTGAAGAGCGGTCCCACCTTCGCCCCGATTGCAGTTTATTCTATCTGAAAATATTCTGACGGGCCGCCCTATATCATCGGCTTTTACCCACGCCGCTATTGTAAAGTCACCTGTACCAAAGTTGAAATCACCCGGTGAAATTGAAATCAGGTCATCAATTCCATCAAAGAAGTAAGCGCTGTTGAAATTCCCAAATCTGTCATTGGTTAACGTTGCCCCGTTTACAGACCCATCATTACCATTACCGCTTTCATCGTTAGCGTTGCCATTGAAGGGGTAGTAGGCGACTAAGCCGTCAGTAGGTATATTTCCACCTCCTCTTAATTGATTTTGAGCCACACTAATCTGCGGCCCTCTAGCTTCGACCGCGTTATCTGCAGCGGTGCCAATTGCTGCCGCACCGCTCAGAAGCAATCCGATACATCCCGAAATGTTTACCGGAGAACAAGTGAGAGCGGATGCAAACGCACTCAGGGCAGCTGAACTTGCCTCTATTGCAGGATTATCAGCGATCAAAACATCGGCGGCTACCCCAATTATTGCAGCCCCACAACCCAAAAGGGTTAGTGGCGCCAACGTACCTCCACTGACAAGGGTAGCTGCGACAGTTGTAGCGCATGCGGCGATTCCGAGGGCATGTCCTCCCCAGCGTATCAGATCGGTCAGACTTGTGGTAGCCGACAATTGGACATTTTTCTTGAGAAAACCAGGGTTGCCTCCGATACCACCGAATTCTACATTTCGTAAGATTTCAGTTTGGCCGTTTTCCCAAATTATTGCCATATCTACCCGTGTGCCACTAAAGTTGTCAAAGAGCACAAGATTACCGTTCACAAAGGCCATAGAGGGATTGCCATCATCGCTTATCCATACATGAAGTCCTTCAGAATCCGGATTGTCCTTGAAGACTACTTTTTCAACCTTGGTGTTACTAGCGCTCGGCGCCATGGCTATAGTCGAGCCATTTTTGTGGACCCCAAGAACAGAGAAACCATTCTCGCCATTAGTCACCATGGTCCAGGAAGTATTTTTAAACGCGAAGTTTTCAAGATCTTCGCCACCGGGATCATTGGGATTGTTAGATTCACCAGAATCTCCGCTGCAAGCAGCAAAAAGCAGAAAAACGAATGATGTTAGTATCAGGTTGGTTTTCATCGCCAAGGTACACCTCCTAACGTGTCATTTTATTTGGCATGAATTTTCGAAATTATCGAACCAGACTCATTTTTCTCACTTCCCGAAAACTATTCGATTTCAACTCATACAAATAGATTCCACTTGCAACGAGATTGCCATCGTTGTTTTTACTGTCCCATCGTACCTGATGAAATCCAGCCTGGAAATTAGCATTGACCAGGGTCCGAATTTCCTGTCCTCGGGTATTGAAGATTCGAATCTGAATATGAGTCGTTTCAGGCAATTGAAAACGAATTTCCGTTTCAGGGTTAAACGGGTTCGGGTGGTTCTGAGCCAGAGCAAACTCGCTTGGTTGACTTCCGTGGTCCAATGTAGTGGTGGTAAGTCTTTTAGCTTTGTCCTCGTCCCCATCGTCGTCGTCCGGAGGCAAGACAGCACGGACTGTGTCGGCGCTCACGTTGCCGGCGGCATCAGTGGCGGTGCACACTAAAGTCGGCGCTTCTGTTCCTTTGACTTCTTTCAAGTTTCCATCTTTGTCGAACTTGAATTCGTGTTTTTGACCACCCGTGACTTTGAGTTTCAACACCTGACCATCATTGACTGCCACGCCGCCCGCGTTCTGGACCGCAGCCCATAAACCCTGCGGGTCAGGCCCTTCGACCTTTACTTCATTTTTCTTCAGGTCAAACTTCAGCTTTTTCACCTTCTTCACCTTGAATTCTACCGCAGGGTTGGTCAAAGAAGGCGCCTGCATGATGGACGTGAGGCTTAGGCTACCCGAGCAGTTGTCAGTAGCGCTGCACTGAACCGCAAAGAAGTTGTCTTCCTCATCGTCGTCATTATCACCTTCGACCAGTTTAAGCCCCGATGTCAGAACTGGCGCGGTGGTGTCAACAACATCTACGGTCACTTCGTCTGTATCTATGCCACCGTTGCCATCATCCACCGTCAAGGTAATTGTGTGCGTTCCCAAGAGCAGTGTAACCGTGGGACTGAAGCCGTTGACCGTGCCAAAAGGGCCAGTCCAGGTGAATGTGAGAGGATCTCCGTCTGGGTCAGTAGAACCGGAGCCGTCGAGTACGGCTTGGCCAGAGCCAGGAGAGTTGCACTCGACTGTTTGGTCCTCTCCTGCGTTCGCCACGGGGAAGTCATTCGATGATCCACCCCACCAGGAGGGGTTTGTGCCTCCGACAGTAGTAAGCTGCACCGCGTTGGAGCCATCTACGTTCATCTTCCAGACGTTGAATATGCCATCCCCTGACCGGTTGGACATGAAGATCATTTCATTCTCCACTCCTCTTGCCTGCATGGGCCATGTCTCGTTAAAGGAGTTATTTGAGATGTTCTGTTGGCCGGAACCGTCAGTATTCATGCTATATATCTGGCCCCTATTGAAACCGGAGTCCCTTGCAAAAAACACTCTTGGAATTCCGTTTTCTATGCCTTCTGCAGGAATTCTGCTTGCTCCAGTCGTTGATCCATTGGCTGAAAAAGTGAGTCTCGTCATGTTTGTACCGTTAGGATCGGAAAGGTAAATTTCACTTGTAAACCCATTAAACGGAGTGTTGCGTTGCATGTAGATTTGCGTTGCATCTAGACTATACCGCGGAAATACTGCGTCAAGTGGTCCCACGGTCAATTGCGCAAATCCAGTTCCATCATTATTGACTTGGAAGATTTTCCAAATCTGTTCAGGGTCATCCCGTCTTACTGCAAATATCAGTTTACTGCCATCACGGTGCCAATCCAGACCCTCGATGAAGTCCGGTCCATTCGCCGTTGCGTTAGAAGTCAATTGAGTCACCTCGCTGCCATCGACCTTCATTCTAAAGACCTCCGTTCTTCCTGCCCGGTTTGACGCAAAAGCGATATACTGGCCATCGGGCGAGATAGCAGGATTAATGTCCGCAGCAAGGCTATGAGTCAAATTGACTTGATTGGTTCCATCATCGTTCATGATATAGATTTCGCTGTTTCCATCTCTTGTCGATTCAAAAGTTATTCTGCCTGCGGGACTTGACGTACCTCCTCCAAATAGTGCTTGAACTTCACTATCGGATAGGGCACGGTTATAGATTTCTACTTCATCAATAATTCCCTCAAAACGATCATCAACTCCGAAAACCTCCTTCACGTGCATTGCGCCGATTCGTAGTGATAATGTGTTGAAACTAACACCCCCAATAGGCGAACCTGTAGCCACCAACACCCCGTCCAAATAAAGTCTAGACACGGAGCCATCAAAGGTTCCCGCAACATGATGAAACCCAGGATTAAGGAATGCATTGGATAGAAAAGCGATACTCAAGGTCCCTGTCCCACCATTGAAGGCCCAATCAAGGGCATTCGTCGTTCTAGGGTTACCGGGGATGTTCCTTGCATCGTACGCCAAACTGAAACCGCCACTAGCAGAACTACCATCGCTCTTGCCCACAATAGCATTGAACTCATTGGCATTTTCTGCGGGGTCTATGAAGATCCACGCAGCAACTGAAAGCTCTGACAGGTTTAGGTTTGTATTGTGGGGAATGTTCACAAAGTCGCCTACGCCATCAAAGAAGTAAGCGCTGTTTGAATTCCCAAATCTGTCATTAGTTAACGTTGCCCCGTTTACTGTTCCGTTATTACCATTTCCGCTTTCATCGTTAGCATTACCATTGAACGGATAAAAAGCGGTCAAACCTGCATTTGGATCCGGATGGTTATCGGCCAGTATGTCGATCTCGACACCAGATATGGCCCTATTGTAAATTCTGACTTCATCAATACGTCCCTTAAGAAACTGGTCCTCGCTTCCGAATTCAACGGTGCCGCCAATCTCAGCAGCACTTGAATTATTCGCATTGCGAGGCGCAGTAGTACTACTCTCCAGACTACCATCGATGTAGACGCTCAATATCGATGACTGCCTAAGCGCAATAACATGAAACCAACCTCCCAAAATGCTTGTGGTGCTTACTGCTCCTTCGCCCCCTCCGCTTCTGCAAACACCACCGTTTACAGTACCGTCACCTAGTGTCAAAAGCTGCAAACCGCCTTGACCGGCATTGCAATTGATTCTGTCTGAAAAAATTCGTGCCGGTCTACCAATATTATCCGCATTGACCCAGGCAGCTATTGTGAAGTCGCCTGTTCCAACATTAAAATTGCCTGGTGAAATTGTAATTAGATCATTAACTCCATCGAAGAGGTAAGCGCTATTTGAGTTACCTAATCTGTCCGCAGTCAAACTGGCGCCAGATACCGTCCCATCATTACCATTGCCACTTTCGTCGTTGGCATTGCCGTTGAAGGGATAATAAGCCAGCAGACCGTTCTGCAAATCTTGCGAAAAAACGAGACTAGGAATAAAGAGAATCAGAAACGCGGTAACTGTCAGTTTGTTCATGCTGCTTCCTCCTACTTATTAGGTGCACTTGCTGCCACACAAAACAGCACCTGCTCCTCCCTACAGCCCCCAGTGTTCCACCGGAAGCAGGTGCCTGATGTCCGCAAAAGAAACCTCAACCGGCGTGCCATTTTTTGAGGGCATCCGTTGGAACGTAACAAACTGATTGAATGTGAGTTGGGTGGCGAGTGAACGACTAAGAACAAGGCAATCTTCGCGCCACCAAAAAACAAAGTGAGAGCAGTAAATCTAAATATATAACAAACAATGCGTAACGATAGGTGCCGGAAGACATAGAAGAGCTTGAGACAAGGGGATTTGCTGGTAATGCAGCCAACAAGTGTTGGCACCAGGGCCAACAGAAAGAACCCGGCTTTCTTTGAGAAAGCCGGGTTCCGCTGGTGCCGAGTTACCTCAAGCGCCTGCAAAAGCCTTGCACCCATCATTCACAATCAGTATCTTCTTTGTATAAACAGTCCTGGGAGAAATGCAATGCGCGTACAAATCCAAAAATGGGGCAACAGCCTCGCCATTCGAATACCGAAAGCCTTTGCCAAAGAAACCACAATCAAACAAGGCACGTTTGTAGATTTGTCTACGCAGGAAGGCAGCCTGGTAGCCAAGCCGATTAAGGATCTCAACTATACGCTTGAGGAGTTATTGGCTGGAGTGACAAAAGAAAATCTCCACGGGGAAGTCGATACGGGAGCGGCTATGGGCAGGGAGGTTTGGTAATGGCCAGGAAGTACATTCCTGAAAGAGGAGATGTGATTTGGATAAACCTGAATCCTCAAGCCGGTCATGAACAAGCGGGAAGACGACCAGCAGTAGTTCTATCTCCTGCTTCCTACAACGGCAAAGTCGGCCTTGCGCTCATGTGTCCGATTACAAACCAAATCAAGGGTTATCCTTTCGAGGTTGTCATTCCAGAAAGCTTGGCAGTTACAGGTGCCGTGCTATCCGATCAAGTAAAATCTCTCGACTGGAGAACCAGGAAAGTTGAATTTCTTTGCAAGCTCCCTTCCGATGTAACAAACCAAGTCTTGAGGAAGCTTCATTTGTTAATTCATGACTGAGCACCGAGAAACCGACTTTTTCAGAAAGAGTCGGTTTCTTCCAGTTACAGGAAAACCATAAGGGCACGCTTCACAAGGACGCAATCACCTCGGCCACATTCTGAAACCGCATAACCGGTTCCTTGGCCAACATTTTGCTTACAACCGCATCAAGTCCAGGAGGCACCTCGCTGCGCAAAGTACGCACTGTAGGCGGAGAGCTGTTCAAAACCTCGTTGAACAACTGTGCCATGCTGGTCTCTGCGTCTGCCTTAAATGGCCTCTCACCTGTAAGCATCTCATAGAACACCACACCCAGCGAGAAAATATCAGACCGGGCATCAACCCGCTCAGCGTTTATCTGTTCGGGTGACATGTAGTACGGAGCGCCAACCCTAGCATCCGGATTGGTAAGAGCAAAGTTCTTATTTGCATTGAGCACTTTGACAAGACCGAAGTCTAAGATCTTGACCGTGTCGTTCTCACGCAGCATAATATTGCCGGGCTTGATGTCCCGGTGGACGATATGGCGCTGATGGGCATAGTCCAGCCCATGTAAAATTTGTCCGAAAATGCCGATTGCACGCTGAATATCCAGTCTCCCTCCCTCCAAGACTTTACTCAACGATTGTCCAGCGACGTATTCCATAGTCATATAGAAGTTGTCATCCGTCTCGTCGTAGTCGTGCAGGCGAACGATGTTCGGGTGGTCGAGTCTTGCAGTCGCACGGGCCTCTTGATGAAACCGCGCGATTCGTTCTCGACGATCCTGCTCATCCTTTACGTTCTCAAAACGGATGACTTTCAGAGCAATGGTACGCTTCAATTTCAGGTCGCGGGCTTTATAGACAATCCCCATAGCTCCGCGACCAATTTCGGTTTCTATTTCATATTTGTTGAAGTCAGCTAAAGAGGATATCGGTATCGGTGGAGTACTGCCACCTCCTGCTCTTCTTCTGTAGGTCAGATACAGTAGCCCAGATAGCAACGAAATACCACCAAGACCCAAGACGCCGTGTAACCAAACGCCTGACTCGTCCTCCACATCTCTTGGCACCTGGAAAGGAGGTGCGGGTTGAACGTGTGCAGACTGAGAGTCGGCCGCAACATCAAACTCCACAGGTATGGTGAGCGACTGATCTTTTGCTTGATTCTCGGAAAACGTTACCATGGACCTTTCCAGACCGCCGGCGCTTACCATGGGAAGACCATGCGCCCCCGCCTGGAGGTTCCTGTCTTCGCTCTGTTCTCGCAGAAAAATCAACAGTTCTGCAACGTCTCTATAATCCGGTGTCATCTCAAAAACGCTCTGCAACACCGATTGTGCTAATTCGAAATCCTCTGACGATAGCGCGTTCTGGGCGGCGGCGTAGAGAGAATCTGTTTTCATTGTTTTGAGTCGCCACTCCGCTTTGTTCAGGGCGGGGTTCAGATGTACCGCACGGCGATAGTATGTTCTTGCACTGTCTGGTCTGCTGAGTGCCTGGCTGCTTCTTGCGAGCCAGTACAATGCCTCTCCCTGGAGCCGAGAATCAAGGGCATGCTCAGCTATTTGTAATGCGGCCAAAAAGTCTTTCTGCGACTGACGGTAGTGCAAAAGGCGAATCGCTATGATACCCTTGTCTATGTGGAATTCAGATATCGAGTCCTTGTATGAGATGGCCCGGTCGAGACATTTTAGTGCCGTCCTGAGATCGCGTAATTTGGCATGGGCCAATCCCTTATAAAACCATAAATCCGGCATTCGGCGGTGCTCATTCAAGGCGCTATCCAACAAGGCTATAGCCTGGTGGTATCGCCCCACCAGAATAAGGCGACGAGCGTCTATCGAACGGTTTGTATCTTGATCAGAATGTAAGTCTATTACAGGAAGGAGAAGAGAGTCACCATCGATGTCACCCCAGGTAACAAACTCACGAAGCTTTGATGTCTGGGTTTCCTGTGCGCCAGAAGGGGAAGGAGCCACAGTCAACACCACTACCGAAAGAACAAGTCTCGCAAACCGGATGGTCATTTCTCCCAGAAGCATGGCTGGTGAGGATCATGTTCACAGAAACAGAGATGTCACAATTGGTCACGCCAGGCAATCTAGCCCATCCCCAAAACACTACGCAAAATCTTGTTTGCCACTGCGGGGTTCTCCTTCAATCGCCTGGTGGAATATTCATACCATTGTTTCCCATACGGCACATAGACCCGCAGCTTGTAGCCGTCACTGACGATCAGGTCGCGTAGTTCTTCGTCAACACCCAGCAGCATTTGAAATTCAAATCTGTCCTGGCCCAGGTTCAGCTTATCGATGAGACGGTAAGCGTTCCAGACCAATTTTTCGTCGTGCGTGGCGATGCCGACGTAGCTCCCGTTTTCCAGCAGGCGCTGGACCAGCAGGTCGTAGTTCCGATTGATTATCGCCATGTCCTTATAGGCAAGCCGCCTGGGTTCAACGTAGATGCCTTTGCAGACACGAACATTGACCTGCTTTTGCCGTCTCATCTGTTCCTGGATATCGGGCAGACTACGACGCATGTAAGATTGCATGACGAATCCAACATTGTCAAACTCCTGCCGCAGTTCACTGAAAACCGCCAGCGTATCGCTGGTGCAGGAGGAGTCCTCCATGTCGATCCGAACAAAATTGCCCAGCTCTTTCGCACGCCGCAGCAACTTGCGCATGTTATCCTTGCAGAAATCGAGGTCCAGCTTAAGGCCCAGCATCGTCAATTTGATGGAAATATTCGCATCCAACTTCTGCTCCCGGATGCGGTCAAGCGCCAGCAGATACTCCGTGACCGCAGCCTCTGCCTCATCTTTGCGCGTGATAAATTCACCCAAAACATCGAGAGTCGCGCAACAACCGACTCCGTTCAACTCCTGCACAACCCGGAGGGCGTCGTCCAGGGTCTCACCGGCGATGTAACGCGAGGCTATTTTTCCAACAAGTGACCGGGGAACGAGCGGCAGTGTCAGGATGACGAGCTTATCAAACAGACTCAAGGTTCTCTCAACTCAGTAAGGACGTAAGTTCCCTGGAGACAGTCAATCAGTCACGCTCGGGAGGCTGGCATATCTATTGGTCCAGTACTTCCGGGTTCAACAGGTTCTGCGGGCGTTCGCCTTTGAGGCCGGCAATCAAGTTGCCAGCCGCCATGGTCGCCATTTTTGTTCTGGTCTCGATGGTGGCGCTGGCCGTGTGCGGCGTTAAGACGGCATTGTCCAAAGTCAGAAGTTCCGGGTGAATCTTGGGCTCCTCCTCGTAAACATCGATACCGGCGCCGGCGATTTCGCCTGACTGCAACGCTCTGACCAGCGCAGCTTCGTCCACGACCGGACCCCGTGACGTATTGATGAAGTAGGCGCTTTTCTTCATCATTTTAAAAGCATTGTCGTCAAAAAGGTGGTGCGTGCCTTCCAGCAACGGCACATGCACCGAGATAAAATCAGATTCCTGCAACAACCGGTCGAAATCGACTTTTTGCGCACCGATCTCCTTCTCCAGCTCCTGGTTCTCGAACTCGTCGCAATAGAGCACCTTCATCCTGAAGCCGCTTGACTTCAGGGCCACCGATGCACCGATACGTCCTGCGCCGACGATGCCGAGGGTTCGTCCGGTTATATCGCCCCCCAAATACATCATGGGACCCCACCCTTTGTATTTCAGATCTCTGGTAAACTTGTCAGACTCCACCACTCGCCGCGCAGTGCTGAACAACAAAGCCCAGGCGTGGTCCGAAGTCGCGTCCGTCAAAACGCCAGGCGTGTTGGTCACCATAACACCGCGTTCGGTGGCGGCGGGAATATCGATATTGTCAAATCCGACTGCGTGGTTGGCCACGATTTTTAGCTGGGATCCTGCAGTGTCCAGCAGTTCAGCGTCGATGCGCTCGGTTAGCAGGGGCAACAGACCGTCCAGCCCCTTTACATTCGCGAGCAGTTCATCCCGGCTCAGGATATGATCCTGAGTGTTAACCTTTACATGTTCTAACTGTTGATTTAATATGTCCAACCCCGGCTGAGGAATAACCCGTGTAACATAAACCTTGCACTGCTGCAGCGACATACTTTCTCCTGTTCTGTGACCCTAACCTAGTTTCGTTTCCGCAATCTCTTTCAAGACAACCGCGTGATTAAACACCGGATCCCTGTTTCCATAAATCAGAGTTATGGTGGCGTCCCGCGCTTCCTGCGCGATCTTCTGCAGGCGCTCCTTTTTGGAAGCATCGTGCAATACTTCGTCCTCGTATTTTGACTTGTAATTGCCCCAGGCGTTTCTGTCAAACTCAAAACGCTGCAGATCATAAGAGGGGCCAAGATCGGAGAACCATTCGTCGATTTGCGCCGTGCGGGTGTGAATCCCCTCCGGCCAGAAAAGGTCGACCAGGTAGCGCTTGCCGTCGGCAGGCACGGGTTTAGAATAAACGCTTTTGACTTTGATCATAAGTTTCAGCCGGTTTGTTGGCTATTCTGTTTGTGCTGCAATTTCCTGCACATCGACCAGCGCAAGTCCGGCGGCCTTCCATCCCTCCTTGCCTCCGCGCAAGAGCACAACGTTGAAAAATCCCACGCGTTGCAACCGGCGGGCGGCCACAGTACCGGCACTGGAGCTCGCCTGGTCATGATACAAGACCACTTGCTGGAATTTCTTGAAGCTGCTTTCTACCGTGGCCACGAGAGAATCGAGTGGAATGTTAATAGCGCCAGCAATGCGACCCTCCGCGAATTTACCCGGGTCCGACACATCCACAAGTTGAAAGATTTCCTCACCCAGAAACTTTGCATTCAGATCCTGTGGCGAAATCTCGGTTACCATTTCTTCGAGCTGGCGCAGGCATTTTTCGGTTAACAGATCTTTCGTTTGCATTTTATAAATAATGGGTTAGAGTCGATACTTTTTCCGGGAAAACCGAGCTAAATATAGGAAACGGAATCTACTTCCGCAACTGGAAATTTGGCGTTCTGAGCGGCAATTCACCTAAGCAAACCGAAATATGAGAGGCTCCCAAAAGAGACGCCATTCGCCAGCCTGCACTATTCATGAACTACCTTTCTTTTCATCCCGGAAGGATCTTTTTTGGTAAGACCGGTGCCCGTTGATAGCTACCGGACCTGTTCAAAAAGGATTCCTCCTGAATGACTGTGGTTGTTTGATCTGTGCGCAATACGCTGATTCATGAATTATCCAGGTTAGTAGATAGATTGAAAGAGCCAACACAATTTTACAGGCGAGCAAATTTTCAAAGTAATGCTGGAAATAATTTCTTGCGTATTGTGATAATTGTTGGTTCTATAGAAGTAGTCCGCTACTTTATTACGTACCCCCAGGTCGCCCCAAAGGGAGGTGTGGTTGCAATGTCGACGGTAAATAACATAAGAAATCTGAATGTGCATTTGGACAGAACTCTGCCCCCGTTCCTTGGCAGCCTCACTTTCTTTATCATGGTCGGCTGCGGTGGTCAGCCTACTATAGTTGACTCTGAGCCGAACGTATTAACGCCAGAAGGCATTCTTGAGAACCTGACCATATCATATCAAGAAAAGAATCTTGATCGTTACATGAGCAATTTTTCGGAGAGTAGTATTTTTTTTGATGGTGGAGTGAAATTGTGGGATTTTGAGGTCGAGAGGCGTCTACATGAAAGGATGTTTGCCGGGTCGCGTAAAATAGAATTGACCATGCAACCTATTACAAGTAAGACTGTCGTCGACGGCAGCGTGCAATCCACATATGGTTATCAAGCGAAACTGGTGCGCCTCTCAGGGACTGTAATGACGGCCAGCGGACAAGTGACACTGATCCTCATCAACGGTGACGGGAATGACTGGAAAATCGTTTCCTTTCGAGAAGGGACGAGTGTGCTCAAGAAAATGCCGAACCCAGCGCAAACGCTGCAGGACAGTGTTGATTATTTGCCGCTAAGAGTTGGTAATTCATGGGCTTATGAAGAACAGATTACCCCCAACGTCCCGGATATTGAACTGGTAATTACAGACTCACTGATGTTACAGGGCAATTCTTATCATCGAGTGCAGAACGGGGAGGGTCTCCTTTACTCAGATTTCGTACGGATGGATTCATTACACCAGTTAAGATCCTTCTTTACAGACGATTCTACCGAACGAGTAGTTTTCGACTTCGCGGCAGAGATAGGCGATAACCTAATCTTTGTGCAGCCTAACGCTCCAAGCATTACGGTTGTGGAACTTTTCAGTCGTAAAGACTCTATCACGGTTCCTGCCGGCACTTTCGTAAATGTCATAGAATTCGTGATTTCTGATTTCAGTTCAGGCTCTGTCTCTATATGCGAATTTGCTGCCAATGTTGGAATTATTCGAGGGCAAGGAACTAATTCTATGTTAGTTTTGAAAAGTGCTTCTGTAAACGGAAATAAGTATCCGATCATAACCAGCGTCCGGCAAAGTGGCTCCTCATGGTCGCAAATGAAAAGCACATTTCGTTAGGCAGCAAGGTGCCGACTCAGGAATTCTCTACAAAAGCAATCATCAAACTGCTCGACTAAGAATTATGTCTCGATGTGATAACAGCAGGTCAGATGACAGCCCGGCCTGATCCTCCCCCCAAAAATCGATTTGACACGACCACCACCGCGCCGATCAGAATAATCAAAAACACGCTGTACGCTGCCGCCGATCCCAAGTTAAAAATCCTGAGTTGCGAAATAATCTCAACCGAGATCGGCCGGTTAAAAAAATTGTACAGAACGATGGAAGAAACGAATTCCCCGAGAGCCAGCACAAAGGCGAGCAGGCTACCGTACAAGACGCCGGGCGCGATCAGCGGCAACAACACCCGCCTGAAGGCCATCCAGGTACCGGCGCCCAGGTTGCGCGCCGCATCCTCGAGCGAGCTCTCTACCTGCTCGAGAGAAGCATAGGTCGAACGAAACACGAGCGGTACATTCCGGATAAAATAAGCCAGCGGCAGAATCCAAAACGACCCGATCAGCACCTGCCCGCCGGTCAACACGCCAGGGCGATTGAATGTCACGATAAGACTGATGGCAAGAACGGTGCCCGGTATGGCCCACGGCAGCATGACCAGAGCTTCAACCAGTTTTTTGCCAATAAAGCGTTTTCTCAAAAGCAAATAGGCCGCCGCCACGCCGAATATCACATTGGCCGTCGTTGCCAGCGCAGCCATTTTCAGAGAATTGACGATTGGCTCTGCGACCCGGGGATCCTTCAGGAGACTGCTGTAGTTGTCCAGAGTGTAGGCCGGTGGCAAGATCTGCCAGGTCCAGGTCCCGTTCTTCACGAAGGACATCAGGACGACGGTAAGATGGGGCAGGAGCATTGCCACTACCAGGGCCATGCCGGCGCCTCCCAGCAGAAGCCTCACCCAACCTTGACTGACCGGGCGGGGCTGCACTCTCACACCTTTGCTGCCGCCGACATATTCCCGCCGCTCTGAGTATTTTCTCAACAGGATCAAGAAGAGAATAGAAATAGCCGTCAGGACAACCGATTGCGTCACCGCCACATCCAGCTCGCCATTTAGTTTTGTATTGTAGATCTCCAGGCTGAGGACGCGAAAATCTCCCGCGAAAATGAAGGGAGCGCTGAAAGACGCCATGGAAGTCATAAAGACCAGCAGAGCCGCACCGCCTAGCGCGGGCGTCATCAATGGCAGGACCACTTTGCGCAGAGTCAACCATCTGCCGGCGCCGAGATTTCTGGCAGCGTCCAGCAGTGATGCATCGAGGCTGGAAAAGAAACTGCTGGCAAACAAGTAAAAGTAGACATACATCGTATAGGTGTGCACCAGCAAAATGGCCGACAGCCCATTCACTGCAAACGGCACCTGTTGCAAGCCCAGAAAAGCCTGAAGGACTCGCGGCAATATGCCGCTCTCGCCAAACAAAAATAGGAAGGCCAGCACACCGACCAGGGGCGGCATGACTATCGGCAGAACTGCAATGGCAGCAAACAATCTCCGGGCAGGAAAATCATAGTGTGTGAGAAGATAGGCCAGGGGCACACCGACCAGGGCCGAAAAAACCACCGTTAGCAACGAAATGTACAGGCTGCCCCAAAGCGCTTGCAGACTGGCGCTCCTTTCAAGATCGAAAAACTCACGATAGTTGGCGAGTGACAGACTGCCGTCCTTGACAAAGCTGGAGGAGAGAATCTCAAGTTGCGGATAGAGAATATAGGCCAGCAGCACAAACGAGATCGGAGCCAACAAGGTAATTGTCGAACCGTGGCGCTCCCATATTTTCGTTGCCGCTTTCACTTGTCGAAGCAATAGATTTGAGCCGGGTCGACATGAATGCAGATGTCTGCGCTGCCCGGTTCCGGAACGGTCTCTTCGGCCAGGCTTTTTACGCGCAGAACTTCGGAGCCCAGCGTCACCTCCGAGTCGATGACCGAACCGGAAAATCTGACGCGCTGCAGATCGGCGCTAAAGACGTTGGGCAAGTCCACTGTTTTAGACACAAACTGAATGCTCTCGGGTCTGATGCTAAGAGTCACGGACGCTTGCGGCGCCGGCAGCAGGGATTCTGTCCGGGCGACGCGGAGTTTAACGTCGCTGGAAATGCTCACCAGCATTCCGTCCGCGTCGATCGCCTCGACCGTGCCGGACAGGACGTTCGAATTACCGACAAACCTGGCGACAAATGGATTCACCGGACTGCGATAAATCTCTGTGGGTGTGCCCACCTGTTGGCAAACGCCTTTGTCCATGACCGCGATCCGGTCGGACAGGGTCAGCGCCTCTCCCTGGTCGTGGGTCACGTAAATCGTGGTGATCCCCAGCCGTTTTTGCAGCTCTTTGATTTGATCGCGGGTTTCTTCGCGCAGCTTTGTATCGAGATTGCTCAGGGGTTCGTCCAGGAGCAGTATTTCCGGTTCGATAACGATGGCGCGCGCCAGGGCAACCCGTTGCTGCTGGCCGCCCGAAAGCTGGGTAACCGGTCTGGTTCCCAGGCCGCCGAGGTCGACCTGGATCAGCGCAGTGAGCACACGGTCCTCCTGTTCGCTGCGTTCAACTTTCCGGGCCTGCAGGCCAAAGGCAACGTTTTCGAAAACAGTCATGTGCGGAAAGAGCGCAAAATTCTGAAACACCATGCCGGCATTGCGCAGATTCGGTTTTAAATAAGTCACCTCCCGGTCGTTGAACAAGATCTGTCCGGAGGACGGGAACTCGAACCCGGCAATCATGCGCAAGGTCGTTGTTTTGCCGCACCCGCTCGGCCCAAGCAAGCTAAAAAACTGCCCCTGCCCGATCTCAAAATCCAGATCGTCGACCGCCATGACTTCACCAAAACGCTTGGAGATGTGATGTAGAGAAACGCTGGACATGGAATGCTACGGGAGGTAAAAAGACAGGAAGAGCGCCGGGGTTCCTAAGCCTCTATTCGTCATCACCCGAACCCTTGCCCTGGGTCAAAACCACTGCAAAACCCTCGAACTCAGGGTGACCAAGATAAGTGCCCTCCGGTGCACGGGCCCGGGAGTGGGCCTTGGTAAAGCTCTCCGACTCGCGCCAGTTATCAAAGGCGGTCTGCGAGTCCCAGACCGTGTGCGAGGCAAAGAGCGTGTATTCTTCAGCCGCCGGCCCACGAAGCAGGTGAAACTCGCGGAACCCCGCAACCGAATCCAGGTGGGACTCGCGCTTACGCCACAACTCTTCAAACACGTCTTCCATTCCCGGGGTGATCTTGAAACGATTCATTGCAATAAACATCTTGACTCCTCTTGCAGGAAATTCCTATTTATAAAATCTGTGGCAATATCAACCGCCCCCTGCTCCCCGGATATTCCTGTCCCAGTACTTCATCCACTCTTTTGAGTTGTCGGAAAAGACCTGCCAGTCGATTGCCATCGCCTCGATGTCGGTATCAGCGATCCAGGCGGGGAGACTACTTCTGGGAATGTCATTCCGGGCCGGAATACGAAAATACTCCCGGGCCTGCACCGAGAAACTCTCAGCGCTCGTTATGAATTCGTAGAATTCCCTGGCTAACTCCGGGTGTTTACAGTTCGCCACGACGGCCAGACCTTCGATCAGAACCGGCGTGCCGCTTTGCGGGATTACGTAGTCGAAGGGATAATCGTATACCTGCTTTTGCAGTTCGATGTCCGGCATGTTCCACAGTGTCACCAGCGCTTCCTGCCGCGCGATTTGTAAATACATGAGCGTCGGATTGGCGGGATAGCTCTTGGTATTGGCATCCAGCCGTAGCAGCCAGTCATAACCCTGTTCAGGTGAACCGGTATCTTTGTAGAAACGCCAAATCATCGCGGAGTATATGGCGCGCATGGTCCCGGAAGCGAGCGGGCTGCGGATCGCTATTTTATTGCGCCATTTCTCTGACAGCAGGTCGTCCCAGTCCTGCGGCGCAGTTTCCCGTGTCAGGACCTGAGAGTTAAACGTGATCACTTCGGGCGTGAGGAATGTGCCGTACCAAAGGTCGTGCGCATCATGCCGGCTCGAATCTATGGCGGCGGCCCAGGTTGGGCGGTATACCTGCAACAGCCCCTCTTCTGCTGCACTCATAAAAAACGAGGATGGCGCGCCCCACCAAAGGTCAGCCTGCGGATTGGCTTGTTCCGAGCGTATACGATCGAGGATATCCTGTGAACCCATATCGAGCCACTGCACCTTCACGCCGGGATTGTTCGCTTCAAAAAGGTCCGCGAAATGGCCGACCAATTCCTTGCCGTGCGGTGAATAGACGACGATTTCTTGTTGTGAATCCTGGTCGCCAGAACAACCGATGAGGAGGAGGCCCGTGAGGACCAACATGGTGAGCACAAACCTAAAAGAGCATGTAGACTGCATAAGACACGCGCACAGTAAAAAGTTTAGAGACCGGAAGCATACACTGGAGCTTCACTACTCATGTGAAAAGGAATGTATCCAAACCTGTGAGTATGTTGCCTTATCACGAATGCACGACCGTATCAACGCCTGCGGTGAAACAGTCACCGCACTCCACACAAGACATGGTGAACAAATCCAGGTGAATAGTAGCGAACAGCCGGAACAAAGTCAAACCTATTTGGACGCTACAGCGCAGACACTTGAACAGCCTGGCTGCGATGCTGAAGACGGGAGAATTGTGGCAACATGTGTCATGGGGCTGGCAGGTGGGCCAATACGGTAGGTGCAGTTATTTCTTTAGCCCGCCGGAAAGCAATAACCTGCCGGCGGGCATTCGACACTGCTGCCAATGATGCGTGCGTCTGTTACGGCTGCTTCGGAATCTGTACTTTTCTCGCGTAGTAACCGACATCGAGTCTGCGCGTGGGGATGGTGCGGTCGCGCGCCTGTAATTGGATACGGTACTTCCCAGGCTGCGGATCCTGCCAAACATGCGACCACAGCGACCAGGGCTCTGCCGGATCGCGCTGAAATGACTTGACCGGGACATACTCGGTTTTTCCCTTGAACCGAATAAGCAACGGGTCCGGAGCTTTCGTGCCGCCCCAGGCAAGCCCCGCGACCAGATACGCGATCTTGTCACGCACCAGCCATTGCTCAATCCGGATCGGCAACGCCGCAAAATCAATCACGGGCGGGATATAATCCTTGGCGAGCGCCGGCTCACCGAACTGATGGGTCTTGGACGCATACTCGATCATTTGACTGGTGGAAGGTGCATTCTCAGGCTCAAAGGTGATTTCGGAGATCCATTTGAGATGCGCGGCGGCATACATGCCGGGCACCACCAGCCGCACCGGGCTGCCGAAATCATTGGCGAGAGGAGTCCCATTCATTTCAGTCGCAAGGAAAGCGCTGCTCTCCTCAAGCTGCGACCAGGGAAAAAGCCAGCTCGCACCTTCGACCGAATCCAGCCCCGGCTTCTTGTGCTTGTCAAAACCGGTGACTTTGATTAGACCATCTCTCGGAAAGTTGTACTTCTTGAGTATCTCAACCAGGGGTATGCCGCTCCATTCGGCGACGCCCATCAAACCAAAATGGGAGTACAGATCATTGCCGGCGCATTCCAGCAGACATGGGCCCAGCGGGGCTGCTGCGGGGATCAGCTCATCGATGGCCACGGTTTGTGCGCTGCCCTGGCCCGGAGCGATTTTTACCGGCCATGGCTGTAAGGCCTTCGGCAGGTCCGGAGTGCCCGTACGTACGAAAAAAAGATCATTCGGGGTTGTTTGCCCGGAGGCCTTGACGGTGGCGAGATCGAAAAACTTGCGCGCATCCAGACCTTCGCCAATCAGTTGGTTGAACGGCAGGTTTCCTTCATCGACGAACGGAATCGCGCGCAGAAACGTACCGCTCTTTAACGGGTCGAGATCTCCCTGGTCCTGGCATGACACGAGGGTCGAGAGAATAGAACCGCCCTGTAACACCGCCGCCGTGCCACCGACGCCGGCGCGGCCTACCTGTTTTAGAAATTCACGCCTGGTCAGCTTGCTCATATTTTCTCCTTTCCTCAAGGCTCAATTTGTTCATTGTTAAGATTCAAAGTAGGCAGGAAGCAACACAAACACCAGCTATTTCTCGCGCACGGTAAGCATCTGATTTACGTCGACATTCTGCATGGTTTGTATCGTTCCCCCCGGCCACTTTACCACTATCGAATCGACTTTGGTGCGCTTGCCAAACCCAAAAAGCAAGCGCGGATCATGATGGGACAGATAACTCGAGCCTCCCTGCAGTTGCTGGCGTTGGACCAACCCTGCGGACACGACCCTGACTTCCGCGCCGATGGCATCCCGGTTGCTCTGCACACCGACGAGCTTCAGCATGAGCCAGTTGTTGCTGTTCCCGCCGTCGTTGCGCAGAAGGTTTGGTGCATCACCGACGTTGGTCACCAGGATGTCCATATCACCGTCATTATCATAATCGCCGAAAGCGGCGCCGCGGCTGACTTCTTCCTGCAAGAAGTCACGGGACATCCGGTCAGAGATCTCCCGGAAGACGAAAGGCGGCGTTGCGTCCGGACCGGAATTGTCAAACAACAGGTTCTTCTGCGCGTAGGTCCCGATGTCATCCCATTCCGCTATGTTGGTATTGATATGGCCATTGGCGACAAAAATGTCCAGATCGCCATCATTATTGTAGTCAAAGAACCTGACTCCCCAGCCCAAATATCGCCAACTCGGTCGACCGATGCCGGTGGACAGAGCTACGTCCGCAAAAAGCCCGCTGCCTTCGTTCACGTACAGCGTGTTGGTCTCTCCCTGATAGTTGGTGACCAAGACATCCATCAGGCCATCCTGGTTAAAATCTCCAAAATCCGTCCCCATGCCGGCCTCGGCCTGGCCGGCCTCATTGTACCCGGCTCCGGTCAAAAGCGAAACATCTTTGAAAGAACCGTTGCCCTGATTCTCATAAAGGAAATTCCTGACCATATCATTCGCCACATAGATATCGACATCGCCGTCGTTGTCGTAGTCGCACACAGAAACCCCCAGGCCCTTGCCGGCGGGATTAAGAACGCCGGAGCTACTGGTGGCGTCGGTAAATGTAATTGACCCGTCAGCCTGCCTGCCGTTGTTGTGGTAGAGGACATCGGCTACGCCATTATACGAGTCCGGGCCACAGTAAACCGGGTATCCCGCGATGCTGCAGTCCGTGTGCGTTTCCAAAGTGAAATCAAGATAATTGACCACGTACAGATCCAGGTAGCCGTCGTTGTCAAAATCCGCGAAAGCGCAGCTCGCGCCCCAGCCGGTATCTCCGACTCCGGCAAGTTCAGTGATATCCGTGAACGTGCCATCGCCATTGTTGCGATACAGAACGTTCGCGCCCAGGTTGGTAATGTAAAGGTCCTGGTCCCCGTCATTATCGAGATCGGCTGCGGCCGCTCCCTGACCGTACCCCGGGTGTCCGGCTCCGGAGACCGCCGTGACATCGCTGAACGTGCCATCGCCGTTGTTGCGGTACAAAACGTTGGTCGGCGCAGCCGCGGATGGCCGGTCTGCAAAGTCAGAGCTGTTGACCAGATAAAGATCGATATCTTCGTCATTATCATAGTCGAAAAAGACCGCGCCGGAGCCATTTGATTCCGGCAAATACTTCGACCCGCTGGCGCCATTGGAATGCGTAAAATCGATCCCGGACTCGAGAGTGACATCCGTGAACTGCACTGCAGTTTCGTCCGGGGCTCCGCCGTCGGCGTTGTTGCTTTTTTCGGACGGTTCCACGTCGCCTCTACAGCCCAGGCTCAGGCACAGCAGGAAGATGAACGGCAGCAGCAAACGGCTGTATCCTCCGCAACTATCTGGCTGTTTTGGATTTGTTTTGCAACAAGAAGAGTTCATGTTTTGCTTCAGTATGTTCAGGCTCATGTGCCAGGACCTCCCGGAAAGCAACCTCGGCTTCACCGGTTAGATCTACGTTAAGATATGCCAGTCCCAGGTGGTATTGGGCCGGAGTAAACATCGGGTCGAGTTGCAGGGCACGCAGGTGCGCGTCGATTGCTTCCAGGTGTTTGTCCTGCCGGGCGTATGCCAGGCCCACGTCAAAATGGGCCGATGCCCGTTTCGGGTTCCGGAGGACAATCGACCGGTACTGGTAAATCTCCTCCCTTTCTGTTCGCAACTTCTCATATGTCTGTAACTCTTGCTCCCCCAAATCACGCTGGCCGGTACGCATGTATATATTGCCGAGATGATAATATGCTTCAATAAAGTCCGGGTTAATGCTCAAGGCTTTCCTGAACGCCTGCAAAGCCTGCGGGTATTGCCCTTGCTTGCCGTGCAGCATGCCCAGGCCGAAATGGACTTCGGGACGTTGCGGTGCAAGTGCGAGGGCTTTGCTAAAGGCCGCAAGGGCGTCATCGTATTTCCCGCGGTCTAAAAGAAGCCGCGCCAGGCCGTTGTGAGCTTCCGCCAGCTCCGGGTTAAGAGCGATCGCTTTTGTCAGCTCTTTCTCCGCGGCAGAGTCCTGGTTGCGCTCATAGTAAAGCAGACCGAGTTTGCCGTGCGCTAAGGCAAAATCGGGGTCAAGTTCAACTGCTCTCAGGTAGGATGCCTCTGCCTTACCCAGCACATTTTGCCCCACGTAACACAATCCCAAATAGTAGTAGATTTTTGCGGCGTTCGGGTTGGTTTCCAGGATTCTCTCGAAAGCCCTTACCGCGTTGAAGTACCGCTCTTGCTGTAGGAGCTTGATGCCCCTGCTGAGCTGCTCCTGCGAGACTGTGCTGCCCACCACGGGCCCGGATTTTTCCTTCTCGGGAGAACACCCGGACAAGAGAAAAATCAAGACAATAAAAAACAGTTTCCGGTGCACCATGCTAACAATCGGTCTGGACAATTCCTAGTAAAACCGCAAATAGAAAGTTAAATCTGCCGGGCGCTGTCATTTTGCAGCAGCCTCCGGCTTCGATCAAAGGTTCTCCCCCCTTGCTATTCGGCTAAGAAATGCATCCACAGCCTGATATTTTGGGTCGGTCTGGTCCTGCAGGGTCGCTTCATCCAGTGCGGCTAACTCCATGATGAATGAAGCAAAAGGGGAAACTTCCACTGATACGTGAAATACTTTCCCGGACTTGGTGTCACCCTCTCCCGGAACACCGGTAGCAGACTTCATCGGGGCGCTGTGTTTGCGTGCCTGACGCAGGAAAGCTGTTGCCTCCGCCGGCTCACCTCTTTTCCAGGCAAGGTAGCCCCTCAGAAAGTACGCCTCCACACTTTGCGAGTTGGAACCTATCACATTCTCGAGGTAAGACTGTGCCAGGGGCAGGTCTCCCTGCAGCAGCGCGGTCTCTCCCAGCCGCAGCGAAGCGCCGGTTTCCTCCTTGTTGATAGCCAGCGCCTGCTTGAACGCAAGCTCAGCTTTGTCCAGGTCAAAAAACGCCGCGCTGTCAAACCTCAGATAGAGATTGCCTAACTGTAAATGTGCACGAGCGTTGGTCGCGTTAACCGTGAGCAACTCTTCCCACAGGCGTTCGGCCTTGTCAAACTCACGAAGTTCAAAGTACATGTTACCCAGATAATACAGAGTATTCTCGTGCACTTTGTTGAGCGAAAGCGCCTGCTCATACTTTTGGGCCGCCGCTGCGATTCTGCCGGCGATGCGTTCGGTGGTGGCTTCTCTGTAAACCTGCCAGAATGCTTCCACCTTACGTTTCTCAGCCGGAGAAATCCCAGCGCTCTCGCTTGACGCCGTCTGTCCGGGCGATGTGATTTTCCGAACGGTGATCCCCAAAAACAGCAACAGAATAGCTGCCCCTAAAAAATAAGCTGCACGCTTCATCTCTGCAGAGAGTCAGAGCCTATGTTTGAACCTTCCCCCTCGATCACACTCAGAACCTGGTTGGCCGCAAGGCCAGTGAAAATCTGTGTCCGGCCGCTTAGCCATTCGATCTCGAGCGTGTCGACTTTACTGTGAGTGCCGACGCCGAAGTGGGACACAAGACTGTTTTGGGAACAGTACGAGCTTTGCGCGCCCACTTGTTGCACCTGGACCGAATTTCCGGTCACGAGACGCAGTTTCGTGCCAATGGCTGAACGATTTGATTTGCGTCCCTGTACAAATACCTTCAGCCAGTTCTTTTGTTCCCCGCCCTCATTGCGCAGCAGAATTCCAGGGCCGCCATTATTGAGAACGAAAATATCGATATCGCCGTCGTTGTCATAGTCCGCAAACGCGGCGCCACGGCCGACGTATTGCTGCGCAAAATACTCGCCACTGACTGATGAAACATCGAAGAAGCCTTCTTGTCTTCCCTTATCCCAAAATAATTTGGACGGCATGGGCTGCAACAACCAGGGCATGTCCTTTTGCTGAAATGTACTCCCGTTTGCCACAAACAGGTCTTGCTTGCCATCATTGTCATAATCAAAAAACGACGTGCCCCAGCCGATGAAGTCGAGCGCGATCTGACCCAAGCCATAACGATCCGCCTCATCCGCAAATTTTACTCGCCGGCCGCGAGCGACGGCTGCGCTGGCGAATTGTGCCGACAAATTGCTGTACAGCGCATTTTCCTGAGCGATCCAGTGGGTGATAAACATATCCATGTCGGAATCGCCGTCCCAGTCGCCGACGGCAATGCCCATTGCACCGCGATAATCCGAAACCCACGAGTCATTGCCATTTTCGTGGAACTTGCCATCCCCGGTATTGATGAAAAAAGAGTTGTCGGAAACATCATTCGCAACATAAAGATCCGGCCACAAGTCTCCGTTAAAGTCACACCACGCTGCAGACAGGCTGCGGCCGTTTTGATCTGCTACCCCAGCCAACATCGCAACTTCGCTAAAGGTGCCATCGTGGTTGTTTCGGTAAAGTAGGTTGCGCTCAGGTGAAAATGAGGAAGGATTGATGCTCGACGGCACCTCTGTGTCATATTGTAGACTGCTTTGATTTGACTCTGCCGTATATTTGACATAGCCACAAACATACAAATCCAGGAATCCGTCGCGGTCATAATCCGCCCACGAAGCACCGGCCCAGAATCCCTTTTGACCACCGAGCCCAGCCTGTTTCGTCCAGCCGGAAAATGTGCCATCGCGATTGTTTTTGAACAGGAGATTTTCGCCGTAACTGGTGACAAACAAATCCGTCCAGCCGTCATTATCGTAATCTCCCCAGGCGGCTGCCATGCCCCAGCCGCGATAATCCACGCCTGCGGCTGCGCTGACTTCGGTGAAAGTACCGTCGCCATTATTATGGTAAAGCTCGCAGTGCGCCGTCGAGGCTTGCAACTCCCCGGGAGTCAAATCCAGTGAGCCGGCCATGTTAACCACAAAGAGGTCCTGCCAGCCGTCATTGTCGTAGTCGGCCCAGGCCGCACCGGAACCCATGTCTTCGGGAAGCTGAGTTGTGCGCCTGCCGGAAAAGTGTATGAACGTAAGGCCCGCTTCGGCGGAAACATCCTTAAAGCGCACTCTCGGGTAGTCAGAGGGAATTGTACGGTCGAGATCGGAAGTAAGGCCGGCAATGTTCTCCCCCGGCCGGTACGGGGCTTCAGGCGTAAAGCTAATCAGAACAACCACCGTGGTTATGACCGCGAGCAGGATCGCGGCGATAACCACAGTGAACAGGACTCGGCGCTTTCGGCGTGGAAGAGTCGGAAGCATAAACTACCAAGTCCCCCGGGTTTTTGCCACTTTTATGATTCTCTCGTCTTCGGAAATGACTGTAATGGGTGCAGTCACACCGGATTCCTCACCGAGCAGGAAGTTCAGCAGGAACTGGTCGATCTTGCGGTATTTCAGTTTAGCATTAACGTGCAGCTCCGACAAATTGGTGGCAGGCAATTCAAATTGAAATGACTCGGGAGGCAGCCCTTCGCCGTCGGAAGCCGTCATGCTGGACGGACAGGGAAAAGCAAATTCCGCCCGGTCGGAAAAACCAGGAAACAGGGCCCGCCGGAAACGCACGCCGACCATTTCCCACAGGTTGTGCCGGTCAATAAGGTTGCCATACTGGTCGACAGCTTCAGCTTTGAAAATGAAGGCGCCGGGCTTGATGAAGTTTCGGTCGTCGATGCCGCCGGAATGATAGACCAGACGCCCACTCTCGTCCTTAACGGTCAGCTCGACCCAGGCCTGAATAATGTCCAGTGGTCCGGTGGGAAAGTCATGCCCGACCTTGTTGTTGATCATGTTCGCCACGACCTTGACTTTCTCACCAGGTTTAACTTCCTCCGGGACGTCCAGTGTGATCGGGACGGCAGGTCCTTTCTGCCACTTATCAGCTATTTCCGGTATGTCGAATTCTCCCTGCAGCCATTGCTCGGTGAGCGCCGTATGTTCGTCGGCACCCGGCAGGCCGAGCAACTTGGGCACAAACTGATTTGCTGCCAAAAAGCGGTGGCTGCGGTGTTTGCCATCGTTGGTGTTGCGATTGTAGTCCAGCGCATCGCCACTGGCAGGGTCTTTTGAGTCGGTCAGTGGCATGTGGCACTCGCGGCACTCGACGGTTTTTTCCGGATCATCGGGATGGTTCCAGCGGCTCTTGCGCCAGTTATCGTACTGATTCTGCAGTTGCACCCACCCGACGTTGTTTACTTCCTGGTCGATAAACTGTTTATGGCATGCCGCGCAAAACTCGGGACTTTTGAAAAGGCGATGCTGCAGACTCTCGATGTGCTGCTTCGGATAGGCACGGATAAGAAAATCACTAACTATCTGGGCCGCCCGTCCCTCATGCAACTCAAACATATAGCGCTTCGGTTGTGTCATAACATAGTTGGCATTGCCTTTTATGTCTGTCTCTTTGATTGCGTGGCACGCAATGCAGGAGACGCCTTCCTGATAGCCGGCCAAATTCGTGAGGTTGTCATTGAAAATATTCTTGGCACCAGAAAACAGGGAAATCGGGTCGTGACAGCCGCCGCAGTAACGGGTGGACTCAGCTCCATTCTGTTTTGCCATCACTTCCTGAACAGCCTGAAATGCCGGATCTTTGGCCGAATAAGCGTGTGCGCTCACCTGCCACTCCGAAACGATCTCTTCGTGACACCCTGAGCGACCACAACCCTCTGAGCCAGACAGCGAGCGCGTATCGAACGCACCCCCGGTTGACGTGTTTGCCAGACTGGGTGCGAAAGGCCGGTCAGGGCCATAGAGGTAACTGTAGTCCTCCGGAAACTCATTCTGCAGTTGCAACGGCTCATAAGCATACGTGAACAGGCCGACCAAAACAAATAAAAGGACTGTGGCGAGAATTGTCTGCAGGCCATAACTTTTCTCTGCGGCTGCTACGGCATTCATTGCCTCCGTACGCGCACTTCGATAATCGCGCCACCAGATCAAGACGATATGTGGCGTCAAGAAGGCAATCAGAGCAAACGTAGCAATAATGTGGACCAGGTCCCACGCGGGCCCAATTCGATATTGAAACAAAGCCTGGAAAGTCAAAACCAGGCCGGAAATGACCGCCGCAATGGTGATTGCCATTGCCAAGTAACCGGTCAGCTTAAGATGAGTCATGCTTTGACTGCGATAAATGAGCCAGTGCCGAATCTGGTACCATGCAAAAGGAATAACGAAAACCAGACCAAGGACTGTGTGCAATATCACCATTGTCTGGTTTGTGACATTGAATGGTAACAGGTAAATTGCCAGGCCGGTCAAGGTCTCAAAAAGCAAGAAGCTAGAAACAAAAATGACTAATTTCTGTTGCCACTCTGATGACCTGGACCCCTTGTTCGTCGATTCCTTCATAATTCTTCTCCCAAGACGTGGTAATTGCTTCATTCAAGATGTATGACGACCGGTCATGGGCGTCACGCTGGATCACTACTCTGTCAAAGCAGACTTGCACCGGGGATGCCGGCAAAACCGAGAGGTCGCAAAACCGTCGCCGGCCTGGTGAGAGTGTTCGTCAGATTTACGAAATGTTACAATATAGCCAAAATAGTGCCAGACTCTCTGAGGCTAATGCCTCTGTATGATCAGGGAGATTTTATTCGGAGTGAGAAAAACGCCGTCTGGATTCTTAAAACCCGGAAAATATCTTCACACCCGGCAAAAGTCGGAGAGAGCGCATTTCTATCAAAAACTCGAAGATGAATCCTCCAGCACTTGTCAGCCCCGTGCAGAAACGCAATGCTGCAGGTTGTGCAACAAATCGTCTGCCTTACATCCCTCAGTGCCGGAAACGAGCTCCCTGTACTTACCAAGGGCTGAGATTGCTCCCTTTAGGTCCCCCGCGGTTGCCAGGGCCAGGCCCAGATTGAAGTAGACATTGGCGAAAGTCGGGGCGATTCTAGCAGCGATTTCATAATGCTCCCGGGCCAACCGCATATCTTCGATGTCAAAATAAAGATTGCCGAGATTGAAGTGTGACTCCAAGTGTCTCGGATCCTCCGCGAGTGACTCGGCAAAGCAGTTGAACGCCTCTTCGGTCAGGCCTTGTTTCGATTCGAGAATACCCAGGTTGCAGTAAGCATCCGCGACACAATCACCAGCCGAGATCGCTTTACCGTATAAGGTGCGGGCCTGGGCATCGTCCTGTCCGTCAACATGAAGCGCCTCCTCGAAAGGGCTCAGCCGCGCCGGCAAGCTTACAATGCGGGCGGACTCACTAAACAGGTTTAGCTGGCCGTGTCGTTCCGGGTCTGGCTTCTTACGCCGTCTGACTCGTGCAAAGCCAAACTTGGCAGGCGGTTGGGTTGGTAAAGAAAGGACATTTGCCATCGGTTTGTGCTATGCCGTCTTTCGCCGTTTTCTTGTTTCGGCGCCCGCCTTCTTGCCCGTGGCTCTTTTCATCGGCTTTTTTTCTGCTGCTGCTTGCTCGATACTCGCCTTCAGCGCCGTCATAATGTCGACCACCGGTTGTTCTTCTTCCTCGATGGCGACCACTTCCTTTCCGTCGATCTTTTGCGCGATTAGTTCCTTGACCGCATCTTTGTAAGTGTCCCGTAGCTCGATCTGGTCGAAAGACTTGCTCATGGAGTCGACCAGAGTCTGAGCCAGTTTGAGCTGATCTTCATCCGCTACAGCATCATCAAGCTGTGGCACATCTTTGACCGCCCGCACCTCCTGCGGATAGCGCAGTTTGTACATGATCAATCCACCGTCCGCATGCGGCGCCATCAGCATGACGCTCTCGCGATCACGCAGCACGACCTTTCCGATCCCGAGCTTGTTGCTGCGTCGCAGAGTCTCACAAAGCAAGGCGTATGCTTTGGAGGCGACCTCCCCGTCAGGCCCGGCAAAATAGGGCGCATCGTATAGCGTCGCCGGGACCTCGGATGCATCCACGAAGCCCTGGATCTCAATGACCTTCGTGCTTTTGAGCTTCAGCTTCTCCAGATCGCCCGGTTTGATGATAACGTACTGGTCGGGTTCATATTTATATCCTTTGACCAGATCTTCCTGCTTGAGAACTTCATCGCATTTCTTGCAGCGTTTCTCATATCGGACCGGGCTGTTGTCGTCTTTGTGAAGCTGATTAAAACGAATGGTTTCTGCGGTTTCTATGGCATTATAAATCCGCACCGGGATGGTTACCAGTGAGAATCGAATATGGCCTCTCCAAATAGCTCGCATAGGTACCCTCGCAAATACGTAGCTTACAGACAATTGAATTAAGTCAAACTACTTGATATTATTTAAATTGTCAAGCTAAACCAGACTGCCCTGCACGGACTTCTAGGGCCGGGGTTAGTAGCCTTGTCCATGCCTTTCGGCCCAATCGCTTAGAGTGCCTAAGTCCTCATCGGATAATTTTGCCTGCGGATGCAGGGGCAGGTAAAACCACAAAGGCATGGACCCCGCCTCCACTTCTTCCCGGATTTCCGACCAGATGCCACGCCTTTCCTCTACTGAATACCGACTCCAGGTAGAAAAATTGAGGTGCTCCCTTGCTTCCGTTATATCATGGACTACCAGCCATGAGACCGGTGCGACATAACCATACCAGGGCCACTTGCTTTCATGCGAATGGCAATCGTAACAGGAACGCTCGAGAATATCCCGAACCAGGACCGACGCGACAACTTCTGATTCGACCGGTGGATTACTGCGGTCCACAGGAACGAATTGGATAGCGATCAAGATGATTCCTAAGACGGCTAATGCCCACTTGACGACTTTCATTCTGTGCTCCCCTTATTGGTTGCATTTGTGTGCGCCACACAATGGGCAAGTTATTGTTCCTGTAAGTCCGGCCGCAGCCTGACAAAAACCGGCTCACGGTAAGTGCCGTTCTTAGTTATGGAGGCGTACTCAATCTCACAATACAGCCTGGGCTGAAGCCAGACGGTATTCGCGTTGTCGGGTGGTTTCTCCTCGACCGGACGCTTTGCGGTTTCTATTTCCTGAACCGCGCTAAAAACGCTCTTCAGCAGATTGCTGTCGAACCCCGTTCCGACTTTGCCGCGATAGATGAGCTGGGCCTCATTTCGCTGTGCCAATTGCAGCGCGCCGAACGCTGTCGCGCGCCCGCCTCTACCTTTGGTATATCCGATGATCAGACATTCCGTGGTCTGACGCGCCTTGATTTTGTACCAGTTCCCGCTGCGTTTACCGGGCAGGTATTTGCTGGTACAGTCCTTGGCGACAATTCCTTCCAGCCCCATCTGGCGGGATGCCTCAAACAATTGCTTACCGGTCGTCACGTATTCGCTTACACGATACGGCGTGTCTCTCTTGATAGTATCCGTCATCCACTCGCGCCGACGTATCAGCGGATCGTTGGTCAGGTGGCGGCCATCCAGATAGAGACAGTCGAAGATGTAACATACGACCGGATTCGTTTGCCGGGCGCGTTCAATTGCGCCTGCGCTACGCAGCTGCATCCGCTTGATCACCTTCCTGAAATCCGGGCGTCCAGCCGGGTCGAGGCAGACTATCTCGGCATCAAATAACGCCGACGTCGCCCGAAAGGCCTGCTCCGGCACCAACAGCTCAGGAAAACTGTCGGTGATGTCGTTCTGATTACGGCTTCGAATACGTAACTTGCCTTCGTCCAGGGAAAACAAAGCCCTAATGCCATCCCATTTCACCTCATAGATGTAGTTTTCCCCGACGGGGGGATTCCTTAAACTCTGTGCGAGCATCGGATCTATTTCATCCTGCAGCCAATCGATCTGGGAAGTGTCCAGACGCTCCAAAAGCCACTCGTTTCCCTTTGTCTGATAAATTCTGTACTCGGCGCTTAACTCCTTACTCTGCAGGCGAAAATACATGCCGTCCTTCTTTTTCTTGGTCACCTCGTACTTTCCGAGCGCGTATATCCACATCATCCCCCCGCCGTATTCACCCTTAGGGATTTCACCCTCAAACGTCAGGTATTTCATAGGGTGATCTTCAGTCTGCACTGCCAGCCGCTTGATGCCCGGCCGGGGTGGCAGGCCGCGCGGGACGGCCCATGATTTGAGTGTGCCATCCTGCTCCAGGCGTAAATCGTAGTGCAACCGGCTGGCGTGATGCCGATGAACCACAAAACCGTTCCCTGCTCCGACAGCCACCTCGGCACTGGGTTCAGGCGTGCGGGAAAAGCTGCGCTTCTTTGCATAAACATCCAACGCTTCGGGCGTCTTTCTCTTCCCTGAGGGGGGTAAGCTGACAGCTTGCGGCGCTGCAGCAGGTTTCTCTGTGTGTAAATGCGCAGCGTAGGCCCCGATCCCTTCCCATGCATCGCCTTCCTTGATGACTCGCTCAACAACATTCCGTACATCAAACTCAGCGGGGCTTTGCACCCGTTCTAATTCTTCCCATGTCAGCGGCATAGAGACCGGCGCACTGCCACTGCCGCGCAAACTGTACGGCGAGACGATCGATTGTCCGGCCCGGTTACGGTAAATGTCGATGAGTATTTTCCCTTTGCGCGCATCTTTCTTGATGTGTAAAGTCGTGGATTGGCTGTTTGCGGACACAAAGGGCTTGGCCATGACGAGCGCAGCTTCAAACACGGTAGGGAAGTCCCATTTTGCCTGAACCGGTACGACAATGTGCAATCCTTTGCCACCGGTCGTCTTGACAAATGGAAAGTAACCATACTGTTCTATATGCTGCTTCAGCCTAAAAGCAACTTCCTGCACACGCCCGAAGACCTCACCTTCCGGCGGATCCAGGTCGAAAACGAAATAGTCAGCATGCTGAAAATGCGGGCTGCGGCAATGATACTGGTGAATCTCGAGGCAGGCTAAATTCGCCAGCCAAACCAGCGAAGCATCCTCGGTCGCGATAATGTAGTCAGGGTCCTTGCCTTCACCGAGTTTAACATGCTCCAGCCAGTCAGGTGTCCAACCTGGTCTGTTCTTCTGGAAAAACCGTTCGCCCGCCACACCATCAGGAAAACGCACCAACGACAATGGACGCCCCTTAATGTGACTTAAGATAGTCGGCGCGATTTTAAGATAGTACTGGACCACCTCGGCCTTAACCACCCCGGTTTCCGGGAAGAGAATCTTTTGCAGATTCGATAGATCGATCCTGCGCTTCCCAACCTGTACAAGCTGTGACGTTCTGGCCATTGATATGGTTCTGATAAACTGCGGACAAATAGATGAAGACTTGGACAGATAGAATTAAGCCATTCCAAGTCCTTTTGGCAAATGAAATCTGGCCCGTTGCCGAACCGAAGCAATAGTCGACTCAGTCCCAAAGTCGTGCCACCGCGGCGCTCTGTTCCTGGAACACAGCAACTCACAAGATCGCCTGTAATGTCCGCTTCAGGCAGGCCCATTCCAATGGAATGAGCGGTCGACCCTTCAGTCGCGAGCAACGAAGTTCACTGCGATTCAACTATGGCACCCGCGCCTAAGCAGGCACTGGCAGGCGAGCTTTCGAATAGCAGGGGGCCCAGCATAACCTGGTCTCTAATACCAGACAACAGAGGCGAATGGGCTGGGTGGCTGCAGAATAAACGAACGAATTTGAGAAAACTACAGAAAGGGCTTGGGCCACGCGCTGACACCAGGGCGATATTTCTCACTCATAACGGCGCCAGCTGCGAACCATCCGTTTTGAAAACTGACCATCACCACTGCTACGATGATGGCAGGTTTCAAGCTCGCAGTCAGAGATAGGAAGCAACCGTTGTGTACGATCACCGGCTATTTGTTGTCAGAAACCTGGCGTTGCAGAACCAACACAGAAGTAGCGTGTCGCAAGGTCAAGCGATCACCGTTTACGGTAAAGATGCTTATTTCGGTCTCACCGGTGAGGCTATTCGTTGTCTTCAGTGTATCAAGGCTGATCTGGTAAGACCCGCGGGTGGTATCCTCATAAACATCCTGTCTGTATCCTGGCCGCGAGGATATTACCCGCCAGATTGTCTCATAACGGTCGTCATCCGAAAAGTGTGACTTGATGTTCACGTTGCGCATCTCACCTTCACCGATGTCGGTTTTGATCCCGGCTTTCAGCGTCAGGTCATCCTGCATATCTGTCAACGTAAGCAGGTGCCATCTACCTACTATCTCCCGATTCGGCGCATCGCCGGATGGCAGCCCCTGACACCCAAAACCGAGGATGATTAGCACTGTACCAAGTAAAAGCGCAATCCGATGTCTATTTTGCAGCAATTCGAATCTCCAGTTTTGCTTAATGATGCCCTCAACAATACCTAATTTAATTATAATAAATAACTCATCTCTAAACAAGCGCCGTTTGACAGTTATTTTGAAGGTGTGAAAGATGTGCGCCCCCGCTACTCAAGCAAACGCCAAACAACGCTGTCCACAAAAGGTCGATCAGGTGCGCTAAGGTGTGACGCGGAAGAACCTACTCTGACCCTCCCGCTGAAAAGGTATCCTGACATAGTCCGGCCCGAACTCCTCAATTACAACGCCGAGACTCCGAATTAGTCCCGGCGGGAGGTCAGGGTTGGTCACAAGAACGTATGGAATGACTTCGTAGAAACCCGGGAGCAAATCCTCCGGCAACAGTGGCCTCACCATCACGCGTATCTCCTCCTGAGCGCCGACGCTCACTAGGTCCCTGTCCACGGGACTGGCAACCGTCGAACTCAGAATGGTCACCGCACCCGTATCGACATTCCTAAAAAACAACGGCCCGAATAAGGAACCGACCTTTCCAGGAAACAACACCTCGACGGAATCACGCACAGCCTGCAACGTCACATTGACACTCACAAGCACATCCGATTTTCCGGCAACGACCGCAATCTCACTTAGAGCCACTGTCACTGGTGAGACTTCGGTGCTGATGCGCAATGTTTGCAGCAAGCGCTTGGTCTCGATCACGTCCTGTAGCCGATTGAGTTCACCCGAAGACACCAACTCACCCCCCCTAACCAACAACCTGGCTTTCTCCAATGTGAAATTACCGACGAAATAGTAGAGGGTAAAACCACCGGTAACACCGGAGGTGCTTTGCAGGTCAGGCGGCGGCAGAGTCAGTTCAAAGAAACCGCGAGCGTCAGCCCGGGTACCAATATCAAAGCCATCGAGCCAGACATAGACGTTCTCGGGATTCCCGCTCGTTCCCAACTCTACTCGGCCACGCACTGTTCTCCTTGCAGCGACTATTTCGTCGGCACTACTGACCGCACTCTCTTCGCAACTCAGAAGTAAAAGACAATAGGCGACGGTTGAGCAGTAAAAGCCTCTCATACCTATATCCCGGCATCGTGAAGAATCTAAATGACAATAAGGCCCTATGACCCTTCGACAACCGCCTCAAGCACATGCAAGGGGGAAAGATCGCGAACAAAAGGATTGTCTAGATAGCCAGCACCCAGTTCCAGGCGATCAGCACCCACGTGCTCGAGCAACCCACTGGGAATCTCCTCACTCACAATGAACAAGTAAGGTATTGCCTCATAGGTGCCTAGAGGCAGATCGTTGGTACTGGCTCTCGTCACCAGGACGATTTCCTTGGGGGATAAATTTGTAATCCTAATAGTATCCGGCTCGGCAACGCCGACCGTTGTGCCATCAAAAACGTATACTCCGTTGGAGTTTACTTCACGAAAAATCATCGGGTTAATGCGCCCGTTCAAGTCCCGTGGGAAATAGATATCAACGGTGTCCCTCTCACCGGTGCTCAGGAATGTCCGCGTGGAAAAGACAACCGACTCACCAATAAAGATAGTATCTGGCAAGACCACTGTCTTGATCTCCAGTAACGGAATCATATGTACCGGCTGTCTCAATGCCCCTGCCTCGTCGAGCGCGCCTTCTGAATAAACAAACTCTCCATTCTGGACCAAAACAGACTTAGACTCCAGCCTGAAGTTGCCTAAATAAAAGTAAAGCTTAAAGCCGCCCGTGACTCCCCCCTGGGCAGATTGAACATCGGCTGGTGGGATAGTGATAGAAAAGTCGCCGGCCGCATCGGTGCGAGTACTCAGGTCAAAGTCCTCAAGCCAAACCAGGACGTCCTCATCGCTGCCACCGCTTACGACGACCTCGCCACGAACAGTTAACCTCCCGCCTGTGATATCGTCATCACCAATGGGATTGCTTTCGCACCCTAGCAACGCCACTGTGCCGCACAATGTGAGGGCGAAACGCCGTAATGTATTGTACAAAAACAAGATCAATACTGCGCTCCCACCGTAAGATAAATACGCCGGTCCCTCAGAGCCAAACCCTCCAGGGTAGCATCCCTGTCGTTAAAAAGATTTCGGCCACTAAAATTCCCAAATAGTTTCAGGTTGCCGATTTCGAACGTTTTGCTGATGTGCGCATCCATGTTAGTTGTACTCGCCAAACTGAACTCCCCGAGAACACCATCGCTGAACCTCACCCTTCCTGTCTGCGCACCTTCCTTAAACCACAGAACCTGGAACGCATACCCGGCATGGTTGACATTGAAGGTCACGGTTCGTTTGGTATCGGACTTAAATGGGAAGGCTGTTTTTTCAGGGATAAAATATCTGGCGATACCAACATCGACCGAGACTTTCTTGTCAAATAAGAAAATACTGCCCACCCCTTCGAAGCCGGATATCCGTGCGTTGTCAACATTTTCAAACTCACTCACCGGGAAAGAGGGGTTGCTAATTTCGACAAATTTGTTCTCGTAGTGATTCTGGAAATAACTCCCGGCAACCCGCCAGCCGTAGATGTTTTTGTGTTCCCGAATCTCCCGGCTTAGATCCGCCCCAACCTCCAGGCTACGGATCTTCTCTGGGCTTAAACTGGGTTCCCGCCCGTCCGCGAAACTCGTCGACGGTACGCTGATAAGCTGGAAAAGGGTTGGGAATTTGGTATTGGCGCCAAAGTTCATGTAGCCGTTAAAAGACAAATCCCTCTGATAACCTGAAAACTTGATAGCGGCTTTCGCCATGGTTTCGGACCAGCTCCGGTCATCAAATAAACCCGGACCGCTGCTCGTCGAGCCCGGAATATCCAAACGCAAGACCGCATCACTCTGATGGTCGCTAACGCGATCATACCTGGCGCTCACATCCAAATCAACTTTGTGCAGAAATTCCGAATCGGGCCGTCCGTGATACTTCAATATACCCACCGCACCATGGTGGCTCCTGGTGAAGCCGCCCTCTTCCAGGCCGATATCCTCCAGAGCTTGCGTTTGAAATCGATCAAGGAAATCCAATTCACTGCGCTGGTAGTTATAACCAAACAATAAATCCACATCCGACACTGCGATCTCTTTCTTCAAGTCAAATATGTACGTGCGATCCTTAATATCGCGATCCCGTACCGTTCTTAAAGCCAGAAACAGCTGATCCTCTTCGAGATTCTTGTAGGAGAACGACAGGTCCAAATCGCGCAGACCGCCGATGGCACCCGAGTAGCGCAGCGACAGCAGGTTGTTAGAGTTGTCGATGGTACGCACAAAATCCCGTTGCTCATCGTGGTCAAGCGATGTATACACCCACATAGCGCTCAAGGTACCACTTCCCGCTCCCCCGCCGTTGTTCCCGACACGGTACGCGAGGTTTGCAGTATGGTGGATAGAACTATTGTCCAAGTCACCACCACTATCAACGATGCTCCTGCTAAGTCCACCTCGCTTAATGCTATAAGAACCGTACAGCCGGTTAAACTGCCGATACAAGTGCAAGCCCCAGTTCCCCGAGCGATAGGTTCCCAGCCGTTGCTGAAATCTCAGCGTGTAATCCTGCTCCACCCTTGGGACAATGTTAATCACGCCCGAAAACGCCTCGGGGCCGTAAAGCGCTGTATTGCTCCCCTTAATTACCTCAAATCGCTCGAGGTCTTCCAAATCGATAAGTGACAGGTCGAAAGTGTTGTCAAATGTGTTGTTCATCTTCACACCATTGAACAGCACCACCACTTCATCCGCATTACCACCGCGGATGGCAACGGTCTTTTTCCCGCTTATTTCTTCACTGACCTGAACGCTATGGTCGATGCGCAGGAGATCGCCCGCGTCTATATACCCGCGAATCTCGAACTCACTTGCGTCAATGACCGAGACAGTCTGTGGTAGATCTTTGTAAATCTCCGGACGCGCCAAACCCTCCTCATCAATTTGCACACCCTGTAATGGAATCACCCGCGGTTGCAGATAGATCTTGTCCTGCGCTACAAGATCACTCAATGGGATTTCACGCTGGATATACCCGATATGTCGGAAACTGATGGTGATATTCTGGCTGGCTTCCGGAATCCTGAGACTAAAACGGCCCGCAAAGTCGCTGGTCGTCCCGATCTTGCTGCCCTTCACGTACACATTCACCGAACGGATATCCAGGTGGGTGTTCCGATCCTTGATGACGCCGCTTACTATTGCCTCTTGCGCGAGCGATACGCATGGCAAAATAAACAGGACCCATAGTTTGAAAACTATGGACAACTGCGGCCTAACGTTGTTTATCATACCATGTACTCCGACTAACCAACCAAAGAAAGGACAAACCGTGGATTAGCAATCTACCCAAGCAAAGTGTCGATGACAAGCACTTTGGGTCTTATGAATAAAGTATAATATCCACAATCGCTATCACAAGAATATGGGAATCAGTACAGGTACACGAAGCAGGCAATTTTATTCCCCCGGAATCTGCTTCTTCATCAACTCCCAGGTGCCCTGCAAGGATGTTGCCTCCCCGCCAATCTCAGTCTTGACAAAGTCAGTAATATACTTGACCGCTCCAAGGTCAGGAGCGAAGTACTGGTGCGCGCTACCAGCAGAAGAAAACAGTGTATCACCGGTGGTCTCGTTTAGGAACACTGTCTTAAGGTCGTACCAGTGTGCATCAAGCACCGGTATATTTGCATAAGGCTCAGGAAGAAAGGTCTCGGTCCAGCCATCGTAGCGTGCTTTACCGTGCTTCATATATCTAATCTTGTGCCCTTCCCCTGAAAGGGTGATTGCATCAAAAGTCGTATCGATGGCAGTCTCCCACTCGGTACCTACTCCATCGTCCATCCGCAACAGTATTTGCCATCCTTTGGTAAAAACAGGTCGCTTGTAGGCAAACCCGTACTTCAAGAGGCGTCCGCCGATGTCGTTCTTTCCATGTTCCCAAACGGTTCCTTCCTCATCTGTGTAGAATAGACTCTCCACACTATTACTGGCGTAAGCGAATATCTCCCGGCCGTTAACGGTATCCCTTCGGGTTACCGTTCTGGTAAAGTTGTGGATTTCACTCACCAGTTCTTCCTCCTGGTCGGTCACAAATCCTCTGAACTGAAATTCAGTCAGCAGCACCTTCGGCAAGACCGAAACAAAAACCTTCTTCTCCTTTTCACAACCAACTACTAGCAGCGAGACCGTAAAAAGCAGAACGACAACCAGATTCAATCTAGCAAACATTTTATCTGAAAACACTCTCATTACTCCCTCTAAATACTTGGCTCTTCCAGTTTACATCGCTTATCTCGCCGCGCAAGGTAGAATGGATCAATTCGTACCTGCTAAAGCCTTGTTGATCAGCAAAAACGAAGATAACGCCACCCTGTCCGCGCAATTCGTCAAAGGTCCAGGTCTGATAAGGGACCGTACTCTCACTGCTCGCAAACCTTTCGATGTTGCTAGGCACTCCATAGAGGACAAAGACACGCCCCCTGTCGCTACGCCAACCCGGGCTGTACACAGACTTGAATCGCTCATCGGCATAGCGAACGCGCCCAAGGTACTGCTCGCGAAAAAGCTGAGGCGGCAAATTATCTTCGTTAGGCCGCAGCCATACAGAAGCCAGGAACTCTCGTTTTGCCTTCACCGTCTGCAAACTTCGATAGATTGTCCGCTCCTCCTTGGAGCTTAAAAACAGCAGTCTTTCGAACTCCTCGTCCAGCTCCTCTTCGCTTAAGTGCCCCAGAAAACCGTAGTCACTATCCGTCGGTGCGGTAGTCTCATCCACCACAACATCAGGATTATAAACATAAAACAGCTTCTCCCGGCTGGCAAGCAGGGTTTTCGAGTCATCAGCTATCCCATAGACAAGGCGGTATTTACCGGATGGCAAATCCGACAGATTCACCATGCCGATTTCCATACTTGTGTCGTAAAGCCGCTTCTTGGTTCTATAGACAAATCCACGCCCGCCAACTTCCCTGCCATCGATGTCGGTTACCTTGTAGACTGACTTGTACGTCCCGGCGGAAATATTCTCGAAAAGATTATAGACCTCAAAGTAATAATAAAGGTTGAAGGCTCCCCTCCCAAAAATCGCACCCGGGCTGGGCATGATCTCGTACGTATTTTTGACAAATACACCGGCGTTGTCAGCCCCGGCCTTCTCAATATGTGAGGCCAGCTCCACATCACTTACCACCAGACCGCCCGCCTTGAAGGGCTCGGCCCGCAATACAGTGGTCACACTGTCAAGGGACGAATTATCATACATGTCCCTAACGTGCATTAGAACCCGATAGTCACCAGCTTCATCAACAAAATACCGCACTAAATCTACTAGTTGTGCACTCTCGTTGACCGCAGATGTATCGGGTAGCGTCTTCTCGACCTTCCAGACTTTGTTAGCCCAAAGCTCATCCTTAAAGTAGATTTCCATACCCAGCACAAGTTGGCAACCAAACCCGCCTTCAGCCTCCGGCCGATATGTGATTCCGGATTCCGCCAGGGAATAATAAATCTCAATATAAGAATTATGCTCAGAATCGAAAAACTGTGCCGCATCAATGCAGGGTTGTAGTCCATCACCGGCCCATACCGATGCTGCATTTGCAAGAACAGACAAAACACCTATAGCGAAAATACCCTTTCGCCAACATGCGTGCCAGTACCTACGGCTCATCTTATGTACCTTCTCTTTTGGTGGGGATAATTGTTAGGAATGTCACATGTTTACATTAACTTAAATTGTACTGATAGATATAGATCCCAGTTCCGCATTTTATTCCAAAACGACTCACCCTCCGAACACTTTGAGGCTACGGAGGGTGCGATAAAAAAAAGGCTGGGAAAAATTCCCAGCCTCGGATACATCCACTGTCGCTTCGCTTAGCGTTAGAAGCCAAGCTTGATTTGAAAAATATTACTGGAGTCGAAAAAGTCAACCGAGCGATATGCGTAGTCAACCGTGATACCAATGTTGGAAAAATCATAGTGTATTCCAGCACCGGCCGTAAAGCCATAGATGAATGCATCGTCTGCAGCATCCGGGGCAACGGTATAACCTACACGCGCAAAGAACAGGTCGTCGTAATTGTACTCACCACCAAAGTTGCCGTAGTCGGCATCGTAGTTGTTGTCCTGAAATGTGGATGTCAACTCAAGACTGCTGGTCTCGCCAATGGGAACTGCATAGGAAAGACCCAAAACGATGTAAGACGGCAGCTCATCTTGCTGCGCCTGTATCTGCAGGGGCGAGGAACCGCGGTCGGCCCCGTCAATGCCGGAATCACGCAACAAGCCGGAACCGCTGAACTGAATGGCGGGACCCAGGTTCTTGATAGTGACAGCCATGCTCAAACCATCAATACTGGCCAAACCACGATACTGAACGCCAAAATCAAACGCGACGCCCTTAGCGCTGGCACGTGCCGTCTGCAGATCCTCACTGATGAGATTGACTGTCGTCCCGAAGGATATGCGGTCAGTC
>JAJDAD010000092.1 GCA_029262055.1 Candidatus Zhuqueibacterota bacterium
CACCATCCACACCGGAAAGCTCGAAGGCATCAACAACAAAATCAAGGTCATCAAAAGAAAAGCATATGGATATCACGACCTACGATACTTCGGTCTCAAAATTATTCATGCAACTAGCAGCTAAAAGTCAGAAGAACCTTATTTAGATGATAGATGTGCCGGTGAAGAAGTTAATTGTGATAAGTAGAACAACCCAAGAAGGAGTTTATTCGTGAGTAGAACATTAGCTATTCTGAAACCTGATTGCACCGGACGCAAACTGATAGGACAGGTGCTGGCCCGAATTGAAAGTGCCGGCTTCAAAATCCTTGCGACCAAGATGGTGCGTATGACCGGGGAAACTGCCGGACAGTTTTATGCCGTACATCGCGAGCGTCCCTTTTATGGCGAGCTGGTTGAGTTCATGAGTTCGGGGACAGCGGTCCCGGTAGTGCTGGAAAAAGAGAATGCGGTCAGTGCCTTTCGCAACCTGATTGGCGCCACCGATCCGGCCGAAGCCGATGCCGGCACCATCCGCCGTGATTTTGCTGAAAGCAAGCAGAACAATATTGTGCACGGGTCAGATTCGGATGAAAACGCCGCCATCGAGATTTCATTCTTTTTTTCTGAGAAGGAAATTGTAGAGAATGGTCGTGTGTAATACCGTATTGAGCACGCCAGTTTTGTGCTTGACTCTTGACAATTTATTAATTATATTCGCGTTTTCCGGCTTTACTGCAGGACCAAAATGAAAGTTGGGATTCAGTCTTTAAAGGGTGGACTCAACGCTTTCACGTTCGACGTTGACGTCGCAGACATTGAGTTTGATGACGAAAATTTTGAATTGGTGCAAGTGAATGTCCGCAGCAAAGTCGACAAGAATGAGCAGAGCGTTGTCGTCACCTCAGATGTGACATCAATCATAAAGTTGACCTGTGACGCTTGTCTTGAATCCTTCTCTGGCACATTAGAAGATAGCTATGTTCTACTCTACGCTTCTGACAAGGATGCCATGGAACCGGATGACGAAGTCAGGTTGATCTCCAGCGGGACTCAGTTTATTGACTTGACTGAGGGGCTGCGAGAATCCATTCTTGTGTCTTTGCCCATACGTTTCAAATGTTCCGACAACTGCAAAGGCCTCTGCGACCAGTGCGGTTGTAATTTGAATACCTCGCAGTGTAGTTGTGGCAAAGAATCGACGGACCCAAGATGGGACCAGCTCAAGGGGCTTCTGGGACAAGATAGGCCGTCGAGCTGACCATCTTTAAAATAGCTTAGGAGAACAAAAGTGGCTTTACCGAAGCGGAAGATATCCAAGTCTCGAGGGAGAAAGAGACGTACACATTGGAAGCTCAGCACTCCAAATGTAGCTGAGTGTTCACATTGTCACCAGCCTATGTTGCCGCACCGAGCCTGCCCGAATTGTGGTTATTATGCGGGAAGATCGGTGTTCATTCCAAAAGAGGCCTAGTACCTTCTCTGGGAACAGTGGATGTGCGCGGTAAGGTGCGTGCCGTAGGAATTAAGGAAGCCCCATGAGAATTGCTGTCGACGCCATGGGTGGAGATTACGCACCAGAGGCCGTCATTCACGGAGGAGTTGAGGCTGCCAGGGCGGGAAAAGGGGAATATGAAATAGTCTTTGTGGGTGATGAGCCTGTCATCCGCAACTATCTTTCCCGCCACTTTCGAATTCAAGAACTGAAAACAAGTGTAATTCACGCCTCACAGTGTGTTGAGATGCATGAATCGCCGCTGGCTGCGCTGAAAGCTAAGCCCGACGCATCGATTGCGGTGGCGATGGCCTTGCATAAACGCGGTGAAGTTGATGCAGTCGTGAGTGCGGGACACACAGGGGCCGTTATGGCTTCTGGACTGTTTTGTTTGGGTAGAATTAGTGGTGTCCGGCGCCCGGCGATCGGGTCTCTGGTACCTCATGGCCAGGGTGTCACGTTTCTGATCGACGTTGGCGCCAACCTCGAGTGTAAGGCCGTGAACCTTCTCCAGTTCGGTTTGATGGGAGACATTTATATGAAAAATGTCTACCATTTACAGAATCCGCGAGTCGCCCTGCTCAATATCGGCGAGGAAGCAACCAAGGGACGCAGTGTGATGCAGGAAGCACATAATTTGCTTGTGCAGTCCAAGCTGAACTTTGTGGGCAATATCGAAGGACGCGACATCATGGGCGGTGAAATCGACGTAATCGTTTCGGATGGCTTTGTCGGAAACGTCGTCCTGAAGTTTGCAGAGAGTTTCAATGGTGTCTATTCAAAGACGCTGAAGCGCAAAATCGGCAAGAAGGTATTTTCAAAAGTGGGTGCCTTTTTGCTTAAACCCACATTTAACCGGTTGCGCAGGATTTACGACTACGAAGAATATGGCGGCGCCCCTTTGCTTGGTATCAACGGGACGTGTGTCATCTGCCATGGGGGCTCGACGCCCAAGGCCATAAAGAATGCTGTAAGCGAAGCTTTTACAATGATCCGCCAAAACGTTAATCAGAAGATTAGCGATGCACTTGTAGTTGCGAGCGAGGAAGAGCATGCAGAATAATACAGGCTCCATGATCTTGGGCACCGGGGTGTCTATCCCCCCAAAGGTTCTGACCAACGGCGATCTAGAGAAGATTGTGGATACCAGCGACGAATGGATCCAGACTCGCACCGGAATGCAAGTGCGCCACATCGTCGACGACAAACTAAACAACTCTGATCTTGCATCCGAGGCTGCCCAAAATGCTCTGCAAGCGGCCGGCGTAGCAGCCGAAGAAATCGATACAATTGTGGTTGCAACCGTTACCGGGGACGTGACTTTCCCGTCAACGGCGTGTTACGTACAGGACAAGATAGGTGCGATAAACGCTGCGGCTTTCGACATCCAGGCAGCGTGTTCCGGTTTCATATTCGGACTCGGAATCGCCGACAGTTTCATCAACACCGGGCAGGGCAAGAAGATATTGGTGATCGGTAGCGAGGTATTGACCCGGATAGTGGACTGGAAGGATCGTTCTACCTGCGTTTTGTTCGGGGACGCAGCCGGCGCAGCCGTGATTGGACCCTCGAATGGCGACGGCCGTGGAATTCTCGCGACATTCATGAAGACGGACGGCAGGCTCACTGAACTTCTCTGTATGCCGGGTGGCGGTAGCAAGTTTCCCGCCGAAGTAGCGCTGCGCGAGAATCTCAACAACATCAAGATGGAAGGGCCGGAAGTTTTCAAGGCAGCCGTGCGCGCGATGGGGGACGCAGCCATGCACATCATGGAAAAAGCCGGCATATCTGCCGAGGATATCGACCTGATGATCCCGCATCAGGCAAACAAACGAATCATCGATGCCACCGCCAGGCGCATGAAGTTGCCGGCGGAAAAAGTATATGTAAATCTGCAAGACTACGGCAATACCTCAGCCGCATCTATTCCGGTTGCTCTGGACGAAGCGAAAGACAAGGGTCTTCTAAAAGAGGGAGATGTCTGTGTGATGGTTGCCTTTGGCGGCGGATTTACCTGGGGTTCGGCAGCAATACGGATCTGACGTTCGGTTTAGTAGGAGAAAAGGACAATTAAGACCGCTTTCGTGTTTCCAGGCCAGGGGGCCCAGTTTGTAGGGATGGCCCGTGACCTTTACGACAGTTCTGACGAGATCAGAAATCTCTACGCGACATCATCCGAAATCCTCGGTTTTGATCTTGCGCAAAGGTGTTTTGAAGGTCCCGAAGAAGAGCTTAAGCAGACCCGTGTCACACAGCCTGCCATTTTCGTCCACAGCGCTGCGCTCCTTCACTTTTTACGGAACTCTGACCTCAAGCCGGACATGGTTGCCGGCCATAGTCTTGGCGAGTATTCCGCCCTCTATTGCGCCGGAATTCTCAGCTTTGAACAAGGTCTCGGTCTGGTGAAGGTCCGCGCCGAACTCATGCAGCAGGCTGGTGAAAAAAATGCCGGCACAATGGCGGCGATCATCGGGCTGGACGATCAAGCTTTGCTCAAGGTCTGTGAAGACGCAAGTACTGCCGGAGTCGTTGCGGTCGCCAATTTTAACTCACCATCCCAAACCGTCATCTCGGGAGCGGTCGCCGGGGTTGAAAAAGCGATGGAGTTGGCCGCGGAAGCCGGAGCAAAACGGACGGTGCCACTGGTTGTTGGCGGCGCGTTTCATTCACCGTTGATGGATTATGCAACCGACGGCCTGAAGCAGGCGATCATGCAAGCTGAATTCGCGCCAGCCAGGGTTCCGGTCTACTCAAATGTTCTTGCCGAACCTCTTGTCGACCTGAACCAGATAAAGGATCTGCTGGTCCGGCAAATGACCAGTCCTGTGTGCTGGGCTCAAATTGTTGGCAATATGATTCGGGACGGCGCCACTGAGTTTTATGAGATCGGTCCAGGCTCCGTACTGACCGGGCTCCTCAGGCGTATCGACCGTAGCGTTACCGGAAAAGCTTTGAACGAATTAGAGAAAGTCATCTGAAATGCTGCCACTTGAAAACAAGACTGCAATTGTAACAGGCGCTTCCAGAGGTATTGGCCGGGCCATCGCTTTGAGATTGGCCGGCGAAGGCGCAACATTGGTGGTAACCGCTACTTCCGTGGAGGGTGCGCGCAACACCGCGTCTGCAATCGTTGAGGCCGGTGGCAAAGCCCGGGCAGCGGCAGTGAATGTTGCAGAGTTCTCCCAAGTCGATTCTTTGCTGAAAGAGACCAAAGACACTGAAGGCAGTATTGATATTCTGGTAAACAATGCCGGCATTACGCGGGACAATCTTCTGCTCCGCATGAGTCAGGAACAATGGGACGAGGTTCTTGCCGTCAACCTGAAAGGGACCTTCAATTGCATTCGTGCTGCCAGCAAGGTCCTGATGAAGCAGCGTGCGGGAAAGATCATAAACATCACTTCTGTGGTCGGTGTTATGGGCAATGCAGGTCAGGCCAACTATTGTGCCTCTAAAGCAGGCGTAATAGGGCTGACGAAATCTGTTGCACGGGAATTGGCGCCGCGCAATATTCAAGTAAATGCGGTGGCGCCCGGTTTCATTGCCACGGATATGACCGCGGACTTGCCGGAGGACGTGAAAGACGGCCTGCTTGGCAGCATTCCTCTCGGGCGGCTTGGCGAGGCCCGGGATGTTGCAGCCGTCGTTTCTTTTCTGGCCTCCCCGGATTCGGATTACATAACCGGCCAGGTGCTGCATGTAGACGGCGGCATGGCCATGTAGAGTTGAACACGGTTGCTAATTTTTGATAAAGTAAAGTAAGGTATCTGTCAGCTAACCTAGGAGGGTAAATTAAATGGCTTTGGAAGACAAAGTTAAAGACATAATTGTGGAGCAACTCGGGGTTGACGCCGATGAGATCAAGGAAGGTGCCTCTTTCATCGATGATCTGGGTGCCGATTCCCTGGATACTGTCGAACTGGTAATGGCCTTCGAAGAAGAGTTCGAGATTGAAATCCCGGATGAAGACGCCGAAACCATGACCACTGTCGGTGACGCCCTCAAGTACTTGAATGGAAAAGTCGGCTCGGCTGACTGATTCAAACAAAACTACCATCTGCCATGAATGACAAAACTAAACGCGTTGTCGTCACCGGAATGGGTGTGATTTCGCCCGTCGGGAACGATCTCACCACTTTCTGGCAGACGCTGCTGGATGGCAAAGGCGGCGTCGCAAGCATCACTAAGTTTGACACTTCCAGCTTTGCAACCCAATTCGCTGCGGAAGTCAAGGGCTTTGATCCGGAGGATCACATTGACCGCAAGGAAAGCCGGCGTATGGACATATTTACACACTATGCCATCGCCGCCGCAGACGAAGCGGTCAAGCGCTCCGGTCTCGACTTCGATTCTGAAGCCAAGGACCGCGTTGGCGTGATCACCGGTTCGGGGATTGGCGGTATGACCACGTTTGAGGCCCAGTCGAAAGCGCTGCTGGAGCGCGGCCCGCGCCGGATTAGCCCGTTTTTTATCCCGATGATGATTCCTGATATTGCCCCCGGCTATATCTCAATTCGATTTGGTCTAAACGGGCCTAACTTTGCCACTGTATCCGCCTGCGCGTCGAGTTCGCATGCGATCGGCGAAGCCTTCCGGACAATTCAGCGCGGAGGGGCAGACGTCATGATCACCGGAGGCTCGGAGGCTGTCATCACCCCCTTGGGGGTCGGTGGTTTTAATGCCATGAAAGCCCTGTCGACCCGGAATGACGCGCCCGAGAAAGCAAGCCGCCCCTTTGATTCTGACCGGGACGGATTCGTGATGGGCGAAGGTGCCGGCATGCTTGTCCTGGAAAGCCTTGAGCATGCACAGTCCCGCGGTGCTGACATTCAATGTGAAATAGTCGGTGTCGGCTACAGTGCGGACGCGCATCACATTACTGCGCCCGCACCAAACGGCGAAGGCGCGGTTCTGTCCATGCGCAATGCGCTTGCCCACGCAGAAATGCAGATCGACGAGGTGGACTATATCAATGCGCATGGTACTTCGACCCCGCACGGCGATGTTGCAGAGACAAATGCCGTGAAGCATGTTTTCGGCGAGCACGCAAAGAAAATGAACGTGAGTTCTACCAAGTCCATGATCGGGCACTTGCTCGGAGCCTCGGGTGGGGTTGAGTTTATAACTGCGGCTATGTCCGTCCGGCATGATATCGTGCATCCGACCATCAATCTGGAAAATCAGGATCCGGCCTGCGACCTAAACTACACGGCGAACAAAGCTCAAGAAAGAGTTGTCAAGGCTGCTCTTTCTAACTCGTTTGGTTTCGGTGGACACAATGTTTCAATCGTATTGAAGAAATTTCAAGAGTAGGTGTCATAAATAGATCCTCAACAGCTTCGCATGTTCAGCCAATTTAAACTTCGTATTAAGGATTTCTTTTCACCACCTGAGAACGGTCACCAGATAGATTTTTCCGCTCTTAAAGAGATGCTCGGCTACGATTTTCAGAGCGAGAGACTCTTTGTGCAGGCGTTCAAGCACCGCTCCTATCTTCCCGTAAACCAGGAACAACGTATCGATTCCAATGAGCGCCTGGAGCTCTTGGGAGACGCCGTTCTGGGTTTGGTCGTAATTGACTTTTTGTATAAGCGTTACCCCCGCAAGGAAGAGGGTGAACTCACGAACATGAAGTCCTTGATCGTGAGTCGTAGAGTGCTGGCAAAAGTCTCCCGCGCACTGCGGCTGGGTGAGTTCTTTTTGCTGAGTGAGTCCGAAGAGAGGGCAGGCGGCCGGAACCGGGCATCGATCAACTCCGATGCGTTCGAGTCCGTCCTGGGTGCTATTTATCTGGACGGTGGACTAGAAAGCGCCAGGGTTTTTGTCGAGGAAAAACTGCTGTGCAATTTTGAAGATATTATCCAGGATGAGCTGCACACGAACTTCAAAAGCATGCTGCTTGAATATGCGCAGAGCAAAAACCTGGGATCACCCTGCTATGCTGTCAAGACGATTGACGGCCCGGACCATCAACGCGTATTCACCATTCAGGTGAAACTGCAAGACGACGTTCTCGGTGCGGGTACTGCTAAAAGCAAGAAACGCGCAGAACAACTTGCCGCACAAGAAGCCCTGAAGGGCCTCTACCTGATCTAACTAATCCCCTGCATTTTCCAGCAGCATCGCCGCCGCCATCGCGCCGGCTGCGCAAATACTCACCAGGCCGTAGCGCGCTCCTCTGCGCTTCAACTCGTTTGCGAGCGTCGTCACGATTCTGGCGCCGGTCGCTGCAAATGGGTGTCCGACGGCAATGGAACTGCCAAGCGGGTTGAGCCTTACCGGGTCGATCTCACCGATGGCTTGTTCTTTCCACCCATCTTTCCAGGCCTTTTGGTTGCAAGCGACTTGCCCTCCAAACGCCTCGTGAACTTCGACAATATCTATTTCCGATAATTTGATGCCGGTACGGCGCAGAAGTCTGGGGACGGCGACACACGGAGCCATGAGCAAGCCGTCCGATGGGTCGATGGCGGCGTACTCGAAGTCTTTGATGAAAGCCAATGGTGTGCGGCCTTCCTGCTTCGCACGCTCTTCGGACATCAGGAGGACAGCAGACGCGCCGTCGGTTAGTGGACTGGAGTTGCCGGCGGTCAGTGTGCCGGCGGAACTTCGGTCGAAGACCGGGCGCAATGCAGCGAGCTTTTCCAGGGTCGTGTCAGGGCGGATCAGGAGATCACGATCAAGGCCGTCCAGCGGGAAAATCTCCGACGCCAGGCGTCCGTCCTCTGTTGCTTTGTGCGCATTCTGGTGGCTTCGGTAGGCAATCTCATCCTGTGCTGCACGCGGGATCTGCCATTCTTTGACCATGAGCTCAGTATGTTCGCCCATGGAAAGTCCCGTGGATGGTTCTGCGATTGCCGGAGCCTGCGGCTTGAAATGCCCGGGTCTGACTTTCGAAAAGATGCCGATGCGTGCTCCCATTGTTTTCGCATTTGTAGCGTCCAACAGGATGCGTGCAAAATCTTTCCGGAAAAGAATCGGTGGGTTGGACATGGACTCGGTGCCACCGGCGATCCCTATTGCGGTGTGGCCTCTGGCGATGGAATCAGAGATGGCGGTGATTGCATGAATGCCGGTGATGCAGTTGTTCGATACCGTGTGTGCCTTTGTTTCTTTCGGCAAGGGTGTGTTAAAGACCACTTCACGCGCGAGGTTAGGAATCTCCGGATTGACGATAACCGTACCGTAAACCAACTCATCAACAGCAGCAGGTGATATTTCAGTGGTCTGCAGGAGTCCTTTTACTGCATGGACTCCGAGGTCAAGTGCCGAGTGATTTTTGAATCTGGTTCCGGCTTTCACAAACGGCGTACGGACGCCGCTGATTACTGCAACTCGCGCCGGATTTTCCCGTGTCATAGTAACTTCTCCTTTCAGTGGTCGTTTGCCCGCCCTGCCGCTAACAGCCTAACAGGCCACGAGTAGCAAAGTAGGGCAGAACTAGATAGAGTAGAGAGTCGCGCACCAAATAGAAGACGAACACAAGTACTACCACCCGCCATCCTTTTTGTCTGATAAATTCTTTCAGGCCATGTTCGCGCCAAATCGCAACCCACTCGCGGATGAACGCAGGTTTCAGAAACCGGCTCAGTCTCTCTTTGAGTGCTATGATGCCTCCGGAGTTGATTCGTCGTTAGAAGTCGTGCTGGCTGGTCGCTGCCGCTCAGTATTCCTGGTAGCGGGCATGACCGGCTTCCACCAGCAGGTCGTTTATATTGATGTACTTGTCGCCATCGTCACACCAGATTTCAGCAATGTAGCGCCCAAATTTGCCCTTCTTGTCTTTCAAGGTTTCGAGAATGACGTCCTTGTCCTGAATTCTGCTGCGCAGAAAATCGCGGGACGCCAGGCCTGCCTCGCGCTCGCTACCCCGCAATTCAGGCGCGTTGATGCGCGACAGGCGCAGTTTTTCATTCCTAATCCAGGTGCCGAGACCAAGGTCGATATCGACACGAACCGTGTCTCCATCGTACACACTGATGACTTTGGCGCGGTAGTGATATAATTGACTGTCCATTGCTCACCTCCCTGCGGCTTGACCTTCAGAATATAGGCGATTCCGTACCAAATGCAATCCATTTTTGCCTGTGCCCGCAATCACTTTGCGGTTGCGTTCGGTTGGCATTATCCATAAGTTTTCGGACACCACTGCTATAAACTTCTGTAAAGTCCATAAGCAAGGGGAAACCGGATGACTGTCAAAATATCCACTCTCTGTCTGTGTACGTTTTTGCTGATCGGCTGCAGTTCGGAGCGGTACGCCGACATCATTTTGTATAATGGAAAAATCTACACTGTCGATGGTCGAATGTCGGAAGCACAAGCAGTTGCAGTCTCGAGCGGGAGGTTCCTGGCTGTCGGAAACGACGCACAAGTGCGCTCCGTTGCCGGACCCGACACCCGCTTTCTCAATCTCGAAGGGAGAACGGTTTTTCCCGGTTTCATCGATAGCCACTATCACTTTATTGGCGTGGGCCGACGTGAGTACTATCTCAATCTGGACGGGACCAGGTCTATGCGCGATTTCTTGTCGAGAGTGAAAACGGAAGTCGACAGCAAGGGCGGCGGCGAGTGGATTGTCGGAAGAGGTTGGATAGAGGAAGACTGGCCGTCAAAGCGATTCCCGACCTGCCAGGATTTGGACAAAATTGCTCCTGACAATCCGGTGATTCTGACGCGTGCGGATGGCCATGCGGTTGTGGTCAACAGCAAAGCTCTGATGATGGCCGGAATAGACCGGCATACAGCCGACCCGCAGGGTGGGGAAATCCTGAAAGATGCGCAAGGCAACTGTAACGGATTGCTTCTGGATAAGGCCATTGGCCTGGTTACACAACACGTGCCGTCCGACACGAGCACTGAAATGACCAGAAGATATGCCCGCAAAGCGGATGAGCTGGCGCTGGCCTATGGCATGACCCAGGTGCACGACACGGGAACAAATTTCCGAACAGTTGATGTTTACAAGGAAATGTATGCCGAGAATGACTTGAAGATTAGAATCCGCGCCTACATCCGTGGACCCGGAAAAGACACGGACCTGCTCCTGGAGCAAGGACCGGAAATCGGTCTGTTCAATGACAAACTTAGCGTGCGCGGCATCAAAATCACCCAGGATGGCGCTTTGGGGTCGCGCGGCGCGGCTTTGCTGCAACCTTACAGCGATGCCGAGACCAGCGGCTTCCTGATTTTTAAGGACGAACAAGTCTACCCGACCATAAAAAAAGCTCTGGAGAATGGTGTCCAGATGGCAATCCATGCTATTGGGGATTCCACCAATCGCAATGTGCTGAATCTGTTTGAACGTGCCTTTGCTGAGGTGCCCGCAAGCCGTAGAGTCGACCAGGATCCGCGGTTTCGGATTGAGCATGCTCAGATCGTGCACCCGGATGATCGGCCCCGCTTCAGACAATTGGGCGTCATTCCTAGCATGCAGCCTAGCCACGCCATCGGTGACTTGCATTTTGCGGGCCGTCGGCTCGGGATGGATCGCATGCAGGAAGGCTATGCCTGGCGCGCATTTATCGACCAGGGCAACTACATCCCGGCCGGCTCCGATGCCCCGGTCGAGGAGGGTAACCCGATGATCGAGTTTTACGCGGCCGTGGTCCGGAAAGACACAACCGGCTTCAACGGGGAAGGTTGGTTCCCACAGTATCGCATGACGCGCGAAGAAGCGTTGCAGGCGCTTACCATCTGGGGTGCACGGGCTGCATTTTCGGAAGACTTAACCGGCTCGATTGAGGTTGGAAAATATGCCGATCTTGTTGTATTGGATCGGGATCTGATGACCGCTCCCGAGGATAGACTCTTTGATACAGAGGTTCTGCTGACCATGGTAGGCGGTGAAGTAGTCCATGAGAGCAGTGATTTGCGCGACTCTTTTTGAGACTTGACATTCGTTTCAGGACAAAGCATGACACAGACTACGTCAAGAAAACTACACTTAAGCCTCCGGCAGAAAGCCATTCTCGGGATTGGTTTTACATATTTTGCGATCGTGGCTGTCTTTGCATTCTTTGCCTTCAAGAACGAGCAGAAAATCGTTAAGGACGAAATGACCAACAGCTCTATGGGCTGTACCAGGCTGTTTGCCAAGATGGTCACCGAACCCTTTCTAAATGATGATATTGAAGCCATCAAGATGCACGTGGCTCAGGCAGGGCCCATGGCAAAACTCAGTCACGGGCGAAATGTCTCTTACGTTATCATCCAAAACGATGCCGGCGAAGTGATAGCGAGTAGCGGTGGCGCGCAAATCGAGACCCTGTTGTCGACCGAACTCAATCGTAACGCCTTTAATGCTGAGTCCGAAATGATTCAGCAATCCGGGTCGGTCGTTGATGTCGCCATCCCAATTTTTTCAGGTGGGATCAAGAAAGGAGTGGTGCGTCTGGGGATTTCCACCAAGGAGATGGAAGCAAAGATCTTAAATAGCCGGCGCTGGGCTTTGCAGTTTATGCTGGGTGCAATATTCATCGGGACGGTATTGGGCCTCTTTGTCGATCATAAGGTCAAGCGCAACCTGCAAAATTTGACCGAAACAGCCACTCGAATGGCTGGTGGTGACATGAGCCAGCGCGTAGATATCGAGACCGGGGATGAAATGGAGTCCTTTGGCGACGCATTCAATGAGATGGCCGACCAGCTTCAGGAAACGCACGAGCACCTCGAACAAAAAGTTGCGGAAAGAACCCGGGAACTTCGTGAGTCACAGGCACAACTTGTTCATCAGGAGAAGATGGCCAGTCTCGGTGTTTTGGCTGCAGGCCTGGCGCACGAGATCGGCAATCCGCTAACAGCCATATCGTCCGTGGTGCAGATGCTGCAACGGAAGTCCAAAGATGGGAAATTCAGCGAGCAGATGCAGCTTGTAAATGAAAACATCAGCCGAATCTCAAAAACGGTTCGCGAACTGGTGGATTTTTCGCGACCGGTTAAGTCTGAACGGCGCACTATCCAGATCAACGATCTGATTCAAAAAGCGTTGGGTATTCTCAAGTATGATAATCGGGCCAAAGACCTCAAGATCGTAACAACTCTCGACAGCGAACTGCCTGCGATCACTATGATTGAAGACCAACTCTTGCAGGTTTTCATCAACTTGATCCTGAACGCTTTTGACGCAATGGAGAGTGGTGGCCGCCTGACGATTACCTCTGCCAGCGCGGGTCAATTTGTGGTGATTTCGATTCAGGATACCGGCAGCGGAATCCCACCGGAACTGAAAGGTAAGGTTTTTGAGCCGTTCTTTTCGACCAAGCCGGTAGGAAAAGGGAGCGGTTTGGGCCTGTCGGTTAGCTATGGCATCGTTCAGAATCTGGGTGGAAAAATCGAAGTTGAAAGTACGGATAGCACGGGAACTCAGTTCACAATATCGTTGCCTTTGAAAACCACGGAGTAAGTTTGTGCCCGCAAAACTGTTGGTGATCGACGATGAAAAAGCCATTCGGGAAACACTATCGGAATTACTGACTGAAGAAGGCTACGTTTGCGAGGTAGCCGCGGATGGCGAGACCGCGCTTCAGAGAATTTCGCAGAAGACCTTCGACCTTGTTGTTTCTGACCTTCGGCTGCCCGGAATCCAGGGACTGGACGTGCTGCAGGAAACCCTGAAAATAAGTCCGCAGACAGTCGTTGTCATCATCACGGCCTACGCCTCAGTTGAAACCGCTGTGGAAGCCCTCACAAAAGGTGCGACCGATTACCTGGTCAAGCCGTTGATTCTGGATGATGTTCTTTTCAAGATCAAGCATCTTCTGAAATACCGGCAGCTTGCCATCGAAAATCAGATCTTGCGGCAGGAAGTAGAGGAAAAATACGACTTCAGCAAAATCATCGGTGACAGCCGGAAGATGCAGGATGTCTTTGAGTTGATCCGGAAAATGGCGCCGACGAACAGCAACGTCCTGATTCTTGGCGAGAGTGGTACTGGCAAGGAGCTGGTCGCGCGTGCTTTACATTTCAACGGACCTCGCAAGGCAAATAGATTTCTGCCGGTTAATTGCAGCGCGATTTCTGAACAACTTGTGGAAAGCGAATTTTTCGGGCACAAGAAAGGCGCCTTCACAGGAGCAATTCAAGATAAGAACGGTTTTTTTAAGTCTGCTGATAAGGGCACTCTGTTTCTCGACGAGATCGGTGAAGTCCCCTTGCACCTGCAATCGAAGTTGTTGCGTGCCATCCAGGAGAAGGAGATCTACCCGGTTGGCAGCGAGCGGCCGATCCAGGTCGATGTCAGGATAATCGCGGCCTCCAATCGCAACCTCGAAGATGAGATGACAAAGGGGAATTTCCGCGAAGATTTGTTTTACCGGCTGGACGTGGCCGAAATCAAGCTGCCTCCGCTCCGTGAACGGCCGGATGATATTCCTCTTTTGATAAAGCATTTCATCAAAGTTCACAACGTCGAGCTCGGCAAGCAAGTCAAAGGTGTTGACAATGAGACCATGAAAATGCTGCTCAACCGTGCCTGGAAAGGAAACATTCGCGAACTGGAAAATATGATCGAACGGGCTTTGATTCTTTGTGAAAGTGAGTTTATCTCTGCGAGAGACCTTCCGGCGGATTTTACCTCCGGGAAGACGGCATTTGAAGTAGAAGATGATTTGAAAAAAGCGATGAAAAACTATGAGCGTGTCCATATTGTGAGCAGCTTAAACAAGGCCGGCAATAACAAGCGCCGCACTGCCAGAATGCTGGGCATCAGCGAATCCTCTCTTTACAGAAAAATGGAAGAGCTCGAGATTCCGTTTGGGCAACAATAAGTCTCCCAATAATGGGAGACAGTCTCACAGATTTAGGAGATCACATGGAGCAAATGACCTAACAGGCACAAAGCAGCACCAAAGAAAGTCTGGTATAAATATCAACCACTTAGGGTGTCCTAAGTGGTTTTTTTTTGCCCAGTCCCAAGGGTGGTACGCAAGTTGAAGGGGGTGAGGCAACAACTTAAACCCTGGAGGACCCATGAAAGATATTTTCAAACTAAACACAGGTTTTATGACCATCGCGCTTCTAAGTGTTGTGATGGCTCTTAACACACAAATTTTTGCCAACGGCGGCGGTAAGATTCTCGGGAAGGTGAAATTAGCCGGCGCAACCGGTAAAGCCCTGACCAAACCGGAACTGCTGGTTTCAGCCAAAGGCGGCGTTCAGAATGTTGTGCTGACAATCGCGGGCATCGAAGGCGATTTCAAAGCAGATCCCATCACCATCGACCAGAAAAACAAAGCATACGTTCCCAGAATTTCCGTAAGCATGGTCGGAAGCGAGCTGACCTTTTTGAACAGCGACGCGATTTTGCACAATGTTCACGGCTATAGCGGCGTGGAGACGTTGTACAATTTTGCCATGCCTAAGTTCTTGAAGAAGAAAGCGACAAAGCTGGAAGAATCCGGCTTGAAGAAGATTCGCTGTGATGTGCACCAGGAGATGATAGCCTACGTTGTGGTTACGGACAACCCACACTACTCTATCACAAATGAGGCCGGCTTATTCCAAATCGATGGCATTCCAGCAGGAACATACAAGATCAAAGCCTGGCATGAGAAGCTCGGCAGTCTCGAACAGGAAGTCACAATAACCAATGGTGAAAAAAGCGCTGTGATTTTTGAGTTTTCACCTGAAGGGAAATGACTTACGAATCATGAGGAGAGTTTAAGATGAATCCTATAAAATCAATTTGCATGTTCGGCGTTTCATTGAGTGTGTTTGCGTTTTTGTCGGTGGCTCCGGTTCAGGCTCAGGATACAGAAGACGTTGATGATCTCGAGAAGGAGTTTGCAGAATTTGAAAACCAGAAGCCCGCATTGCCGGATTTTACCGGAGATGAGTACGATTTCCTGGAGTACGGTGTCGACCAGGACTACATGAAGATGGAACGCTATCGCACCAAGAATCAAATCCTGACCTTTATTCCGCCGCTGTACCAGCCTGCTTTTGTCGGACATGGCTATGTCCTGCCTCCCAACACCTGGCGGGCGGCCCTGCACGCACATTCGCTTCGAGTCAAGGCCAGTGACTTCTTCAAACACGGCGACCAAGACTTGGTTCACCAAGATCACAGCATCGAGCGGTTGAAATATGATTTCGATTTTTTCTATGGCCTGGATTACGACATGACGGTACGAGTCAATGTGCCGATTTGGTCGACCCGTTCTCTCGGTTCGGTCCATCCCGCTGGTGTGGCGCCGATCAACCTTCATGTCGAGGGCAACAGCACAAAGATTGGCGACGTTTCGGTTTTTCTGAAGCGCAAATTCTTCGACCAGGGCAACCGCTGGCTGAATTTAGCAGGCGTGGTTGGCGCCATTCTGCCGACCGGTTCGGACAGCGAGAAGTTTGATGATCGACTCATTTTGACCAATCCGGCTAATCCTAATGGTGTGGTCGCTTTCAATGGCGGCCCATTCCAGCGTTTCTCAGATGACGGTAACCTGCCTACGACACTGCAACCCGGAATCGGAAGATTTGGCGGGATCCTGGGTCTGATGGGGACAAAGCAATTGGGGCGCAGCGCTTTTCATTTCGGTACGCTTGCGCGTTTCAACGACCTGACTGCCGGTGACAATGATATCGAATACGGCAACGAGGTTTTCTATTTCGCTTCTTATGTCAAGCCTGTTGGGAGTGACAGAGTGAGCGTTGAACTGGCGTTCAACGGAAAATGGAAAGGCGACGACAAGTATCCCGGCATTTTCACGCATCCGATGACTGCTGACCCTTCAGGGTTTGGCGCACCGATTATGACAGTGAATCCCGAGACCGGAGAAATGGCGGTTCAGATGTTTACCACACCTCGTCCGGCTTTCAGTGGGGGCTGGATTGGTTTTCTGAGTCCGAGCGTCGTTTTGAATCCTTATTCGCAGCTTCGGTTGGAGTTCTCGACCATGATTCGCGTGATCAAGCCGGACCTCGGTCCTGCGCCCAAGCTGATGTTCAGGGGCGGTATTACAACGACCTTTTAAAGGGCGAACCAACCTAGCCGCAGAGAAAATGAATTCCGCAATTGAGGAGAAAACCATGTCGAAGAAAGCGAAGATTTCAATCGCCCTGACCGCTGTGATGCTGATGCTAGTAAGTGTCGGGACATCATTGGCGAGTGCACAAGAGTTGAGCGATTTCGAGAGTAGGAGAAGTGACATTTACAGCTCTAGCCAAAGAGCGTACACGCAATACAAAAAACCGATTGAAGCCAAAGTTGTTGACCGCCGTTTTGTTCCCAGGGAGGCGATGTTCATGGCCAACCAGAGCATGCTGTCGGGGACCTTTTTCTTTGAAGACGCAGTGGAGGCTGGTTTACCGGTCGTCAATGACAAGGATTTCTTTTATATGACGTCGGTAGAGGCTTATTGGTATTCGCGCTACAATCTGTCGATTTTACTAGGCAAAAGCCGGATGGGCGTGCACCTGGTACACGGGCCTTACCTGACCTACAAAGCGTTGAAACAAAAGGACGAAGTCTTCTACAATCGCGACCGGGCGGAGCGCGAACTCGCCAACCGCGAAGTACTTCTGGGTCAAGTTATCCCGATGTACCTGGCGCGCACGGGTTTTCCACGCCGGTTTGAAGACGCCTCTCCAATCATGCTTGAATTTGCCTCCGGCGATCCAGTTCTCCCCAGGTCAGTCGATACCAACGACGACTTCGAAGGTGGCAATGGCCAGCCTGATTTTGAAGATTCCTATTTGACCCTCAGATGGAACGCCAATAAGATTGACAAAAGCATCGACATTGGAGGTGTCGGACAGACATTACTCAAGCAGGCGTTGTGGATGGAGTATTTCTTCACTCAAAATCACGACAACGGTCGCTTGCTTGGCAATGATGCCGAAGAGGGGTTTCGCGGCGCTATGCTCAACCTGATGTCAGTTTCCAAAATGATGATGCTGAAATCAGCTCTATTTTATGACGGCAACAAGCTGACCGGCATTAACCCGGTCAATTACAATCCGGACGAAAAACTGTTGTACTTGCCGCACCGTCTCGGCGTGCGTTTGATTCAGCCCGGCGACATTCCGCCGCGACCGGAGTGGTTTTCGGTGAAAGACAAGTCCAGCCAGTTGTTTGACCAGGCCTCCATGCTGTGGGCCACCTCCGAATATTTCTACTTTTCCGATCCCAATGTGGAGGACAATTGGAACAACGTGTTCGGAGAGGACACACCATACGATGGCTCGATCATGGAACAGCAATTTGCTACTGCTTTATCCAGCGGTCTTTCGAACGTATTGCTGAAAAATATCGAGAAGATGCACTGGGACGAAGCCAATGGCTCTTTTGTTTCTCAATGGCTGCCAAAGACGGGACAGGGTAGCAAAGTCAATCTCCTTGATGCCGGCACGGCGATGCTCGCGCTAGCCAACTACAGTCGCCATTTGGAGTATGATTCTGCTTTGCACGCAAAGGCGCAACGGTTGTTGGGAGCGCAGGCTGATTTTCTGGTCGATAGACTACAGAATAGCGACGGGTCTTTTCCGGACGGTTACGACTTTAGCGGGCAGCGGGCCCTTGGTCAGGAAAAGACTCTGACATCACAGGGAATGGCAATTCAAGGCTTGATTCACGCGTACAAGGAGCTGAAGAATGACAAGTATTTGCGGGCAGCCCTGAAGGCGTACCGTTTCATGAATGAAAAACTGTGGCATGCCGGTGTTGGCATTTATCGTTCCTCGGTCGGGGCAACTGAGTCTGTTTACACGCCGATAACGTTTGGCGCAGTTTACGGCGCAATGCGGGCGGTCATACTGCAGACCAAGGATATGAAAGAAGTGGAACGGTTCAAACAACTCTTTGTGCAGGCGGTCAATCGCAGCGGCATTATGCTGGCCGAAGAGGTCGACACCGGTGAAAAAGACCCGACGCAAGTCGATGGTGATGGTGACGGAATTCCACAGTTTCAGTACGCCAAAGATGGCAAACGAGGCGTGGCGGCGGTCTTCGCTTCCAAAGTTCTGATCAAGACTCCGGCGGAAGCAGCGATTAGTACAGCTGCGGTTGGACTGCTTGAGCGAGATTAGCCTTTGCTTTGATCCTTTTTGCGAGAGCTATCTTGGTAAACAGGCGGGGCAATTTGTCTCGCCTGTTTACTTTGAAGAGGGCTTGCTGCAACATGCGGCCAATTCACCAGTCTATGACGAACACGGGCTCTGAGTGTTGGCCTTGATTCTAGTGGAACCTGAAGTCTCCGTATCCCGGCGGCGTGCCGCGGCCGGGATTTTCGTATCTGAAGACGACCGGGGAAACAGGCGATTAGTCTCGCCTCTGGGCCGACGTTGCAATTTCCTCGCCGCGCTTATCGTTCGCAGGTCGACTTTGCATGTTTTTGAGCTTGTATCTGAATAGGTACTTCGCTACATTTATGGCCCTATCCGCAACTACTTCTTTGTGCGTGAATCGAATTCTTTTGTGGCGATGGAATATAGATTTAGACCATACTGTTATCAGTCTTGAGTACATAGGTTATCCATGCAGACAATCCGACATTTATTCGTTTTCACAATTCTGTGTGTCTGGTCCAACTCCGGCATTGGCGGCGATCTGGTTGGCGCCAAGTATGCCGGTGAGTTTCTGAACCTCGGTGCAGGTGGCCGGTCGTTGGGAATGGGTGGTGCATTTGTGGCCGTGGCACGAGATGTCACCTCGGGATATTGGAACCCAGCCGGTTTGTCCCACTTGAAGTACCCCCAGTTCATGCTCATGCATTCCAGCCAATTCTCCGGCGAAGTGAATTATGACTACGGCAGCGTCGGTCTTCCGGTTGGGGGTAGAAATAGCGTGGGCCTGAGCTTGATACGAGTTGGCGTAGACGACGTCATCAAGACCAGATTGCTCAACCCGGATCTGGCCATCGGCGAAATCGACTCGACCAGTGGCGTGCGCAACGTACCGATAGAAGATGGTGCGTTCAACGCTGCGGATTACGCGCTCTACCTGACCTATTCGAAAAGAAGTGGCGGCAATTTTTCTTACGGTGGAAATGTCAAGCTGGTGCATCGTGGTCTGGGTGACAATTCTGCCTGGGGTATCGGTTTTGATGTCGGGGTTTTGTTTAGTCCGATGACAAATTTGATGGTGGGCCTGAACTTTCAGGATGTAACCACAACTTTATTGGCCTGGGATACGGGACGCCGCGAGTTGATACGTCCGACGCTGCGCGCCGGTGTCAGTTACCCGTTCTCTTGGGAAGCTGCCGGCGGCCGGTTTCAACCTGCTGTGGATTTTATTTTTCGATTTGAGAACCGCCAGGAGTCTTCACTTTTCAATGTTGGCAGGACAAGTTTGGACATAAACGTGGGTTGGGAGTATGTGCATCGCGGTTCAGTTGCCTTTCGTTTTGGTTTTGCCGACTTCGCCCAATCAGAAGCCAGTGAGGTCAGTCTGGGCCAGGTCTCTGCCGGCATCGGCTTGCGCTTTCCGAAACTAAATATCGACTACGCTTTTCTGGGTCATGAAGACCTTGGAAATACGCACCGTATTTCTGCAAAACTCACGCTGGAAGAGCCGAAATTTATGAGAAAAAAAGGATTTTAACCCCTCCAGAATTACCCCGGCAAGCACGTTTGTCTGAGGCTTTTTACAAGCCGTAACCCACTAAGAAACTTGAAATTTCGTTTGACTCTTTACATTTAATACCTTATAATTTAAGTCAATTTTCGATTCGATTCTGTTGGCATTGTGCTTGGGCTCTTGAGTTCAAGTTCTAACCACATCTTCGCAAGGTGGGATGCGATAAATGATAACAAGCATGACTGGTTTTGGCCGGGCAGAGGCGCGCCAAAACGGTTTCTTGGTTACAACCGAAGTACGTTCTTTAAACCATCGTTTTCTCGACATTGACCTTCGACTGCCGAAAGAGTTAGGTGTCTTTGAACGGCAGATCAAGGACCTTGTTTCCAGTCGTTTGGCTAGAGGGCGGGTGAATGTCACGGTTACCGTACAGGGTGGAGACGTCCCCGTCGGCGGCATAACCGTCGATCGGGTGCTCGCGTCAAAGTACGTGCAGTTGGCGGAAGACCTCAGGCAGGAGTTCGGTCTGAAGGGCGCGCTTGATGTGCAACAGTTGCTGGGTTTTCCGGACATCATCTGTTTTGAAGCCCCCCGGAGCCTCGACGAAGAGATCTGGAAAACTGCCAGGGAGTCCATCGAGGCTGCTCTGGATGAACTGGGTGATATGAGGGTGCGCGAGGGCGGAGAAATCGGCGAGGACCTGAAAAGCAGACTGGACAATATCACAGGGTTGGTCGACTTAATTGAGCGGCATGCAGGCGGCAACGCAAAAGAAGCGTACGACAAACTGAAGAAGAAGGTGGAATCCATCGCGGACAGCGAGATTGTCAACGCCGGTCGCCTGGAAATGGAAGTTGCCGTTTTGGCCGACAAGGCGGATGTCACTGAGGAGTGTATCCGTTTCAAGAGTCATAATAAACTGTTTTCCGAGCTACTTGACAACGAGAATTCTGAGGGCAGGAGGCTTAACTTTTTGTTGCAGGAGATGCATCGCGAGGCGAATACCATCGGCGCCAAAGCCAATGACTCTCAGATTTCACACTGGATTGTTGACATCAAGGAAGATATTGAGAAACTGCGCGAACAGATTCAAAATATCGAGTAAACATGATTGAGCCAGGCCTGCTGGTTGTGATCTCTGCTCCATCCGGAGGGGGCAAGACCACCATTCTGCGGAAAGTGCTTGCGAGGGAAAATGGAGACTTTAGGTATTCCATTTCCGCGACCACGAGAACTCGCAGGCACAATGAGGTTGACGGTCACGATTATCACTTCATCGGCCTGCCTGAGTTCAGGCAGAGACAGCAGGATGGCGGGTTTGTTGAGTGGGCGGAGGTGCACGGTAACTATTATGCAACGCCGAAACCGGCTATTGAGGCTTGGTTGCAGGAAGGGAGGATTGTCTTTCTCGACCTGGATGTGGATGGCGGCCTGCAAGTAAAGGAACAATTTCAGGAGAAGGCTCTGTTGATTTTTGTGAAGCCGCCTTCTTTTGCAAGCCTGAGCGAGCGTTTGGGCAAGCGTGGTACCGAGACTCAGGCCGAGATTCAAAAGCGGCTGCAGCGGTATCCGAAGGAGATAGGGAAAGCTGAATTCTATGACCATGAGGTCGTTAACGTAGATGTGGAGCAGACGGTAGAAGAAGTTTTGAACATAATAAAAAAGCACAGTCCTATAGCAATTGGAGGTTGTAAATGATTGAAACTCTTTCAATCAGGAAGCTGGAAGAAAAAGCCACAAATATTTATGAGGCCATCATTGTACTTGCCAAGCGTTCGCGGCAAGTAAACAGCGATCAAAAGCAGATGTTGGCTGCGGAGAGGGATTACGAGGAGGATTTTGGCGGCTATGGCGAGGAAGAGTTCGAGCCTAATTATGACGCCGATTATGAGGAGTTGCCTAAGCCGACCGCGGTCGCTCTGGAAGAATTCCTCAATGATAAAATCAGTCATAAGTACCCTGACGCCGACTCTGAGGAGGAAGAAAAAGAGGGAGGCCCTCAATAGAACCCAGTTTGCGAACTTGCAGCCATGACACTTTTTGAAAAAAAAATTGCCGTAGGTGTCTCCGGAGGAATTGCGGCTTACAAGGCCTGCGAGCTTGTACGCGAACTCAAACGCAATGGCGCTCTGGTTCGGGTCTGTATGACCGAATCGGCCACAAGATTTGTGGGCCCGCTTACTTTGGCTACTTTGTCAGAGAATTCCGTCAGCATGTCCCTGTTCGCAGATGCTGAAGTCGACGGTACGGTGCATCTGGATTTGGCGCGTTGGTGCGACGCTCTGGTGGTCTGTCCGGCAACCGCCAATATTCTTGCAAAATCCCGCAATGGTTTGGCAGATGATTTTCTGTCAACGGCACTGCTCGCGACCGAAGCCCCCATTGTTTTTTGCCCTGCGATGAATAGCGCCATGTGGGCCAAACCCGTGGTGCAGGACCATGTTAGAGTGCTCAGAGAGAGGGGGGCCAAGCTCGTAGACCCCGAATGGGGAGAGCTGGCAACCACCAGCGAAGGCAAAGGCATCGGACGCCTCGCTGAGACCGGTCGCATAATGCAGGCAATAAAGCAGGCTGTCCTGGGAAATAAACAATTGGCCGGCAAAAAGGTGCTGGTGTCCGCAGGCCCGACGCGGGAGGCTCTCGATCCTGTTCGTTTTATCACAAATTATTCGACCGGCAAGATGGGGTTTGCGTTAGCAGAGGCTGCCAAATTGCGCGGCGCCTCAGTGACGCTAGTCTGCGGGCCTAATCAAATCAATAGCATTGAGGGAGTCAATCAAATTGATGTCGAGAGTGTCGAGCAGATGCTTTCTGCGCTCAAATCTGAATACAGCGACTCTGACCTGCTACTGATGGCAGCCGCTGTCTCCGATTATCTGCCGAAGAGGAAGTCTCCCCAGAAACTGAAGAAAGCATCGACTTCTCTTGCGATTGAACTCAGAAAGGCGCCGGATATTCTGACGGCGCTCTCCGATCCCAATGCCACCTGTGTCCGGGTCGGTTTTGCTCTGGAGACTGAGAATGAAATAGCAAATGCACAAGTGAAGCTGGCCGAGAAGGATCTTGACATGGTTGTACTGAACAATCCTTTGCAGTCGGGAGCTGCTTTCGGCGGCGACACGAACATCGTCACCCTGATCGAAAGGAAGGGTGCTATCGAGACGCTTCCCAAGATGTCCAAGGCAGAAGTCGCTGATAAGATTCTGGACAAGATAAGTCCCTTGCTGTATGCCGATTCATCCAAAACAGTCGCTGTTTAGGCGCGTTGGCATAAATGGCTGACCGTTCGCAAGTAATCGCCTCAACCAAAAGCTACCTCGCACAGCAATCGGCCATGTATGGCGACCTTTATGCCGAAAGCTGGTCGCCGCAAGCCAAATCGCAAACAAAGGGGACAACGCTTGATTCTCTTTGCCAGGAAAAAAGAGACTGTACTGCGTGTGAACTTTCCGCTGCCAGAACAAACGTTGTCTTCGGGATCGGCCCTGCCGATGCCAAAGTCATGTGCATTGGCGAGGCGCCTGGCAGTGAAGAGGACTTGGACGGCAAGCCGTTTGTCGGAGCTGCCGGACAACTGCTGGACAAGATTCTTGCGGCCATAGGCTTTAGCCGTGATGAGGTTTACATCGCCAACATCGTCAAGTGTCGTCCCCCGGGGAACCGCGACCCCGAACCAGAAGAGATCTCTGAGTGTCTGCCTATCCTGAACCGGCAGATTGAAATGATAAACCCAGTGTTGATTCTGGTGCTGGGTAAGGTTGCCGCACAGACGCTGCTTGCAAAAGACGGGTCATTGAACTCAATGCGCGGCACGAGCCATGCAATACACGGCGTGCAGGCCGTAGTAACCTATCACCCTGCGGCTTTGTTGCGCAATTCCCAGTTTAAACGGGATACGTGGCAAGATGTACGCAGCTTTCGTAAACTCTATGATGAGTTGGTTGGAGACAAACCGGCGCTTGACCATTCATGAATTCCAAATCGAAAAAGAATCCCCCAAGGGAAGTGCTTAGCGACCGCATGCCGCCCCAGGCGGTTGAGGAAGAAATGGCTGTACTTGGGTCCATGCTGATCGATCGGGAAGCCGTCAATAAAGCGCTTGGCGCGCTGGAGCCCGATATTTTCTACCGGCCGGCGCATAAGCACATTTATGAAGCCATGGTCGCACTTTACGAAGAAAGTGTCGAGATCGATTACTTGACCGTAACCGACCAGCTCGAAAAGATGGAAGTGCTTGAAGATATCGGCGGCGCTTACTACGTCACTGAGCTTGCCAATGCCGTACCGTCGGCGGCCAGCATCGACTACTACGCAAAGATTGTTTTGGAAAAGGGTCTTTTGCGTAAGATGATCGAAGTGTGCAATGAAGTCATATCAGATGCTTTTGCTGCCACCGGCAATGTCGCCGACCTGATCGACGAGGCCGAGCGCAGGATATTTCAACTCTCTGAGAAGAAACTGCGCAAGGGCTTTTTGCAGATTCATCCGATTTTGACGGAGACATTTGACCTGATTGATAGTTACCACAAGCGGGCAGGAACGGTGACCGGCGTGGCCACAGGGTTTGATGATTTGGACAAGATGACGTCGGGGATGCAAAACTCCGACCTGATCATTATCGCCGGTCGTCCATCCATGGGCAAAACCGCTTTTTGTCTAAACGTCGCGCGCAATGCGGCGGTGGAACATGGCGTGCCCGTGGGCGTGTTTAGTCTGGAGATGTCAAACACGCAACTGGCCATGCGCATGCTTTGTGCGGAATCCAAGGTTGACGCCCACAAAGTCCGCACCGGAAACTTGCCGCAAAGTGAGTGGCCGAGGTTAAGTACGAGCGTAGGGACACTGGCGGAGGCGCCCATATTTATCGATGACACGGCTGCTCTGAGCGTGCTGGAGATCAGAGCGAAAGCGCGGCGCCTGAAAAGCGAACATGACATCGGAATGCTGATTATAGATTACCTGCAATTGGCGAAAGGACCTTCGTCTTCAGAAAGCCGTCAGATCGAGATTTCAGCTATTTCGCAATCGCTGAAAGCGCTGGCGAAGGAACTGAATATCCCGGTCGTTGCCCTGTCACAGCTATCCCGTGCAGTTGAATCGCGCGGCGGCGATCGCCGGCCCATTCTGTCTGATTTGAGGGAATCAGGCGCGATTGAGCAGGATGCCGACGTCGTCATGTTCATTTACCGGCCCGAAGTCTACGGCCCGGTAGAGGAAGAGGGAATCGCAGAGATCATCATTGCGAAGCAGAGAAATGGTCCAACCGGTACCGTCGAGTTGAAGTTTCACAAGCAGTTTGTGCTTTTCTCCAATATGGCCAAGTATCGCGAAGAAGACATGTATGCACCCGATCCTTCTTTTTAGAAATGGACAATGGTTACCGCAAATCCCTCAGTGATTTGTTGCGCAAACACCGGAAATTTGTCGCAACAAATAACACGAAGCTGATTACGCACGCTTTCGAGTTTAGCTGTGAGTCGCACAAGGACCAGTTGCGCAAATCCGGTGCGCCTTATTTCGAGCATTGTTTCGAGGTCGCGAAAATTCTGGTAGACCTGAAGATGGATTCAGCGACAATCGCCGGTGGCCTGCTGCACGACGTAGTCGAAGACACCGGCATCAGCATTGATGAGGTTGAGAGCGAGTTCGGTACAGAGGTGGCTTTGCTGGTCAATGGTGTCACCAAGATCAGCGAGCTTAAGTTTGATAGTGTCGAGCACCGCCAGGCGGAAAATTTCCGCAAGATGATCATCTCCATGGTCAAAGACATTCGGGTTATTTTGATTAAATTTGCAGACAGACTGCACAACATGCGGACGATTGAATATCTAAATCCGAAAAAACGCCGCAGAATTGCCATAGAAACGCGCGACGTTTATGCACCTCTGGCGCACCGTCTCGGCATAGCGAAAATAAAGTGGGAGCTCGAAGACTTAACCCTGAAGACGCTTGACCCGGACGCCTACTGGGGACTGGTTGGAAAAGTCGCCAACAAACGCGAAGAACGCGAACGCTACATTCGACGTATTACAACACCGATTCGCCGGGAACTTCGTGGGGCCAACCTGACGGCTGCCATAACGGGTCGCCCAAAGCACTTTTTCAGCATTTACGGGAAGATGGCGAAGCAGGACCTGCCGTTTGAACATATTTACGATTTGCTGGCCATTCGTATCATTGTCGAGAAAGTCGAGGAATGCTATTTTGTCCTTGGGATTGTGCACAATCTTTATACGCCGGTTCAGGATCGCTTCAAAGACTACATTGCGACGCCCAAATCTAATTTCTACCAATCTCTGCACACAACCGTGATCGGGCCGGATGGAAAGATGGTAGAAATTCAAATACGAACAGATGAAATGCACAGAACGGCCGAGGAGGGAATTGCCGCCCACTGGCGTTACAAGGAAGGCCGGAAGAAGGAGGATGAACTAGACAAGCATCTGACCTGGTTGCGCCAGGTTTTGGAGTGGCAGCAAGACACTAAGGATCCTTCCGAGTTCATGGAGAATCTGCGTATCGAGCTGTTTCGCGAAGAGTGCTTTGTGTTCACCCCGAAGGGTGACCTGCACAAGCTGCCGGTAGATTCAACGCCTGTGGACTTCGCTTTTTCCGTGCACACGGACGTCGGGTTGCACTGCATCGGCGCCAAGATAAACGGCCATATGGCCTCGCTCAATCAAAAGCTGAAGAGCGGCGACTCCGTTGAGATATTGACCTCTGCCAACCAGAAGCCGAACCCGGACTGGATCGCATTTGTCAAGACCTCAAAGGCGCGCAGCCGAATCAAGCGCTGGCTGAAAGAGTCCTTTTTTGACCAGAGCCTGAAGCTAGGTGAGGAGATCCTGACCAGGCAGTTTAAGAAATATAGCATCAAGCGCAGCAGCATTGACCTGGACGAAATTGCGCAGGGTTTCAATTTTGCGAATGCCAGCCAATTGCTGGCCTCCATCGGCGCCGGCGATACTTCCATCCAAACGGTCATCAATCGGATTGCGCCTGAAAAGCACATTGAGATCAAGGAAGATTCGCTTTTCCGGAAAGTCGTCAGCAAGGCGCGTGGCGCGACCAAGGGGGTTCGCATTCAGGGCCTCGATAACCTGATGATTGCATTTGGCAAATGCTGTAATCCGGTCCCGGGTGACCATATCCTGGGCTTCATTTCCAAAGGGCGTGGGATCGTGATTCACCGTACCAACTGTAAGAACATTGTCAATCTGGTTGACCAGGAGGATCGTAAGATTGAAGTTGAGTGGGACGTTGAGAAGGACCGTCACTTTCTCGTCCGACTTCACCTGATCGGTGAGGACCGCAAGAGTTTCTTGCGTGATATTTCTGAATCCATCTCGCAGGAAGACACCAATATCGTCCGTGTCGAAATGAACGTCAAGGATGGACTGGTACAAAGCACGCTAATGCTCGATGTTCGTAATTTACAGCATTTGACGCGTGTGATCAAAAAAATCAATCATGTCACGGGTGTGATGACCGTCGAAAGATTGAGTGACGCCAGCGAATAAGGCTGCGTATCTGTTTCGGAATTATTCACGGGGAGTTGTAGTAGGAACCAGTTGAGTTTTAAATCAGAGGGAGAAAAAAACAAAGAGAGGAGTGGAGTTCATGAAGAAAACGATTACGAAAAAAGATGTTGCCAAGCGCACAGCGAAGCTGGTTGGCGAAAAGATCTATTTGGCCGAGAAGATAGTGGACGGTGTGTTTACTTCGTTGCGTGAGTTCATGGCAGAAGCAGAACCGGAAGTCAGAATCGAGATTCGCGATTTCGGCGTCTTTGAGGTCAAAACGACCAAGCCTAAGCCCAAAGCGCGCAATCCCAAGACCGGGGAGATCATATATGTGCCAGCGCGCAGAAAAACGCACTTTAAGGCGGGCAAGCTGTTGAAGGATGTTCTGAAGACGCCACTCGACGAGATCCAGTCTGCCGAGTGACATACGGAATTGGGACTTGCGGCAACTTGTAGTGACAGAAAGCGATAATGAATCTGGTTGAGGGCAGGGTCTTAGGTATTGATTATGGCAGTAAGCGCATTGGTATTGCCATAAGCGACCCGACCCAGGTGTTAGCGCAAGGGATTACAACAGTCACGGCCAGGTCGGCCGCAAAAGCGATCTCCGAGATTGGGAGAATCATCGAGGAGTATGATATCGTGAAAATGGTCGTGGGATTACCTCTGACTCTGAAAGGTGAGTTAGGTGCGACAGCCTTAGCTGCAAAGAAATTCGCAGCCAGGCTCAATCGTGAGTACCCCATGCCCGTGCATTGGATCGATGAACGCTTCACGAGTAAGATTGCCGAACAAACGTTGAAGATGGCCGGCGTCTCTCCCGCAAAAAACAAAGCCCGCGTTGACCAGATCTCGGCGACCCTGATCTTGCAAAGTTATCTTGACAACCAGAGTTTGAATAAGAGTGAAAGCCATGTTTGAGGCTCTGTCTGAGAGCCCGGCATCCGGCGGGATTCCAGGCCTTGTGGCAAATCCGCAAGAATCGATTCTATCTTTGTGTCATTGAGTTCGAATAACGGATCGGTTGATGAGTCGGAATCTGCTATTAGCGATGTTGACTGGCTTCTTACTCAATTTTGCTTACCCGCCTTTCAAATTCAGTCACGCAGCCCTGGTGGCCCTGGTCCCTTTCTTTTACTTAATTGAAAAGACAGACTTTCGCGGCGCAATTGCATGGGCTGGCCTGACCGGCCTTCTTGTCTGCTTGAGCAGTGTTGAATTGACGGCAGTGTCTACACTGTGGGAGGCACTCGCCATCCTGTTGATCAGTCCTGCTTACTTTGCACTCTACGCGGCCGCTCATCATTTGGGCTGGCGTAAATACGGCAATCGCTTTTTGATGTTTATTCCAGTCGTCTGGGCCTGCAAGGAGGGCCTGCAATATTTGGGACACCTCGGGTTTGCAGCAAACAGTCTTGGCGCAACGCAGACGCGGAGCTTTCTCTTGTTCCCACGCGAGTCATCGTTGGCGGTGCTGGCGCTGAGTTTTTGGATTGTCACCATCAATGTGACACTCTATTTTTTTCTAAAGAATATGCGGAACGCCAGAAGAGCGCTTTGGGCCGCTGGTTTTGCGGTTTTGATGATCTTTGTGCCTGAGCTTATTCGACTGGCATTGCCCTGGACCACCTACGATTCAACTGTTTTGGTGCTGCAAAGCAGCATGTAGGCCGTCCTGGAACCATCTTTGACAGGGTAAAGTTGATGTTTCACCGTTTCATGGTTTTGTCTTCTGTGTTGGCTATCCTTTTCTCACCCGGACGATTGCCGGCGCAGGATACCATCTTTTTCTTCCTGGGAACGTCCAAGAGTCGTCCACTTGCCATGGGTGGTGCCTTCATGTCGATTCAGGATGACCTGGCCTCTACATTCTACAATCCGGCGACCTATGAGTTGTACAAACGCAAGCAGGGCAGGCGCCTGACTTTATTTGTTAATCCGGTAGCGCCCGTGGTCGCCGGTGTCAAGAACTCGGATTTGTTTACTGGAGAAGGTGAGACGATAGACGATGTTCTCCTGTCACTTGGATTCTTGATTAAATCAGTATCCCTGTCGTTGGGGGATGTTGAGTTCGGCCTGTTGCTGGGCGAACCGGGGCTCAATCTCCCGTCAGCTTTCAAAGACGAAACACCACTGCGCCTGACAGGATTTCGCCAGAATCATTCACACTCATTGGTGGGCAGGATCAAGCTTGCCGAGCAGGTATCGGTAGGGGCTGCGGCCAGCCTTTTGTATGGGAGTGCGCCGTCGGATCCGCGACGCCGGATTGACGAGGTTGCAATCAGTTACGGCGTCCTGCTTAAACCGGAAAAGGGTCTGCAGGTCGGTGTGTCTTTTGTGAACCTGCCGGATACGTTGCAACGATTCAGCAGTGTGGTGGAGCGGCTGGTGGACGAGTCAGTGAACCTCGGCATCTCCTACCGGCTCCTAAACACGACATTATCAGTTGACGTGCGTAACCTTGGCGAAGAACGAGAGGTGGCCGTCAGGGAGTTCCATTTGGGTGTTGAGCATGTTATCCTGTCACACCTTGCTTTGCGTGCAGGCTGGTTCAATAACGACCAGGGTAACCAGGTGTATTCCTGGGGGATTGGACTGCTTGACGGCAATGCCCTTGTTAGTCGTGAACGACAGTTCGCTCATAGAAATTTCTTTCTGAATTATGCATTTGTATACGAGAACAACTCATTTGACGACCAGAAGCAGCATTTTTTGTCATTGAATCTAAGACTCTGAAAACCGTGTTTCGCACATGCAAAGACTGCCTGAAATGGTTGGAACTTTGGATCTAGTGTAAAGTTAGTATGGAGTGGCTCAACGATTCTTACAATCCTGGCTTTTAGTGGCGAGTGTTTTTTTTGCAACCAGTCTGCGCGCACAGGATGTTTCCAACACGGATTTTCTCACTCTGCTTGCTGACAGCTTGTTGTCTGAGTTCGTCGATGGAAATCTCGACAGTAAGAACGGAACACGTGTAAGAATACAAGCGATGGACGCCGACAATCCCAGTAGCTGGTTTTTGCAGGACCGGCTATTAGAGGCGCTGAAACGCAAGAAATTTGAGGTTTATGTTTCACCCGCAGTCGATACATCCACCGCGATCGGCAGTGATTATTTCCTCAAGTTCAACGCGTTACGATTCGCCATCCACTATGAGGATTTTATCGAGGAGAGTCCTTATTCTGTCCGGCGGCGGGCGCGCGCTGAGTTTTCCATGCTTCTGCTGGACGGAAGGACAGGCCGCGTCCTCTGGTCGGGGGCTACAGAGGGTCGAAAATCCGATGTCATAGCCGAAGACAGTATTAAATCTATGGAAAATGAGAATATGTCGTTTAGCATTGGAACCCGGGCAAGCGGCAGTGGGCCGAGTTTTGTGAAACCGCTGTTGGTTGCGTCAACCGCAGGTGTCGTGGTCTTTTTGTTTTATTCCATAAGAAGCCGATAAATAAGGAGCAATTAAAATAGTTAAGAGCCGAAGATTGATACGACTGTCTACATTGATGGCCGGCATGCTGATTCTGCAATTCGGGGTTGGTTGCGGATCCTACAATGTTCGTCCGGACATGCCATCCGAAGAACGCTTCGAGCTGGCCAAAACAATGTTTGCAAACAAGGACTATTTCGATGCCAAGAAGCAACTTAAGATAGTAACCCTGAACAATCCCGGCGCTGCCTATGTCGATGAGGCGCAGTTTCTTCTGGCGGAGTGCCATTTCCACTCAAAGGAATATATCCTTGCTGCTGACGAGTACAACCGCTTAACGCGCTTGTACCCCAAAAGTCCCTGGGTTGACAATGCGCAGTTCAAGATACCGGTTTGCGATTTCAAGCTGTCCCCCAAGCCTGCCCTCGATCAAACGTATACCGTGCGTGCAGTGGAGAATTTTCAGAGATTCATTGAGGACTACCCAGCCAGTGACTTGATCCCCGAGGCCGAGCGCTTGCTGAAAGTCTGCCGCACCAAGCTGTCCCAAAAGGATTTCAAGGCCGGCATACTGTACCGCAAAATTGGTGACTATTACGGCGCCCAGGTATATTTCGGAAGCGTGATCGACAACTATTTCGATACACCTTTCGTGGAAGAGGCTACCTTTTGGAAGGCGGAGTGCTTGTACAAACTAGCTCGGAACGATGAGGCACGTGGCACGTTTGAGGATTTGCTGCGCAAATATCCCAAGAGCGAGTTTAATGCAAGGGCAAGAAAGCGACTTCAGGAAATAGCCGATTTGCCGGCCCCGGCGCCTGCCAGTGATGAATCATCCTCCGCGGCCGCCAAGAACACCCCACAGCAGCGCTAACCGTGAAGATTGGTCTCTACGGAGGGTCGTTTGATCCAATTCATTGTGCCCACTTACTCATTGCGCAATTTGTCCTGGACGAGCTTGGGCTTGACCGGGTGGTCTTCATCCCTTCGGCAAACCCACCACACAAGAAGGTTTACTCTGACGCCGAAGCGCGGCTTGCCATGGTCAATAGTGCGGTTACCGGCAGTCCCGGCTTTAGTGTTTCCGAGATTGAAGCACGTGCCGGCGGCCCTACTTTCAGCGTCGATACAATCGCTGCATTTAGTACGGAACATGAGATCCCGCGGGAAGATTTATACTGGATCATTGGGTCTGACAACTTTGTCGATCTGCCGACATGGAAGGACGCCCGGCGCATTCTTGACTTGGCGACCCTGGCGGTTTTTCCAAGAAATGGCGTTAACTTCGAGGATGCGCAGACGGTGTTTAAGGAAAGGGCGATCCTCCTGACTACCGCACCAGAGATCGATATCTCATCGACACTGATAAGATCGATGGTCGCGCGCGGTAGATCGGTGCGTCACTTTGTTCCTGATGGTGTGGCGGAGTTGATAGCCTCCAAACAGCTTTACCTATAGACTGACCAGGCGGTGGTGACCAGATGGTTTACTTTGTTGAGATTTCCGAGGAAAAATTCAAGGTCAGGATGCCGCAAGACGAGGCTGGCCCGTTTGCGGTCAATGGTGAGTCGATCCGGGTGGATTGGGTTCAACTGGGTCAAAGGAACCACTTCCTGCTCATCGTTGAAGATGCTTCCTATGAACTTTTTGTCGAAGACCGGGGACGCGATTACTCGGTAACGTTGAACGGAACCAGCTTTCAAGTTGGACTGGAAGAAGAGAAAGATCGATTCATCCGTTCGCTTATTAAGACCGATGCGAAACACCAGCGCTGTGTGGAAGTGCGTGCTCCTATGCCAGGTCTTTTAAGCAAAATCCTGGTCAAAGAGGGGGACAAGGTGACAAAAGGTGCCCCCCTTTTGATCATTGAGGCCATGAAAATGGAAAATGAAATACGTGCCACCGTCGATGGTGTTGTCAGCAAGCTCAAAGCCGTCGAAGGTGAGTCCGTTGAAAAAGACACCTTGTTGCTATCCGTTGAATAAAGACGGTTAGCAGCGCGACCAGCCACAGTTGTAACACATCACACACCCTGATTCATGAGCGACGCATGTTCCGCACTCGGGGCACGAGGTGGTTTCATCTGCAACATTGAGGCCACGGGCGCTCCTCGTTGTCTCGCCGGCTTTCAGGCCGGGAGAGTGGCTCTCACTGCCTGCTTCGGGCAAAACTCCCTTTCTAACCAGATACCTTTCAAGCGCCTTTCCGATAGCATCCGGGGTTGACAGAATCAATTCGCCATCTTCCCAGACGGGATACGGACCTGAGATTCCCTTGAGCTGCTCTATGATCTCCTGCGGCGCGATTTGGGAGCGCAGGGCTAAAGAGATAAGACGGCTAATGGCCTCGGTCTGTGCCGGTGCGTTTCCGCCGGCTTTCCCTATTGTGGAAAACACTTCGCAGATGCCATCCTCATCTTCGTTTATGGTCACAAACAGGCTACCCTCTCCGGTGCGGATTCTTTCGGTCACTCCGCGCGTGAGCCGTGGTCGCGTTCTGGGATGATAACCGGTTTCATCGGCGCGGGCCTCTCCGGGCTTGTCTGTTTTCAGGATGCCTTCCCGGCTGCCTTCACGGTAGACTGTGATGCCCTTAAGGCCGGCGCGATAGGCGGTAATGTAGATGTCGGCCACCGTTTCCTTGGTGACGTCCTCAGGCAGATTCACCGTGGAGGATAAGCTGGTATCGACGTATTTTTGAATCACGCCCTGCATCTTGACCCTGAAATATGGGTCGATTTCGTGCGCCGTGACCGTGTAGTCGGGAAGATTGTCGTCTGTACCAAACAATTTCCGGATGAGTGGGTGGTAGACTTTGTATTCGCGGTACGACTCGCCGTCGTTGTTTTTGACCATGCGTGTGTAGCTGGTACAAAATATGGGCTCTATTCCGGAGCTGGTTTCCGACACGATAGAACCCGTACCCACCGGCGGCACCGTCAGGACGGTTGAATTCCGGATTCCGTGATCGCGTATTCTTTCCTGGGTTTTCTTCGGCAGCCCTTTGATGAATTTACTCTTCTTGTAGCCTTTCCAGTCGAACAGGGGAAAGGGTCCCTTTTCCACGGCAAGGTCGATGGATGTTTCGTAGGCGGCATTTCTGATCGCGAGCATGATTTTTTCAGTCACCTTCAGCGCCTCATCCGAATCGTATTTGATCTTCATTTTCAGCAGCGCATCCCCGAGTCCGGTTATGCCGAGACCGACACGCCTGTCCGACGCCACCGCCTCCCGGATTTTGTCAAAGGCGTGATACTCCATGTTATAGTCAATGACGTTGTCCATGAAACGAGTGGCGATCCGGGCGGTTGCGTCCAGCTCCTTGAAGTCAAAGTTGCCGTCCTCTCCAACAAACTTCAAAAGATGAAGGTTGCCGAGATTGCAGGCTGTAAACGGTGCCAGCGGCTGCTCACCGCACGGGTTGGTGCTGGAGAGAGGATTGGCATACTCGACATTGTGAAAGTCTTTCATCGTATCCCAGAAAATAATACCGGGTTCGGCGGAGGCGTGGGCGTTTTCTATGATCTTCATCCACAGGCTGCGGGCGCTCACGGTCTTGTACACTTTTGGTGCGATCTCTGTCTGTTGTTCGGGCAGGCAGGGCCAGCGCAGATCAAAATCCTTATTGGTCATGAGCGCTTGCATGAATTCCTTCGTGATCAACACACTGACGTTGGCGTACTTTACTTTTTCGCGATCAGAATCGTTCTTGATCGAAACGAACTTTTCAATGTCCGGGTGGTCGACCCGCAGCGTCAACATCAGGGCGCCACGTCTGCCCGCCTGCGAGATAGTGTTGGTGCTTTCGCTGAGCAGGTTCATGAACGCAGTCGCTCCCGGGGACTTGTCGACGGTTGCGTTTACCGGGGCTCCTTCCGGTCGCAACACGGAAAGATCTGTTCCGACGCCGCCTCCGGTCCGATACACCATCGCGCTCTCGTACAGACATCGGTAGATTCCATCGAGGCTGTCTGATTCAATCGGGATTACATAGCAATTGGAGAGCGTGGGTCTGCGTTTTGCATCCTCCCGGCCGGCACCATGCATGATGCGTCCTCCGGGCAGGAACTTGAAGTCAAACAGGACTTTGAAAAACTCCTGATACCAATACTCTTTGTCTTTTTCCACGGAGGCCATGGCTTTGGCCACACGATGCCAGAGGTGCAGCGGCCCCGTTTCCTTTGGGGCGAGATACTTTGCTTTCAGTACATCAAGTGCCAGCTGGTTGTCCTCATAGTAGGTCTCAGCGTCTGCGGCTTTGGCGATTTGTTTGGATGAAATGTGGTCGGCAAACTTCGTACGAAGCTCCCTGGCCAGCTTGCTACGCGCGGTCCTGGCATTACCATTACCATTTGTGGTTGGTTTCTTCATGCCATTCGTTTCAGAATCCTCTTGATCTTGCACATCCTGTGCTACGGCGGACTGATGCTCCATGTTGTTCCTCACGTGTAGAGTTTATGGTTAGAAAAGGTGATTTGGGTCTAACGGAATCTGGACTGACCTGGAAAGGGATTATATGAAATCGATGCCCTCTGTCGATGGTGGGCTTATCGAGAAATTTGTTTTAGCTTTAGGTTCAGGAGGTACTAAAGTCCAGTCCGGCATCCATTGAAGCGCGATGAATATACGAAACCGGACCACTGAAAGTCAAGTGGAAAATACCAAATATGGCCCTTTTTTAATTTGAGTATACCATGGATAGTATGTTTTTGTCGCGTAACAACTCCTCAGAAGGTAGTTTTACGGCCAAAAATATCTTGACAGGCAGTTAAAATATGGTTATATTTGTCAGTTTTTATATAAGAGTAAGTTTAAATAAAATAATAGGTAAACGAAGTTAACCGGATGGATCTGGCCGATGAATCCGTGATGCACGAAGTGTTGCGACTTGCAAAGAAAGGGCGTGGCCGTGTCTCTCCCAATCCAATGGTTGGCGCTGTGCTCGTGCGGGATGGTCAAGTGATCGCGCGAGGTTATCACCGTCGGTTCGGCGAGCACCATGCTGAAGTCGACGCGATTGGCAGGGCCGCCGGTGAAGTGAAGGGGAGCAGCCTGTATGTCAATCTCGAGCCTTGTTCACACCACGGTAAACAGCCGCCCTGTACTGAGCAGATTGTTGCGGCCGGAATCAAAGTCGTTGTCGTCGGAGGGGAAGACCCAAACCCTCTGGTAAACGGCCGGGGTCTCTCGTACTTACGGCAAAAAGGCGTGCAAGTCCGGACCGGTGTACTGGAAGCTGAATGCAAGAAAGTGAATGCCGGTTTTTATAAATTCATGCAGCAAGGCCTGCCCTATATTACTTTGAAAATTGCTCAGACAATCGACGGAATGATATCGGGCGCGGACGGGAATTCGAAGTGGATTTCATCTTCGCAATCACGAAAGTTCACGCACAAACTGCGTTCCGAAAATGATGCTATTCTGGCGGGAATAGGGACCGTCCTGAGCGACGATCCGGGACTGAACGTGCGCCTCGTACGGGGCCGGAATCCCAGGCGGATTGTTCTGGATAGCCGATTGCGGATTCCGCTCGAAGTCACCTTGCTGAACGATGACAACGCACACGAAACGATTGTCGCAACTTCGGAGGCAGCACCTGCCGGCAAAGCAGAAGAAATAAGGGCGCGCGGGGCACAGGTTTGGCGACTGCCTTCCTGCAAAACGGGAGGCGTTCAGCTAAAAGCGTTGTGCCGGAAGCTCGCCGAAGTCAATGTGACATCCCTGCTCATCGAGGGCGGCAGCCAGGTCTTCTCTGCATTTTTACGGTCCAGGCTAGTGGACCGACTTGAAATCTTTGTTGCGCCGAAAATTTTGGGTGATGGCCTGCGAGCGCTGCCGGGGCTCAACATTGCCGGCTTGCACGACAGTTTACAATTGCTTGACTTCCGGACCCGCAGAGTCGGCCCCGACGTCCTGCTATCCGGAATCCTTGGAGAGGCCACCTAAAGATGTTTACCGGGATTATCGAAGAGATTGGCCGTGTCGAAACGCTGCAACGGCAGGGCTCGGCAGCTACTCTGGCCATTTCTGCCAAGACTGTCCTCCAGGACATAAGTGTTGATGACAGTGTAAGCGTAAGTGGCGTTTGTTTGACCGCGACCTCGGTTTCATCCACCTCTTTCACTGTCGATGCTGTTGAGGAAACTCTTAGAAAAACCTCGATTGGTGGACTGGGCAGCGGTTCAATCGTCAACTTGGAGCGGTCGTTACGCTTCTCGGATCGCCTGGGGGGGCACATCGTGCAAGGTCACGTGGACAGCGTCGGGACCGTTCTGGCCCTGCGCTCGCAATCTGCCGGGGCAATGCTGTCTCTGCGTTTGCCTGCTGAGAAGATGCACTACATAATTTCCGAAGGCTCCATCACTGTCGATGGCGTCAGTCTCACAGTCGCGCGCAAGCAGGGCGTCGAGATTACGATTGCACTGATTCCCCATACTTTGGAAAAGACCACACTGGGGCGGCTTCGCAGTGGCGACAAAGTAAACATCGAAGTGGACATAATTGGAAAGTACGTCGAAAACATGCTGAAGCTTGAACGGAAAGACATCCCAGCGAGTCCGTTTGAGTTATTCGGCCGGGATTAAAGAGCATCCATGTTTGATAAGATAGAAGAGGCAATTGCGGATTACCGGGAGGGCAAGATGCTCATCGTTGTCGATGATGAAGATCGCGAAAATGAGGGCGATTTCATCATGGCGGCTGAGAAGGTAACTCCGGAAAAGATCAACTTTATGGCCAAGCATGGCCGCGGCCTCATTTGTGTGCCGATGACCGGCGAGCGTCTGGATGCTCTGGATCTGCCCTCAATGGTGCGGAACAATACCGAGAAACTCCGCACCTATTTTACTGTGTCCGTGGACGCTGCCAAAAATATCGCAACCGGTATTTCGGCGTTCGATCGGGCGGAGACGATCCTAACCCTGGCTGACTTAGACTCCCATCCCGAGGACTTCGCCCGCCCGGGTCACATCTTCCCGCTGCGGGCCAAAGCCGGCGGTGTTTTGGAACGTGCCGGCCATACCGAGGCTGCCGTCGATTTTGCCCGACTGGCAGGTTTGCGGCCTGCGGGAGTGCTTTGCGAAATTCTGGACGAAGACGGTAGAATGGCGTTGAGTCCCCGCCTGCGGGAGCTTGCCACCAAGTTCGACTTGAAGTTTGTCTCCATTCAGGATTTAATCGAGTACCGGCGTCGTACCGAACTTCTGATCGAGCGCAAAGTAAAAACAGTGTTGCCGTCTGCGTACGGCGATTTCATGCTTTACCTGTACTCCAGCACTTTCGATGGTCATAATCACGTCGCCCTGGTGAAAGGGGATATCAAAGGCAGTGAACCAACACTTGTGCGGGTGCATTCGCAGTGTTTGACCGGCGATATTTTTGGCTCCCTGCGCTGTGACTGCGGTCAACAGCTCGAAGTTGCTCTGGAAATGATCAGCGAAAATGGACATGGCGTTCTGCTTTACATGCGCCAGGAGGGCCGCGGGATTGGACTGGAGAATAAATTGCGCGCATACAACCTGCAGGACGAAGGCAGTGACACGGTCGAGGCCAACGAAGCCCTGGGGTTTAAAGCCGACCTGCGTGACTATGGCGTTGGTGCACAGATTCTCTGCGATCTTGGGGTGCGAAAAATCAGGCTGCTAACCAACAATCCAAAGAAAATTGTGGGAATTTCGGGATATGGTTTAGACGTTGTTGAGAGAGTCAGGATAGAGATCCCTCCGAATAAGGTGAATGCAAAATATCTGGCAACCAAGCGGGATAAACTTGGCCACCTGCTCAGTTTTGGCGACTGTGACATAACAGACCCCGATTCAGTTAATTGATTAACACAGAGAACGACACGTGAAAACTTTTGAAGGAAAACTGGCTGCCCAGGGCAGGAAATTCGGTATTATCGTTGGTCGATTTAATGATTTTATTGGTAAGGAGCTGCTCAGCGGAGCAACTGACTGCCTGCTACGACACGGGGCCTCTGAGTCGGATATTGAAGTTGTTTGGGTCCCCGGGTCTTTTGAAATTCCAATGACAGCCAATATACTGGCCCAGTCCGGGAAGTTCGATGGCATCCTTTGCCTTGGCGTCCTGATTCGCGGCAATACGCCCCACTTCGACTTTATCGCTGCCGAGGCGTCTAAGGGTATCGGCCAGGTGGGAATCTCGACCGGTGTGGCCACGACCTATGGCATCATCACAGCCGATACGATTGAGCAAGCGATCGAAAGGGCCGGCACGAAAGCAGGAAACAAGGGGTGGCAGGCAGCCATGGCCACCATCGAAATGGTTGATCTGTTAAAGCAGATATCATGAAAAGGGTTTTTCAGCGTTTGAACACAACCGTGTGGCTGCTTGGTTTTTTAGGTCTGCTGCTCAGCTCAGATGGCTTTGGGCAAGTTGCTGATTGGAGAACATTTACGAGCGTCGGAACCATCAAAGAGATGGTTTCTTTTGGCGATCTTGTTTGGGCTGGATCGGACGGAGGCGCTCTGAGCTTAGATACCAACAGTAATGAAATCACGAAGATCACCAATACTGATGGCTTAACCTCCAACGATGTTGTGGCGGTTGCGGTTGACAAATCCGGTAGCATCTGGTTTGCGCTTTTCGACGGCGTCCTCAATCGCTTTTTCCCCGAGACCGGCGAATGGGAGGTGATCGAGGACTATCGCGACCAGACCGTGAGCGATATCGTAGTCTTCGGAGACTCGCTTTATGTGGGTTTGGACATCGGCGTCAGTTTATATACAATCGACAAGAAGGAAGTAAAGGAAACCTACCAGAACCTGGGCCTTTCATCCGGAGATGATCTGGAAAAGATCGGCGCCAACAGCATCTTCATCGATGGGACTGACATCTGGGTCACAACGGACAAAGGCATTGGCCTGTCATCGCTGACTTTGGTTAACTTGCAAGCTCCTTCGAGTTGGTCGCAGTTCAGAAGAGAAGAGGGGCTGGGCAGCCTGGTGGTGCACGACCTTGTCGTACTCGGTAATACGCCGTATGCGGCAACCGCTGCGGGTGTTTCGCGTTTGCGCGCTGGCAGGTGGGAAGACGCCGGGTTGGGAACGGGCGTCAACAAGTTGCAGGTCGTCAAGAGCAATCAGTTTTTTCCGGAGAACACGGTTGTAGCTGTCACCTCCGGCGGTGCTTTCTGGCTCGACCCTTCCGGCATCTGGCAAAGGCTGGGACCCCAGTTGAACGACGTTACGGCTATCGTCACCAATGAGTCAGGTAATGTTTGGATCGGTAGGCAGAACAGAGGCATCGCGCAATTCGATTTCAGCAGCAACGTCTGGGACCTCGTCAGTGCGGACGGTCCGGCAAGCAATGATTTCGCGGATTTGCTGGTCGACTCGCAAGGACGGCTCTGGTGTACTTCTGCCCAGAGCGGCGCAATCCGCGGAGGTGTCTTCATGTATGACGGCAACACATGGACAAACTTCTCATCCGATAACGGGTTGCCTTCGAACGACTATCGAACCATTGTTGAAGATTCACGTGGTAGAATTTGGGCCGGAAGCTGGGGCGGCGGTGTTTCGATATTTGAAGACGATGGCGCGGGCTTCACCATTGCAGGAATCGACACTGCGGATGGATTGCTCGCCGGCTTTAGCGCAACCAGTCCCGCTTTTGTGCTGGTCAACGGCATAACGCGAGATCAGGACGATAATATTTGGTTACTGAACCGTCTTGCCACCAATACGCGTGTGCTGGTGGCTTATACCCCCGATGACCGCTGGGTCCACTTTTCTACCAGCGCTGGCGGGCTCACCAGCCGCTTGGTCAACAATATTGAAGTTGACCTGGCCGGCCGGGTTTGGGTCGGGACCGATGACCGTGGGATAAGTGTATTAGATCATAATAATAGTCTGTTCGACCTGTCAGATGATGACTTTTCACAGGGCCTTACGACCAGCGACGGACTGTTTGCGAACGAGATAACGGCGATGGCAGAGGATGAAGATGGTGTGTTCTGGGTTGGTTCAAACGTCGGACTGAATCTCTACTTCAACCAGGAATCCCTCGACGAGTTTAACCTGATCTCAAATGCGATCACGGCAATTGGCGTCGACGGCCGCAACAACAAATGGATTGGAACCATCAACGGTATAACCGTCCTGAGGGGGCACCTTGACAAAATCGCCGACTTCACCACCGGCAACAGCCCCCTGGTGAGCGGTAACATCCAGGCGTTCGCATTCAACTCCGAAACAGGTGAAGTCTGGATTGGGACAGACAAGGGACTCTCTCTCGCACAGACGTTTTTTACTGCACCCAGGGAGAATCTGAGCCAACTGTCCGGTTTCCCGAATCCTTTTGTTATCGATGGCCGGCAGGTTTTCACAATCACAAATCTTGCAGAAAATACCAGCGTAACCATATTCAATTCAGCAGGGGCTTTTGTCAGAGATTTTGAGTCATCGAACGATATTCAGGGAGCCCAGGCCATTTGGGATGGCAAAGACAATGATGGCAATCTGGTCGCAAGTGGGGTCTACGTCTATCTGGCCCATACGGACAACGATGTCTCTGCCACCGGAAAAGTCGCCGTCATCCGGCGCTAGAGGTCTGGCATATATTTGTTCACAACCTGGTCGAAAACACCTCAACTCATTTAACCTTAGCGGATCATGCTAAAATCTCTCTCCGTTAAGAACTACGCTTTGATTACCGACCTGGTCATCGATCTGAACCCCGGTCTCAACATATTTACCGGTGAGACAGGCGCGGGAAAATCGATCTTGCTCGGCGCACTGGGTAGTCTCCTCGGAGACCGGATGGATATTTCAGTGCTGCGGGACGGAGCCAAAAAAACCGTGGTTGAAGGCACGTTTCGGGTCGACCAGGACCATCCGGTAAACACTTTTCTTGCGGATGAGTCCCTCGATGCCGAGGATACGGATATCTTGCTACGCCGCGAATTGTACGACACGGGGCGAACCAGGGCTTTTGTAAATGATGTGCCGGTGCAGCTTGCCACCTTTCAGGTCGTGGGCGACTTCCTGGTAGATTTTCATGGCCAGCACGCTCACCAGTCATTATTGAAAGAGAAAAACCACCTGGGTTTCCTCGATGAATTCGGGGCATTTGAGCAGGACTTGGCGCGCGTCAGGCTCCTGCATGAAGAGTTAGTGGCTTCTCTTGACCAACTGCGGGAGCTCGAAGCACAGCAAGCCACTTTATCCGAACTTAACGAACAATACCGCTTTCAGATCGAAGAGATCGATCGCGTCAATCCGGAGAGTGATGAAGACATCAGTCTGGCTCGGGAAGAAACGCTCATCACCCAGGGTGAGCGGCTTTTCAGTCTGGGCAACCAGTGTTACAGCGTTCTTTACGACGCCGAAGGTTCCGTCTTCGAGCAATTAACTCAAGTCCGCAACTGGCTGACTGAGTTAACCGGCATCGATGCGGAGCTAAAGACTCACTTAAGTGACTTTGATTCCGCGCGACTCATCATTGAAGAGCTCGCCAAGCAAATCGTGTCCTACAGTGCTCGTATCGATTTCAACCCGGAGCATTTGGAGGAAACCCAGGAAAGGCTGGCAACTCTTTCAGGTCTGAAAAAGAAATACGGCCCGACCTTGCAGGAGGTACTCGACCTGCGCGAAAGGCTTGCACGTAAACTTGAGAGCCATAATCGCCTAGAAGCAGAAATCACCAACCTGACCACTTCGGTCAAAGGCCAAAGAGAGCGATTTTCGGAAGCATGTCGAGGCCTGAGCATGAAGAGAAGTGAGGCAGCAAAAGAAGTTGAGGAGAAACTCCCGAACGTGTTGAAGTACCTCGGAATGCCCGGATCTCGTTTCAAGGTGGCTCTTGAGTATCAAAGTGATCCAAATGGCAATGCCATCGTGGACGGTCAATCCTACCGGGCTACCGCACTTGGCATGGATTTTGCTAAATTTATTATTTCAACTAATCCGGGTATGGACTTCCGTCCGTTGGCTAAAACGGCATCAGGCGGCGAGATATCGCGCGTGATGTTAGCGCTGAAATCTCTGTTGGTCAGCAGGGGGCAAGTCCCGGTATTGGTGTTCGACGAAATCGACAGCGGCGTTTCTGGCCGAATTGCCAATGCCGTCGGTAAGAAGGTGCAGGAACTTTCGCGGATTCATCAAGTCTTATGTATTACGCACCTTCCGCAAATCGCCAGCATGGCTGATACACACTATGTTGTCGAGAAGAAACAAAGCGGCAACCAGGTCAATACCTGGACGCGACAATTATCATCTGAAGAACGAACCGAAGCCATCGCCAAGTTGATTGCTGGTGAGACGGTATCGGAGACACATTTAAGGAGTGCACGTGAGCTTTTGCAGGATGCGATTGCATGACGATGTGCTTGTACAATGGACAGGGAATGGGGGGCCCGTCCAGACGAAGGCAGAGCAGTTCGACCTTTAGTCTGGTTGATCGTGGAAAAACAGAAGGAGTCAACACATGGCTGAGCTAAAACGAATTATGGGGAGCTCGATCTTTTCTTTTCTCTTGGTGGTTTGGGGTCTCTTCATGGTCTGTAGCGGCCGGGTACCGGATGTGACTTACGACGACGACATGTTTGCGGAAAGTGACGATTCGGGCTCCGTTGAAGACGGCAATGCCGAGTTGATGGATCAATTGGCAGCCCTGGACGATGAGTCCTCTCAACTTGAAGACTATCAAAAGAATGAAATCCTTGAGGCATTGGGAATCGGGCCTGAAGAGGCGGCGTTGGGAAGTCAGCGCGAGGAGGATTTCCTCAGTGAGGAGTTGTTCCTCGACCTTGAAGTAGAGATTGCAGAGTTGGAGCGAATGGCATCCCGCAAGGATCTGATTGCGGACAGCCTGCGACTGGAAGTTGAGGAAGCGAGCTATCAACTCAACGCCTTAAACAACCTGATGAACTCTGACCAAGGAAGCCCGCAGATTGCCTCGAATAACTTTTCTGCTCCGGTTTATACGCCAGACCGAACCGACTACTCCGGGAGCAACTACAACGACCTGTACCAGTCTGCGCTGGATGACGTCTATGCCCGCCGGCACCAACAGGCTATCGGAAAGTTTCAACAGCTGTTGAAAATGGACGACAATGATAACCTGGCTGACAATTGCCAATATTGGATTGGGGAATCTTTCTACGCCCTGGGCAACTACGAATTGGCTATTGTAGAGTTTGAACGGGTTTTTGCTTTTGACGATAACAACAAGGCAGATGATGCCCAATTCATGATCGGAATCGCATATATCAAACTCGGTAATCAGCGTCACGCTGAGCTCGAACTAAAGAACCTGCTCTCTTTCTACCAGGACAGCGAATACATTTCGCGGGCGGAGCAAGAGTTCGGTGATTTGAACATCTAACGATCTCCTGTTTGTAATCAGCTTTCGAAAAAGGTAAAAGGCTTTATTTTCTACTTTCTTTTCTAAGTTTTATTTAGTACCATAGCAGCGAATTAATGAAGGAGTGACCACCCCAAAAGGTTACTCCTTTGTTTTTGCTTACTTCTTCCTGCGTTTAACTTAGAAATGTCCATAGCGCTTCTCGCGACAGTTTGTCGACCTTACCAACTTCGTCCATTCAATTTGCTAAATCCGGCCTATGGGCCAGCTGGTGCATAATCCGATGAGCCAGTACATACATCTACACAATCATTCGCATTACAGCCTTCTGGATGGCGCGTGCAAACTGGATGACTTTGTCAACGAGGCGGTCAAGAATGAAATGCCTGCGCTGGCTCTTACAGACCACGGTTGCATGTTTGGCGCCATCGAATTCTACAAATTGGCGCGCAAGAGCGGCATCAAGCCGATTGTCGGAGTTGAAGGTTACATGGCTCCGGGGAGCCGCAAGGAACGCAAGTACGCGCAGGGTGCAGCCACGCAGTTTCATATCGTACTGCTTGCCAAGAATTACACCGGCTACCAGAATCTGATGCGACTGGTGTCTATCGGGTACCTCGAAGGCTTCTACTACCGGCCCAGAATGGATAAGGAGGTCCTGAAGGCACATTCGGAAGGCATCGTGGCTATGTCAGCGTGCCTGCAGGGGGAAGTCGCCTATCATTTCCTGAAACAAGGCTACGATGCCGCGAAGAAAGTCGCGCTTGAGTATCGCGAAATATTTGGCGACGATTACTATTTGGAGGTCCAGAACCATGGAATTCATGAAGAGGACCTTGCACGCGAAGGCGTGGCGGAGCTCAGCAAAGACCTGAGCATTCCGCTGGTCGTGACCAATGACATTCATTATTTAAAGCAAGATCACTACCTGCCCCACGACTGTCTGATCTGTCTGCAGACCGGGAAAGACCGTGACGACCCCAAGCGGCTGAAATATACCACCGACCAGATTTATTTCAAAAACCAGGCGGAGATGGCGGCTGCATTCCCGGATTATGCCGATGCGTTGGCGCGAACTGCGGAGGTTGCGGAAAAATGTAACCTTGAGATCGATTTCAATGTTACGCATTTGCCGGTCTATGAAATCCCTTCTGAAGATGACTCCCGGGACCTTGATGAGTACCTCGAAAAAATCACATACCAGGGCGCGCGCCAGCGCTTTGGGGAAATATCCGACGAGGTTGACGAGCGCCTGAAGCACGAGCTGAACATCATCAAGGAGATGGGTTACTCCGGCTATTTTCTGATCGTAATGGATTTTATCAGTCATGCCAAGTCCCAGCACATTCCGGTTGGGCCGGGGCGCGGCTCTGCCGCGGGTAGCCTCGTGTCGTATTGCCTCGAGATCACCAACATCAATCCTCTGGAATACAATTTGATCTTCGAGAGATTCTTGAACCCGGAACGGGTGACCATGCCTGACATAGACATTGATTTTTGCTATGAACGGCGTGAGGAGATCATTCAATACGTCAAGGACAAATACGGGGAAAAGAATGTAACCCAGATAATCACATTCGGGACAATGGCCGCACGGGCGGTCATTCGTGATGTCGGCCGGGTGCTCAAGGTGAGCTACGGTGAGGTGGACAGAATCGCGAAAATGATTCCGCCCAATCCCGGCATGACGCTGACCAAAGCCATGAAGAAAGTGCCTGAATTGGGCCAGCTGGCCGAGCAGGACGAGGTCCACCGCCAACTGATCGAGTATTCCACGGTGTTGGAGGGACTTGCACGACATGCCTCGACCCATGCCGCCGGCGTGGTCATTACCCCCAGCGACCTGACCGACTACACTCCGCTGTATAAATCGTCCCAGGGAGATGTCACCACGCAATACGACATGGTGCGCCTGGAGGAGATTGGCGTCCTGAAAATGGACTTCCTGGGGCTGAGAACACTCACCGTAATTCAAAAAGCGGTGGATGCACTGGCAGAGCGTGGCGTGCAGATCGACAAAGATGAGATCCCGCTGGACGATCCCGAAACTTACGAGCTTTTCTCGAAAGGAGAAACCGTCGGGATATTCCAGTTTGAGAGTTCCGGGATGCGCGACCACCTGAGGAAACTAAAGCCATCGGTGTTCGAAGATCTCATTGCCATGAACGCGCTCTACCGCCCGGGGCCGATGGACTGGATCGATGACTTTGTTGCCAGAAGGCATGGCCGCCAAAAGATAGACTACCTGCACCCTTTGCTCGAACCGATCTTGAAAGAAACCTATGGCATCATCGTCTATCAGGAACAGGTGATGCGGATTGCGAGCGCACTGGGTGGATTCAGCATGGGCAAAGCGGATCTCCTGCGACGCGCTATGGGGAAGAAAAAAGCCGAGTTGATGGCTGAACAACGTGCGTTGTTTATCGAGGGCTGTGCTGAAAAACAGGTGCCGAAAAAGCTCGGAAACGAAATCTTCGATATGATGGACAAATTTGCGGGCTATGGCTTTGTCAAGCCGCATGCGACGTGCTATGCCCAGGTGGCATTCCAAACGGCTTACCTGAAGCGGCACTACCCGGCGGAATTCATGGCATCCGCGATTACCAGTGAAATGGGCACCACCACCCGGGTTGTGGTCCTGATCGAAGAGTGCAAGAGAATGGGGATCAAAGTAAATCCACCGGATGTCAATGAGAGTCTCAAGAACTTCAAGGTGGAGGACAAGGCCATCAGGTTTGGCCTCGGGGCGATCAAGAATGTCGGCGCGGGCGCGATCGAGTGTATCGTGAAGGCCCGGCAGAGCGACGGCCCGTTCAGCAACTTGTTTGAGTTTTGTGAAAGAGTGGAGTCAAGGCAAGCCAACAAGAAGGTGCTTGAGAGCCTGATTCGATCCGGAGCGATGGATTCTCTGGAAGGGCACCGGGCGCAAAAGCTGCAGGCATTGGAAACCGCCATCAGCTACGGCCAGTCCGCCCAGGCAGACAAGATGAAAGGGCAGACCTCGATTTTTGATTCGCCTGAAGAGAATGGGGTCAGCCAGTATCCCGTTTTGCCGGTCGCCACTCCGTGGAAAGAATCCGAGCAGCTTGCGCTGGAGAAAGAGATGCTCGGCTTCTATGTTTCCGGCCATCCTTTGAACAAACATGCAAACGAAGTCAAGTCGTTTTCAAGCGCGAACCTGGAGGCCATTAACGAAGTCAAGGACGGCGCCCATGTTCGTGTATGCGGCATCGTTACTGAATTCAAAAGCATCTTCGACAGAAAAAATAAGCCCATGGCTTTTGTGACGATTGAAGACTTTCATGGCTCTGTAGAACTCATCGTGTTTTCCAGTGTTTTTGAGGCTGCACGGGATGCGCTGCAGGTCGATGCCATGGTTGTGGTAAGTGGCCGGGTGGGCCGAAGAGAAGAGGAAGCGACAAAGATCTTATGTGAAGAAGTTATTCCACTTAAGCAAGCATGGGAAAAGCTTGGCAAAAACCTGCACCTGAACATGGACGTGGTCGGCCTGGATGATCCGCTTCTGAACGAGATTTCGGAAGTGCTGATAAGCCATCCCGGGGAGTGCAACTTGTTTATCAGGTTGAGCACGGACGACGACCAAAAGAAAATGATAAGATCGAAGAAAATGAAAGTAAGGCCGTCCGCCGAAATGTTAAGCAGGCTGCGCGAGCTGCTAGGACAGGACAACGTCTGGATGGAGGGCTAAGTACCTGAACCGTTTCTTTATCTGAAAAGGAGAATAGAATGGAACGAGTTATCAATCGGGTTAAACAGATCGTTTTGTCACCGGAGGACGCCCTGTCTGAGGTGAAATCAGAGTCCATGACCGTTGCCGGAGCCATGAAGGAGTACGTAGCCATTGTAGCTGCCATTCCGGCTGCAGCGACTTTCCTGGGCCTCATCGGGCATGCCAACTTCTTTAGAAACCTGATTTTTTCAGCCGTGATTTATGTGATGGGGTGCGTAAGTGTGTTGATTTTCGGCAAGATCGTCGACGCCCTTGCCCCACGCTTTTCTTCGACCAAATCAGACCTGAACGCCTTCAAGTTGTCGGCATATGCCTTTACGCCCGGTTTTGTTGCCGGCGTATTCAACATCAATCCCAATCTCTCGATTTTCGGGCTTCTGGGCTCATTGTACGGCATCTATGTTTTCTATCTGGGTGCGCCGGTCCTGATGCAGACAGCCGAAGACAAGAAGGTGCTTTACACAGTTGCGTGCATCGTGGCCATGTTTGTCGTGATGGCTATTCTTTGGAGCATCGTTACCGGGCTGGTTTGGAGCGGCACCTACGGTTATCGCTACTAACCCGGTTGCGCCTGTAAAACGAAGTTGTTGCGGAGAAAAAAAAGACCTCGATGTTCTTGAAGTCAGGCTAGAAGCAGAGTCAGGCAGAACATCGAGGTACTATTTAAGGAGGAAACTCTTAATATCTGCTTAGAGTTATCGACCGCGGCTTGCTTTCCTTGAGCTTTTTCTGTGCTCCGGCCGTAGCACTCAGGCACCGTCGTTTGATTTGTTAACAAACCATAAAGTTTATTCTTGACTCTATTTCTCAGGTTTCTTATTATTCCCACCGGAAAACGGCTCATGGCTTTTCAACCTTCAGCACTTTCAGGAATTTAATGCTCTATAATTTCGCGACGATTCTTGTTTTTCTTGTGTTCGGGTGCCTGTTCGTCGGCGTCAATCTGCTGCTGTCCCGCTTGCTGCAGACGCGCAATCCATTCCCAATGAAGGTCAGCACCTACGAATGTGGCGAGTTGCCCGAAGGCGATTCGTGGATTCAGTTCAACATTCGTTTTTACGTGATCGCTCTCATTTTCTTGATTTTCGAAGTTGAGATTGTCTTTTTGTTTCCGTGGGCGGTAGTCTTCAAGCATCTGGGGACTTTTGCCTTTGTGGAAATGATGATTTTTATAGCTATTCTGCTCGTCGGTCTGGCCTATGTCTGGGTCAAGGGCGATCTGGAGTGGGATAAACCCAAGCAAGTTCCTGCACAGGGTTTGCTTCCGTAGATGGTGGTAACGCAGTACCAGAATTGACGGCATAGTCTAATACTGAGGGAAAGGAACCAAACTTGCCGATGCCCGTGCTCAGCGCGAATCATGCCGTAATTAACGCACTTTCAATCCTTCCAACCTTTTCCGAGACCCTTACCAACGTTTTGTTTATGGTGCTTGGCGCCGTGATCATTACGGGCTTGGCGGCGTTGCTGGCACTGGTTAGCGTCTATCTTGAGCGCAAGGTTTCAGCGCACATGCAGGACCGTCTCGGCCCGATGGAAGTGAACACCGAGATTCCTATTCTCAAAAATATCGGCCATGGCTGGGCTCAAACGCTGGCCGACGCTTTTAAGCTTTTGCTTAAAGAAGATATCGTGCCGGCCGCTGCCGACAAGAAGTTGCATTTGCTTGCGCCGTTCATTGTCTTTGCTGCGACGCTGGCTGCGTTCGCAGTGCTGCCATTCGGGCGCAACCTGATCCCAAGCGATCTAAACGTCGGCGTCTTCTATCTCATCGCAATTTCATCGTTCGTCGTGGTTGGGATTATTCTCGCCGGCTGGGCCTCCAACAACAAGTGGTCGCTGCTGGGAGCCATGCGTTCCGCTGCACAAATTGTCAGCTTTGAGATTCCCGCTTCGGTGTCCGTGCTGGTCGTAATCATGGCGGTCGGGTCACTGAACCTGGGCGAGATAGTGGAATTTCAGGAGGGCGGTATTCACCGCTGGTTAATTTGGCGATTCTTTCCGTTCAACCTGCTGGCCTTTTTCATATTCTTCGTTGCTTCGCTGGCCGAGTTGAACCGTGCGCCCTTCGATCTGCCGGAGGCTGAATCGGAGATCATCGCCGGTTTTCATACGGAATACAGCGGGATGAAATTCGCCATGTTCTTCCTGGCGGAATACGCGAACATGTTTTTGGTCGGTGTCATAATATCGACCCTCTTCCTGGGCGGCTGGTCCAGCCCATTTGGCAGTTTTCTAAATTCCGCACCCTTTCAAGTGTTCTGGGTTTTTGTCAAATCTTTCGCAATCATTTTTGTTCATATGTGGCTGCGCTGGACTTTGCCGCGCGTTCGGGTCGATCAGTTGATGTACACCTCATGGAAAGTGTTAACACCCTTTGCTTTTGTTTCTATGCTCGGGGTTGGTCTCTGGATGATTCTGATTCAATAAGAAGTAAGACATGCAAGATATTATGTTTTATATGTTTGCTGCATTGACTATCGCCTCCGCCGGGGTCATGGTTTTTTCGAGGAGCGTCATTTACTCCGCCGTCGGATTGTTGTTTACTTTCTTCGGCGTCGCCGGCATTTATGTCCTTTTGGCCGCTGACTTTGTGGCCGTTGCCCAGGTCATGATATATGTTGGAGGAATTCTTGTTCTGCTTTTGTTCGGTGTGATGTTGTCACAACGCGTGACCGGCGTCAACATGCGGACTGAAACGCTGCAGACGGTTCCGGCCGCGATTGTGGCTGTGGGCGTGCTCTTCATTCTTTTCCGCGTAATAAGTAAGACAGAATGGCTTGTCAAGGCCAAGACCACTTTCGAGCCAACGACTGCAAAGCTTGGCACATTGCTGATGACTGACTACTTGATTCCTTTTGAGATTGTCTCCGTTTTGCTCCTTGGCGCTCTGATCGGCGCTGCTTTTATCGCGAGAAAGGGCTAAGCAATGAGCGTAGGATTGAACCATTATCTGTTTCTTGCTGCGGTCCTTTTTGTGCTCGGCCTGTACGCCGTCATCACGAAGAAAAATGCCGTGACGGTTTTGATGGGAATTGAGTTGATTCTAAACGCAGCAAATATCAACTTTGTCGCATTTTCAAGATATACTGACACCGATATGGATGGCCAGGTTTTCGCGATTTTTGTAATTGTGACCGCCGCTGCCGCCGCTGCAGTCGCCCTGGCCATCGTGCTGAATCTTTACGAACGCCTGAAGTCCATCAATTTGGACGAAGCAGATTCATTATCCGGCTAACGACTCGATCATGATAACAAGCGCGATTCTAATTCTCCTACTGCCGCTGGTGGCTTTCATCATCCAGATATTTGTCGGCAAACGTTTGCCCAGGAAAGGCGACTGGGTTTCGACTGGTGCCATGTTTGCGGCCCTGGCTCTGTCGGTCGGCATCTTCATCGATGCTGTCGCACAATATGAGCCGAATAATGTTCTGGCGACTGCGACCTGGGACTGGATCAACTTTGGACCGGTTCATGTGACGTTTGGGTTTCTGATTGACAATCTGACGGCATTTATGCTGGTGGTCGTGACGTTGGTCAGCAGCCTCGTCCATCTCTACTCCATCGGATACATGCACGGGGACCCGCGCTACAACCGTTATTTCGCCTATCTGTCCTTGTTTTCATTTTCAATGCTCGGTCTGGTTCTGGTCGACAACCTGTTCGGTATCTACATTTTTTGGGAATTGGTGGGTCTGAGCTCGTACCTGCTCATTGGGTTTTGGTTTGAGAAAGACTCAGCGGCCAACGCCAGCAAGAAGGCATTTATCACGAACCGCGTCGGTGATGTCGGCATGTTTGCCGGGATCATGATTCTGTTTTCCATTACCGGCACTTTTAGTTTTAACGAGGTCTTCGCGGCTGTCGCAGACGGTCATGTCGGAGGAACGCTTCTGACTGTTGCCGGAATTCTGCTTTTCTTCGGCGCCATCGGAAAATCGGCACAATTCCCGCTGCATGTCTGGTTGCCGGACGCGATGGAAGGTCCGACCCCTGTGAGCGCTCTCATTCACGCCGCCACCATGGTCGCGGCCGGCGTTTACATGGTTGGGCGGACCTTTGTTCTGTACACGCCTGACGCGCTCCTTTTCATTGCCTACATCGGAACTATTACCGCCTTTATCGCTGCCACCATCGCCATCGTGCAGATGGATATCAAACGCGTGCTGGCCTACTCAACTATCAGCCAGCTTGGCTACATGATGGTCGGGCTTGGCACGGGCGGATATACTGCTGGCCTTTTTCACCTGACGACGCATGCGTTTTTCAAAGCGCTGCTGTTCTTGGGCTCGGGCAGCGTCATCCACGCGGTTCACACTCAGGAAATGGATGAAATGGGTGGGCTGCGCAAAAAAATGCCGATCACATTTTGGACATTCCTGATCGCGACACTCTCGATTTCCGGCGTGTTTCCGCTCTCCGGATTCTGGAGTAAAGACGCGATTCTGGCTTCAGCCCTGGGGTTTGGGATGACTCATCCGGCCCACATGCCTATTTTTGTGGTGCTGCTGCTGTCTGCCGGTGTTACGGCCTTCTATATGTTCCGAATCGTATTTTTGACCTTTACCGGTGAACCCAGAGATAAGAAAAAGTACGACCACGCGCATGAGTCTCCCTTGACCATGACCATTCCGCTGGTAGTGCTGGCCGTTCTGTCGGTTGGCACAATCTGGTGGGGCTGGGTCGAGCACATGCTGGTTAAACCGGAACTGGCCTCTTACGGCTCGCATGTGGCATCTGCGGTGGAGCATGCCGCGGAGGAACACGGGGTCGCGCATTCTGCTCATACCATAGCCATGTTTTCTTCGGTAGTGGTTGCGACTCTCGGGATTTTGTTGTCGGCCGTCGTTTATTTTTGGAGGAAGATTTCTGCCGATGCCTGGGCCGAGAAGTTGAAGCCTATCCATACATTTCTGTGGAATAAATATTATTTCGACGAACTGTATGCCGCCACGATCATTCGAGTAACCCTATTCAAGAGCCGGTTGTTCGCAGCGTTTGATTTGAAGATCATAGATGGCATCGTTAACGGTACCGGCAGGCTGACCGCTGCTTTTTCAAGACTGCAGGGGAGCATCGATTTACGCGGCGTTGATGGAGCTGTCAATTTCGTCGCCCGTTTTGTCGGCTATTTGGGTAGCCAGTTGCGAGGGTTGCAAACCGGAAATATTCAAGCCTACATCATGATGGCGCTGTTTGCGGTTGTCCTTCTGTTCGTATTTCAGCAGTTCTAAGGAGATGGAGAGACTTTATGAATAACGTATTGACCTGGATCACTTTCCTGCCTGTAATTGGGGTGCTGCTGATTTTGTTTGTGCCCAAGAACAGCAAGAATCTGATCAGGGTTATTGCCGCTGTTTTTACCGGCTTGCAGCTCGTGTTGGCTGTCTGGCTTTACATGAACTTCGATACGGGTACCGCAGAGTTTCAGTTCAAGGAGCAGTATTCCTGGATTCCATCTTTTAATATAGAATACTTCATGGGCATTGATGGACTTAGCATTCCCATGGTGCTCCTGACAGCGTTCTTATCATTTATCTGCATCTTTGCTTCCTGGGGTATTGACAAGAGCCTGAAGGGCTACTTCGCCATGTTCCTTTTGCTGGACACTGGAATGATGGGCGTTTTTTGTGCGCTGGATTTCTTCCTGTTTTACATTTTCTGGGAGGTCATGCTTTTGCCGATGTACTTCCTGATCGGTATCTGGGGAAGTCCTTCTCGCAAAGATCCCGATGGCATGGTGCGCGGCGGTCCATATGCGGCCATCAAGTTTTTCCTCTACACGCTGTTTGGCAGTATCTTCATGCTTATCGCCATGCTGGTAATGTACTTCAATGTCTCCGATCCGGTAACCGGCGGGCACACGTTCAACATGCTACACTTGATGGACCAGGCGAATCACGGTGGTGTTCTTGCCGATTTCAACATCCGGCTGTGGATTTACGCCGCACTGTTTATTGGCTTTGCGATAAAGGTGCCGGTCTTTCCTTTTCACACCTGGCTGCCCGATGCCCACGTCGAAGCTCCCACAGCGATCAGTGTCATTCTGGCCGGTGTCCTGCTGAAGATGGGCACCTACGGCATGTTGCGCATCAGTTTTCCAATGTTGCCGGACGCCATGAAATGGGAGTATTTCGCCTACGGCATGGCGATTCTGGGCTTGATAAATATATTGTACGGAGCCTTCTGTGCTATGGCGCAGAAAGACCTCAAGAAGCTGGTGGCCTATTCGAGTATCAGTCACATGGGAATTGTGCTGTTGGGCATGTCCGGGCTGACCTCACTCGGGATGAACGGCGCCGTCATGCAGATGTTCAATCACGGTACCGGAACGGCCATGCTCTTCCTGCTGGTCGGGGTTATTTATGACCGCGCGCACCACCGCCAAATTGACGGTTTCGGCGGCCTCGCGGTCCGGATGCCGATCTATGCCGCTATGGTCAGTCTGGCCTTTTTCGCCGGTCTCGGATTGCCGGGCTTGTCCAGCTTCATGAGCGAGGTCTTCTCTTTCCTCGGCGCGTTTGGTTCTGAACTGTTCGATTTACGCTTGATAACGATTATCTCCACGCTGGGCATCGTGATCACCGCGGCCTACTTTCTGTGGACTTTTCAAAGAATGTTTTTGGGTGAACTAAACCCGAAGTATGCCGACCTGCCGGAAATCAACGGCCGGGAATTGTTTACCCTGATTCCGCTTGGGATCATCATTATCTTCCTGGGAGTGTATCCGGCGCCGCTTCTGGATCTCATTAAGACTTCTCTGAATGAACTGGTCGAGGTTGTGAAAGCGGCCAACGGACCGACTTTGTTGGGACTACACTAACCAAGACCGAACATGGACTTTTCTGCAGTCGTACAAGACAACATCAACAGCCTGCTCTATTTCGTTCCTGAGCTGATTCTGACGGGTCTGATCCTGCTCCTGGTCGTTGCTGACCTCCTCTTGAAGGAAAAGCATTCGCCGTGGATGTCGATCATCGCCCTGGCCGGAGCAGTCGTCGTCATGTTCTCGGTGGTCGGACAGTATGAGCTTGGAACACGCTCCATCTTTAACAACATGCTGGTAGTGGATCCGTTTTCGCTCTACTTCAAGCTTCTGTTTTTGGCATCCGCAATCATGGTGGTCTTTCTCTCCATCGGCTCCATAGAGCTTGCGGGCAGGCCGGTTGGGGAGTACTTCACGTTGCTGATGACCCTGACGCTGGGTATGTTCCTGATGGCTTCGGCCACCAACATGCTGACGATTTTCGTATCGATCGAGTTGGTCAGCATTATGTCATTTGTGCTGGCAACCTACCTGAAGACCAGGCGGCGTTCCAGCGAAGCGGGGTTGAAGTACGCCATCTACGGCGCCTTTTCTTCCGGGCTGATGTTGTACGGTATTTCCCTGCTCTACGGCTTGACCGGGACTCTAAATATTTATGAAATCGGCGAGGTGCTGGCTGGTCGCGATAGTCACGGGCTGGCGTTGGTTGTTTCAGTCATCTTCATCATTGCCGGCTTTGGCTACAAAATCGCCTCCGTGCCATTTCATTTCTGGTCTCCGGACGTTTACGAGGGTGCCCCAACGCCCATCACGGCCTTTCTTTCCGTCGGGCCTAAGGCAGCCGGTTTTGCAATGCTCATTCGGTTCTTTAACGTCGCACTTGCGACTGGTGGCGGTGGTGGTAGCGAATCCTGGTCTGCAACCGCTGGTGTGGACTGGCCGCAATTGCTGGCGGTTATTTCGGCGGCCACCATGACGCTCGGCAACCTTGTCGCATTGTCCCAGACTAACATCAAGAGGCTTCTGGCATACTCGAGCATCGCTCATGCCGGCTATGCTTTGATGGGGGTTGTTTTGCTGTCGGAGCAGGGCATTCACGCCACGATGTTTTACCTGGTGATCTACTATATGATGAACCTCGGCGCCTTTCTGGTTGTCATAATTTGTCAGGATATCGTTGGCAGTGAAAGGATCGAGGACTACCGGGGACTTGCTTTTCGCGCCCCGATTCCCGCCCTGGCCATGGGCGTCTTTCTTTTCTCACTCACCGGTCTGCCGCCAACCGCGGGCTTTATCGGGAAGTTCTACTTATTTGCGGGTGTGATCAAAGCCGGTACGTCTTTTTACTGGCTGGCCATTGTAGGCCTGCTCAACAGTGTGGTGGCATTATACTACTACGCCCGGATTTTGAAGGCGATGTTCTTCGAGAAAGCTGGGGAAGAAGCAACCTCGACATTACCGGTTTCACCATACTATGTGACCCTGCTGGCCGTGTTTGCGGTACCGATCATCATTCTGGGACTTTACTGGGCGCCCCTCGCCGACCTTGCACACCACTCCGTAGGGTTTCTGCGAGCTCTTTAAGATTTCTTAACTGGAATTTTTTGCCGCAATTTGATAGTTTCTTAATTAAACTATCCGCACTCCATTCCTTCTGAGACCAAACCCCGATGAGGCGTTTTACCCTGCCCTGGTTTTCGGGCCTCTTTTTTACTTTTTTGGCTTTATTCCTTTGCCAACCTGCCTTCTACAACGGTGCGTCCTTTCTTTTCAGACTCCGGCCAGATGACGCCGGCCACTTGCGGTTGCAGCGCGAGACAGGATTCTTCTACGAAGGGTCAGAGGATCTCATGGCAGCCGGCGCTGGGAACGGTCTGAGTGCGCCGCACGCTGCGCTTAATGGAAAACCTACCGATGCTTACAAGACCCTCGATGAAATCTATGCTGAGCTGGAGGATCTAAGAAAGCGATTTTCGCACTTGGTCACGCTGGAGAGGATCGGTAGTACCAGCACCTATCAGTTGCCCATCTGGGCGGTCAGGGTTTCGCGCAACCCGAATCGTGATGAAGACGAGCCGAAAATACTGTTTACCGGTGTACATCATGCCCGGGAACCGATCGGAGCCGAGATTTCTCTGCATCTGATGTCTGAGCTGTGTCACAAATATGGTACGGATGAGCAGGTTGCCGATTGGCTGAACACCACAGAAGTCTGGTTTGTCCCCGTTGTCAATCCGGACGGCTACAAATATGTTTTTGATAACGGTCTGACTTTCCCCTGGTGGCGAAAGAACCTGCGTGACAACGATGGCGACGGCGTTTTCGACCCGTTGCACGATGGTGTTGACCTCAACCGAAACTACGGCATCAACTGGGGTGAGGGTGGAGATGGCAAGCCAAATAGCTGGTTCTTTCGCGGCGGCGCTCCTTTTTCCGAGAATGAAACCGATGCCATTCGGAAATTCGTGACCCGTGAGAAGTTCACCATGGGCGTCTCTTACCACAGCTACGGTGAATCAATCTTGTATCCGTGGGGTAACTTTGAGCGTCCTCCGGATTTGGATCTGATTGTGGACATTGCCCAGGACATGGCCGGTAAGATTCGTCGTCAATCCGGGCATGGCGTATACTCAATCCTGCCGCTTAATGGCAGGGCCGGACAAAGTTCTGTATGGATGTATGCCGACCTGGGTACTATTGACTTCATTGTGGAGGTAGGGACCGAGTACTTTCCTGCCGAGGAGCATATCCCGAACATTTTACGGGAGCATACGAAGGCGGCCTTTTATCTGCTGCAACGTTTGCACGGGTCAGGCATTCGCGGGCACGTTGTTGATGCGCATGAAAAAAAACCGCTGCAGGCTGTGATTGAAGTACTTGGTTTTGAAAGCGAGCAGGTCAGGCCACGCAAGTCGGAACCCGCGTTCGGCACTTTTCACCGTGTTCTACAGCCCGGGGAATATTCTTTGCGGGTTACTTGTGCCGGGTATGAGGATAAGAGCTTACCAGGCGTGCTGGTTGAAGAAGGGCAACTGCTCGAAATTGACATAGGATTGACTCCCGTCCGCCATCCTTCCAACGGCCACTAACCTGTCTCGTGTGCTGCCTGCGCCGGGTTGTTCCTGGCTAGCTTTCTGCCGATTCTGGCTTTCCGGTACTCGAGATCTTCCTTAAATTCAAGCCAATCCTGATGGCTGCCGAGACTGTCTATGATCTCGATCTGGCGCAGAGCATTGTCCACAATCTCTTTGGCCCGCTCGAGCCGCTTGCCGCGATGTTCTTCGTACTTGGCCAGCTCAATGTGCGGAAGCGGATGAAACCTCTGCGTTGCGATACATGTTTCCCAGATCTTTGCGGCGTTTTTCCAATCCTTGAGCTTTTTGTAATTAAACCCAAGGCTGAACAAAACCTCTCGCGTGCGCTGCTCGGGCGGGCCGTTGTTTAGATATTCTTCGTATAAACGATTGGCCTCGGGCAGGTTGCCTGCGCTTTCATAAACCCGACCGACCTGAAGAATTTCGACTGCGTCCTGACATTGCGTCAGGGGATTATCGAGGATCTCGGTCGCTTTGGTCAGAATTAGAACCATGGTCAGGATATCGAGCCGGTTGTGTTCAAAGATAGGCTCCAAGGGCGTTGCATTTCTCGTGCGCAGGTATTCAAAATAAGTATATGGAATGAGGAAGCCGGGGATGTCGTCCTTGCGGGCACTGTTGATTAGCATCTCCTCGACGGTCGTCAGTTTACAATCGGTAAACCTGTGTTTCCAGAGTCTGCGTACGCAGTGCAGCAAGTCTAAATGATGCATATCGTCGAACCGGGCACGCAGTCCCTGGTAAATATGACGGGAATTGAGTAGTGGAATATCGTAAGACTTGCCGTTATAGCTCACCAAAAGGTCGAAATCTAGCAGTAGCGTGGTCAGGTTGTGGAAGAGCGCGCGCTCCTCGTCGAGGTCCCGCATGAAGAACTGTTCGATGACAAATGTGCCGGCCGTAAAGTAGCCGATCCCCACCAGGAATGCGCACGTACCCACTCCGCCTGATAATCCGGTTGTCTCCGTGTCGATGAACAGCGTTCGACTGAGGTCAATGCCGGACAACTCTTTTTGGGCGGCCAGGAGTGCGAACCAGTGCGGAGATATATTGAGGAACGAAGTTAGCTTGCTCGGCCCGTGACGGGCGTCTGACGGGTATTGGTTCTTAATCCGGAGAAAACCGCCAAAGGGGGTAGATATGGCTTCTCCGGACAGGACTTCGGCTGCATCTGCGCGAGGTATGCCCGCCACCGTGGAACTGTTCTCCGGTGGTTTGGCCGTTGGCAGCGTCTCCAGCAGCCTGAGCCGTTCTCTTATGTCCATTTAAAACCGATTACGTGCTGTGTTTCTTAGGCTCACTTGACTGTGCCAGCTACCTTCTGTCCTTCAGGAAATGTTGCAGCAGGTCGACCGGTAGCGGAAAGACGATAGTCGAATTGTTCTCGGCAGCCACTTCCGTCAAAGTCTGCAGAAAGCGCAGTTGCACTGAGATAGGATCGCCACTCATAATTTTTGCCGCTTCCGCAAGTTTGTGTGAGGCCTGCAGTTCTCCCTCCGCGTGGATGACTTTTGCCCTTCTTTCCCGTTCCGATTCGGCTTGCCGCGCGATAGCACGCTGCATCTCTTGTGGCAGATCGATGTGTTTTATCTCAACCAGAGTTACCTTGATACCCCACGGGTCGCTGTGACCGTCGATGATTTCCTGCAAGCTGGAGTTGATTTGTTCGCGCTCGGTGAGCATTTCATCGAGCTCCGCACCTCCGAGGACACTGCGCAGAGTTGTTTGCGCCAACTGTGACGTGGCGTACAAAAAATCCTCAACCTCGTTGATGGCTTTGGACGGCTCCATTACGCGGAAGTACAAGACGGCATTTACCTTTACAGAGACATTGTCTTTGGTGATAACATCTTGTGAAGGTATATCCATGGCGACGGTACGCAGGCTCACTTTAACCATGCGATCGATGAGCGGGATCAGTATGATAAGACCCGGTCCTTTTGAACCCAGCAACCGGCCGAGTCGAAATATAACGCCTCTTTCATACTCTCGCAAAACCCGCACTGAGCTTGCGATAAGCATAATGAGGAAGGCCAGAACGACTCCTATAAAAGGCATGATTCCCTCCTGAATAAAGATTTCTGTGACAGGCTTGTAAGCAAACTCACACCAAACATCAAACCTTCTTCACCTTAATCACCAGACCTTGCACAGCGATGACACTTACCCTGGCGCCTTTGCTTATGGACTCGCTGGCGGCGGCGCTCCAGATCTCTCCATGGACCTTAACCTTGCCTTCGGGCGAGAGTTTTGTTTGAGCAACCCCAACTTCGCCGACGAGCCCTTCCGCGCCAGTGGTTACCCGACGCCGGTGTGACTTGAAAGCCAGAGAAAAAGCGAAGATAAAGAATGTAGCAGTACAAGCGACAACGGTGACAATAACACCGATCGAAATAGACAGAGCCGGCGCGAAACTGTCCGGCGGTTCTTCAATAAGCATCAACGAGCCAAGGATCATGGCGGCAACGCCTCCCACGGTGAGCATTCCGTAGCTGACAACTTTTACTTCCAGCACAAAAAGGATCAAAGCGACTATAATGAGTAGCAAGCCGGCGTAGTTGATCGGCAAGGTTTGCAGAGCGAAGAAGGCCAGGATTAGGCAGATGCCGCCTACCACACCAGGGAGAATAGAGCCGGGATTGGACAATTCAAAGAACAAGCCGTAGATGCCAAGCATCATCAAAATGTAAGCGACATTCGGGTTGGAGATTTTATCCAGCACCCGATATCTGAAATTCATTTCCCGCTTGACCACGGCAAGGCCCTCGGTCCTGATTTCGTATTCGCCTGCAGGAACAGAAACCACCTGGCCATCCAACTGCGCAATGAGACTGTCCAAAGATGGCGAGATAAAATTGATTACGTTGAGGTCCAGCGCTTCACGCTCCGTGATTGAAACAGCATCGCGAACCGCCTTCTCGGCCCACTCGGCATTTCTTCCTCTTTTTTCAGCGAGGGTGCGGACCTGTGCTGCGGCATCGTTGGTTATCTTATGCTTCAATGCGGATGTGGTGTCCGGGCTGCCACCACCGATGGTAACCGGTGTCGCCGCACCAATATTAGTGCTCGGGGCCATTGCCACCAGATGAGCCGCATAGCTGATGAAGACGCCTGCCGACGCGGCCCTGGCGCCCTGCGGTGCAACGTAGACTATCACCGGGATTTTTGCAGCAAGGAAGCTCTTGGTGATTTGACGCGTTGACTCGAGCAGTCCGCCCGGAGTATCCAGCTGCACAATCAAGCAGTGCGCGCCCTGGTCTTGCGCGAGATCAATGGATTTCGTGATAAACTCAGCCGATACCGGACTGATGATGCTTTCGACCGTTATGACATGAATCGTGGACCCAGTATCCGCGGGCGTGCCTTGCGCAACCAGCGCCGAGCCGCCCATCAAGAAGAATGCAAGCAGATAACAGATGTAAGCTGCTGCCGATTTGAGCTGTCTGCAAGGCATTTGTTGTACGCTCACTTTCGCGTCAAAAAGTAAAGAAGACAAGAGAAAACAATGCTGACGATAATCGAAGATGCGACTGGAAAATAAAATGTAAAATCTCTTCTCTGTACGAGAATGTCACCCGGAAGTTTTCCCAGAAAAGAGGCATATCTGGACAGAATGAGCAGGCCACCGAGAGCGGCTATTGTGAGGCCCAATATGACGAGGAGTTTTCCCAGGGAGTGCAAATTCGACATCAAAAGTTTACCTGCCGCTGGTTGGGTTAACACCGTAAACAACGCTCTGATTGGGGCGAGCTAGTATTAAGGTAAGGAATGCGCGTTCGAAAATCAATGTATTTGCATGCAAATCAAATTGCAAAATATCGTCGGCCGAATCCACGTACAAAAGCGGCGGCGCGGTTGGATTTGTCTTGACTTTCAAGGCGATTATTCATAAAATTGCTCAACAAAAATCCCTGTGTTTTTCTCGTAGTGGGATAAAATCAAAGATCGAATATGTATCATTTGGGAGCTTAGCTCTGGGCATGGATTGCAAGCCTCAGTTTCTTCGGAAACTTTAGTGGAAGCGAAAAATGTTCAGGCGGTGCCCACCGTGTCTAACGCGGTTCTTTGATGACCACGCGAGAACCGGGGATTTTTTTTTGTGCCTGTCTGACTTCCCCAGTTGACCTACCACGCTTTATCCCGGCTTATTGATTAGCAAGATACGAGCTTCCATCCGGCAAGCGGCAGAAGGAGTGCCTGATTGACAGGGTGATAGAAGAAGCTCTGCTTGCCCTTTACAAGCCAGTGCCCATGGTTCTATCCAGGCTGCGATATTGAATCGCCTCACTGACAAACTCTGGCTTTATCCCGTCACAACCTTCAAGATCCGCGATGGTTCTGGACACTTTTAGAATGCGGTCGTAAGCTCTGGCCGACAGTCCCAGTTTTGTGATTGCCATTTTCAACAGCTCTTGCCCCTGCACATCTATTTGACAGAACTCCTTTATCTCTTTCGATTCCATCCGTGCATTGCAGAACAGATGTGGTTTACCGGCAAATCTTTCTTGCTGCACCGTTCGTGCCTGCACGACCCGCAGGCGAATAATTTCCGACGATTCAGATGTTGCGTCGCTCGTGAGTTCTTTGAACTTAACCGCCGGCACTTCGATCTGGATGTCTATTCTATCGAGCAACGGTCCGGAGACCCGGGCCATATATTTCTGAATTTGCTGCGGGGCGCAACTGCACTCATGATTTGGGTCGGAGAAATAGCCACAGAGGCAGGGATTCATCGCAGCAACCAACATGAACTGCGCCGGGTAAGTCAGGGACAACATGGCCCTGGAAATGGTGACCAAACCGTCTTCCAGCGGTTGGCGCATGACCTCCAGGACATTTTTCTTGAACTCGGGGAGTTCATCCAGGAACAGAACGCCGTGGTTCGAGAGGCTAACCTCACCTGGTCGTGGAATATGTCCGCCACCGATGAGGCCTGCGTCGCTTATCGTGTGGTGCGGTGAGCGAAACGGACGCGTTCCTATCAAAGCGGCGTCAGGTGGAAGCAGGCCCGCCACGGAATGGATCTTTGTGGTCTCCAGGGCTTCGTCCAGGGTCAGGTCGGGAAGAATCGACGGGAAACGTTTGGCCAGCATGGTCTTGCCGGAGCCTGGAGGTCCGACCATGAGCAGATTGTGACCACCGGCGGCCGCGATTTCCAGAGCGCGTTTGACGTGTTCCTGCCCTTTCACGTCAGAGAAGTCAATCAGGTAATCACGACTTTTGGAGAAAAGCCCGTCGATGTCAATTTCAAAAGGGCGTTTTTCCACGGCGCCATTGAGGAAGTCGACGGTTTCGTTCAGGTCCGAGACCGGGATCACGGCTAAATCTTTGCAAATAGCCGCCTCTTTTGCGTTGACTTTTGGCAGGAGAATCCCCCGTTTTCCGGCCTTTCTGGCGGCCATGGCCATGGGCAACGCTCCGCGAATCGGGCGCAGGCTGCCGTCGAGAGACAGCTCTCCGAGAATGATGTAGTTTTCCAAGTCCTCAAAGGAAACCAGGCCGATGGCGGCCAACACTCCGACCGCAATGGGCAGATCGAAGGCTGAACCTTCTTTTTTGATGTCAGCAGGGGCGAGATTAATGGTGATGCGTTTTTGCGGAAATCGAAACCCGGAGTTCTTGATTGCGGCGTTAACGCGTTCTTTGGATTCTCTGACCGCCCCTTCGGGCAACCCCACAATGGTCAAAGCCGGCAGCTGCCCCTCCAGATGTGCCTCCACCTCGACCAGATACGCGTCGATTCCCAACGCCGCAGAACTGATGACCTTTGAAAACATTTGAGTGCCTCACGGTAGGTTGTTGGATGATGATTTTACGAAAAGGCAGTAAGACATTCAAACAAAATGTCGCCTGACCGGAACCCGCGGCCCGTCATGTAAGTTTCTTAACTATAATATCATGTTACACCAACGTATAATGCTGCCGGCAATCGGTAGCCAACGTCCAGAACCTATGGTCTAAAACCTGTCGCAGTTCTTTGATAAGAGCCGAAATAAGCTGATCTGTTTCGGCTTTTGTTGTTATGCAGGGTTCATGTTGCGCAAAAAGCGGTTTGACTCACAGCGGACAAATGTCTAAGAACTGCCCTAGACGTTCAACAGACATGTTAACACCAATCCCCCAGGAAAGGAGTGGAGTACCTACTAACTTAATGATGGCATAGAATTTGTAAATGGCAGACTGACTCGGAATGAGGAAGTTCTTGCCTATTTGAAATGGAGGTATGTTATGCCCGCCAACGCATCCGCAAGTAAGTCACCCACAACACCCGATTCCGACCACATCATCGGTCTGGTCAAAAGACTTCAAAATGTCCATGTCTACCAACAGCTTACTTGGGAAGGTAGTTTCGCTGATTACCTGAGTATTGTGCGAAGCAACCCAAAGGTGACCCGCAATGCGTTCCAGCGGCTTTATGACATGATACTATCCTTCGGAACCGAGGAATACCAGCAGTACAACGAAAAAATTGTAAGATATAAGTTCTTTGACGATCCCATCGAGGATGGCCGGGATGCAGTATACGGACTTGAGCGTCCGCTGCACAAGTTCGTAAATCTAATCAAGTCCGCGGCGCGCGGGTATGGCACCGAAAAGCGAGTGTTCCTGTTGCACGGCCCGGTTGGCAGCGCAAAAAGCACCATCGTTAGGCTTCTAAAAAAGGGGCTTGAGGCATATTCCAAAACCGAAGAAGGCGCGCTTTACGCTTTTTCATGGAGAATTGAGGACGAGTCCGGCAATATTACCTGGGAAGACTCACCTATGCACGAAGAGCCGTTGCTCTTAATCCCACCCGAGTTCCGGGCCGAAGTACTGGCCGAGATCAACAAAGAAATTTCCGATGACGACCGCATCAGTATTCAGGGAGAGCTAAATCCTTACTGCAGGCATGTCTACCAGGAAAAGAGCCATCAGTACGGCGGCGACTGGTCCCGTATCATTCAGGACGTCAAGGTCAAACGGCTGCTGCTCTCAGAGAAAGACCGAGTGGGCATCGGTACGTTTCAGCCCAAAGACGAAAAGAACCAGGACTCGACCGAGCTCACCGGCGATATTAACTATCGCAAGATTGCGATCTACGGGTCCGATTCCGACCCACGCGCCTTCAACTTTGACGGGGAGCTGAACATCGCCAATCGCGGCCTTGTCGAGTTTATCGAAGTTCTCAAGCTGGATGTCGCGTTTCTTTACGACCTGCTGGGCGCATCGCAGGAACACAAGATTAAACCAAAAAAGTTTTCGCAGACCGACATCGATGAAGTCATTATCGGACACACCAACGAACCCGAGTACCGGAAGTTGCAGAGCAACGAATTTATGGAAGCTCTGCGGGACCGTACGGTGAAGATCGATGTCCCTTACATAACCACACTCAATGACGAAATCAGAATCTATGAAAAGGACTACAACAGCGACAGGATAAAGGGGAAACACATTGCGCCCCATACAATCGAGATCGCAGCCATGTGGGCGGTGCTCACCCGCATCGAGGATCCGAAGAAGGCGCAACTGACTTTGCTGCAGAAGCTCAAGCTATATGACGGTAAAACCTTGCCCGGCTTCACCGAAGACAACATCAAGGAGCTGCGCATGGAGTCTGAACGGGAAGGCATGGATGGGATTTCACCGCGCTACATTCAGGACAAGATCTCGAACGCGCTGGTCAGTGACGAAGCCCGCACCTGCATCAATCCATTCATGGTCCTGCAAGAACTGGAAGAGGGACTGCGCCACCACTCATTGATTAACAATGAAGAGCAGAAGAAACGTTTCCGCGACCTGCTGAGTGTGGTCAAGGAAGAGTACACCGATATTGTGAAGTCCGAAGTACAAAGAGCGATTGCAGCAGATGAGGAGGGCCTGAAACACCTGTGCGGCAACTACATCGACAATGTCAAAGCGTACACGCAGAAGGAGAAGGTGCGCAACAAGTACACCGGTGAAGACGAAGAGCCGGATGAGAGGTTGATGCGGTCCATCGAACAAAAAATCGATATCCCCGAGAGCCGCAAAGATGACTTCCGCCGGGAAGTGATGAACTACATCGGCGCCCTGGCTTTGGAGAATAAATCATTCGACTACCGTTCCAACGAAAGGCTGCAAAAGGCGCTTGAACTAAAGCTGTTCGAGGATCAAAAGGACTCGATTAAGCTCACCTCCCTGATTTCGAATGTCGTAGACAAGGAGACTCAGGAAAAAATAGATGTCGTTAAGTCAAGAATGATCAAGTATTTTGGCTACAACGACGAGAGTGCCACGGACGTCCTGAACTACGTCGCCAGTATCTTCGCACGTGGCGACGTCAAAGAGACGGGGCAGTAGCGTGAAGCGAATCGACCAAGATGTAAGTCGGTTCCGTGATATTATCAGGGGTAGAGTTAAGAAAGACCTGAAAAAGTATATCACGCGTGGAGAGATGCTCGGCAAAAAGGGCAAGGACTTTGTCAGCATTCCTATCGACCAGATTAATATTCCACATTTTCGTTTGAGTTCCCGCAAGATGGGTGGCGTCGGACAGGGGGAAGGTGATGTCGGGCAGCCGGTCGGCAGTGGCGACGATGCCGGTGTCGGGCCTGCCGGCGACGCACCCGGACGGCACATACTCGAAGTAGACATTTCCCTGGATGAGCTTGCGGAAATGCTCGGCAATGAACTTGAACTGCCGAATATCGAGCCCAAAGGCAAAAAGAACATCACCGCCCACAAGGACAAGTACACCGGTGTCAGCGACGCCGGACCTGAATCTTTGCGGCATTTCAAGCGGACCTACAAGCGTGCTCTGCGCCGCCAGATCGCTTCCCAGGCGTACAATCCTGATAACCCCATTATCATCCCAATCCGCGAGGACAAGCGTTACCGTACCTGGAAAGTCACATCCGAGCCGGAAAGCAATGCGGTGATTATTTACATGATGGACGTTTCCGGTTCTATGGGCGATGAGCAAAAAGAGATTGTGCGCACCGAGTCTTTCTGGATCGATACCTGGCTGAACTACCAGTACGAAAATATCGAGACGCGCTACCTCATTCATGACGCTTTGGCGCGCGAAGTCGACAAAGAGACGTTTTACCATACACGCGAAAGCGGCGGAACGATTATCTCTTCCGCTTACAAACTCGCGGCCTCCATGATCAAACAGGAGTACGCGACCTCTGAGTGGAACATCTACCTGTTTCATTTCTCCGATGGCGACAATTGGGGCGAGATCGACACAGATGAATGCATTCTACTCCTAAAAGATGAACTGCTGCCATCAGCCAACCTTTTTTGCTATGGACAGGTTGAGAGCCCATACGGCAGCGGCCAGTTTATCAAGGATCTGGAGGACTATTTGCCTGAGGAGGAAGCCCTTATCCTGTCAGAGATTCCGGATAAGGAGGGCATCTATGACTCGATTAAGGAGTTCTTGGGCAAAGGCAAATAGGAATCAAAACTAACTTTCGGACCGAATCATGGATTTGCCGGCAGAGCTGGAACAACTAAGGGTAGAAATCATGGGTTATGCCCAGGGCTATAACCTCGATTTCTACGACACCATATTTGAGCTGGTTGAGTACGATCAGCTCAACGAAATAGCAAGCTACGGCGGTTTCCCGACACGTTATCCGCATTGGCGTTTCGGCATGGAGTACCAGGAGCTGGCAAAAGGCTACGAGTACGGCCTGCAGAAAATTTACGAGCTTGTCATCAACAACGACCCGTGCGTCGCTTACTTGATGAAAAGCAACAAGCTGGTTGACCAGAAGCTGGTGATGGCTCATGTCTATGCGCACTGTGATTTTTTTAAAAACAACCTCTGGTTTTCACAGACCAATCGAAAAATGATGGACCAAATGGCAAACCATGCCACCCACGTGCGCCGCTACGTGGAGCAATTTGGCCCGGAAGTCGTGGAAGATTTTATCGAGACGTGCCTGTCACTCGAGAATCTGATAGACCCGCACCAACCCTTCATCAAGCGCGAAAGCGAAGCGGTGCAAAACAACGGGTCCGGTGGCCCTTCTCCTCTCAAGTTGCAGAGCAAACCATACATGGATTCGTTCATCAATCCGCCCGAGGTACTCGAAGAGCAGGCCAGAATAAACGAAGAAAAATACCGGAAAGAGCAGGAGAGATTTCCGCGCTTTGAGGAGCGCGATGTCCTGCGTTTCTTAATCAATCATGCACCGTTGGAAAAATGGCAGGCGGAGATCCTTTCGATCATCCGGGATGAAGCTTACTATTTTGCACCGCAGGGCCAGACAAAGATAATGAACGAAGGCTGGGCAACGTTCTGGCATTCCCGCATCATGACCGAAAAATGTCTGACTGACGGCGAAGTCATCGACTATGCCGACCATCATTCCGGAACGGTGGCAACCAGCCCGGGACGCTTAAATCCGTACAAGGTCGGCGTAGAGCTGTTCCGTGATATTGAGGACCGATGGAACAAGGGCAAGTTCGGTAAAGAATATGATGAATGCGATGACTGGGAAACCAAGCAGCGTTGGAACAAGAACCTGGGCTTGGGCCGTGAGAAAATATTTGAGGTCCGCAAACTCTACAATGACCTGATGTTTATCGATGCATTTCTGACGCCTGAGTTCTGCCGGGAGCATAAACTGTTCGTCTACGCTTACAACGACAGGTCCGAGATGTACGAAATCTCGGATCGCGAGTTCAAACAAGTCAAAGAGAAGCTGTTGTCCAACCTGACTAATTTTGGACAGCCTTTCATTTTTGTCGAGAATGCAAATTATCTGAATCGAGGCGAGCTCTATTTGCTGCACAAACACGAGGGAATTGAGCTGCAGACAGACGAAGCCCAGGACACCTTGTCGCAGTTGTTCAAGATCTGGAAGCGTCCGGTACACATCGAAACGGTTGCCGACGCAGAGCAAGTGCTGCTTTCATTCAACGGGGAGGAACATTCACACAAGGAACTCAACTAGCGTTCAAACTATTGTTTGCTTAAGTAAAACAAATGTGCTAATTTGCCAACGAGGTACAAAACTATGGACTCGGGGAAGAAGATAGTTGCTCAATTGATTCGATGCCTGCAGGACCACGGCAACGAGAAGATCGTCACTAGTCGTGCCGTTGCGCAAGGTTTGACCTTTCGTTTTGATGTAGCGGACTTCGGAAAATTCTCAACTGTTTTTCGAAGAATCGAGGTCGCCAGCGGCAAGTCCTTTTCTGCTCTGGAACTGGAAGCGAGGACGGCCCGGCTGCAGGAGAAACTGGGTTCCTACTTGCAGGAACTGGAGGCGTTGGAATTTGATGCGGAAAGCAGCCGCGTCCAACTACGCAGCGCGCACACCGGCAGCGACAAAGAGGATTTTTCGTACTTTGAGGTGATGGCTGATGGCAAGGGGCGAATATCGATTGAGAAATTCCGGTATGACCGGCTTGCCAGGAAGAAACTCAAAGCGGATTTTTCATTTACCAATGAACGCCTCACTGGACTGGTCACAAACTTGCTCAGCATCTAGCGTATAGGTCTGCGAATTTGCCTTCCCTGGGTTGCCTCCCCAATCTATAAATTCAATTTGCAGGTACACCGCTTTAGTTCTAGGGAAATTCATGGACGCAGATAGAAAAGAAAGAGGATTCCGAACGCCTGAAAAATGGATCATCTGGGGCGTTTTTTGTGCGATTGTAGGCCTGAGTGCGAACCGTTTTTCGGTTTTTGCAGGCATGCTTTTATTCTCCGTAGGCATCTCCTTTATCAAAAAGAGACAACGGCTGGGTCTGGCTGTTGTCCTCTGCCTTGCCGGCGTCCTGAATATTCTACTCAGCAAATATCTGGTTTAACCCATCGAGGGAACAATGGTCCGAAAGCTGTTCTTGATACAACTGCTGCTGTTAGCAATGTCGGGCATCGCGCAAGCCCAAGCAGAGAAGGTCTCCGTACTGTGGTGTGACCCGCTCCTCAACATACGCCAACTCAGCACGCGCGTCGGCATCTTGAAAATATTGAACAATGCCCGCGATTCGGGTTTTCAGGCAGTTGCATTGGGTGTTAAGTGCACGACCGGAGATGTGATCTATGACAGCAAGCTCGCCCCGCGACTTCTCGAATGGAAGGACTACAGTGTCCCGCAAGACTTCGACCTGGTCGGCGTCTTTATCGAAGAGGCGAGGCGGCGTGGTCTGCAGGTTTATGCTTTCTATCCGGTTTTTTCGGAAGGGCATATGCTGGAGAGAGTAGGGACCGTGTATGGAGCGCACCCGGAGTGGCAATCAAGTGTTTATGTCGTTGAAAATGAGATACCGGCAGTCGTGCCGATCACCCAGTGGGCCTATGGTCCGGTCGCCTTTGCAAATCCTCTCAAGACAGAAGTTCAGACTTATGAAATCTCCATCATTAGTGAATTCATCCAGCAATACCAGGTCGATGGTCTGATTCTCGACAAAGTCCGTTTCTCCGGCCTTGAAGCTGAGTTTTCAGATGAGACACGCCGCAAGTTTGAGACGTTTCTTGGTGGGCAGAAAGTGGACTGGTGGCCCGCAGACGTGTTTGAATGGCAACTGCTGAATGATGAGTGGCAGCCCGTCCCTGGCAGATTATTCGTGCCCTGGATCGAGTTTCGTGCTAACGCCATTAAGTCATTCGTAGGCCGTTTGACTGAGGCCGTGCATGAGTTGGATCCGACGCTGCCGGTGGGTAATTTTGTCGGGAGCTGGTACCCTACCTATTACGAGTATGGTGCAAATTGGGCCAGTGTAAACAATGTCCCCGAAGAAGACTGGGCCAGTCGTGATTACAATAAAACGGCTTTTGCTGAGCAACTCAACTATTCCGTCGTCGGATGCTTTTTCCCCAGAATCACTATGGATGAAGCTGAGAAAATCGGCGCTGATTGGTGGATGAGTGTCGAGGGTAGCTCGATTGTCGCCATGGACGTTGTAAAGAAAGCCACACCGGTTTACGGGGCCGTCCTGGTTGAGCAGTTTAAAGAGAATGCCGAGACGTTTAAGAAGTCGCTGCAGACGACGATGAATTTGACCGATGGCTTGTATGTCACAGACGTCAGCCAGATTGACCGCTACGAGTATTGGGATGAAATCGCGGCTGTGCTCAACAGTTCCGGGTCAGCGGGAGACTCACGGCGCCGGTTTTGAGTTGACCGCCGGCCCGCTTGTCTATTTCAGGTTCTTCAGGTATGCTACTCTTTCGCTTATCTTGTCCTCTTCCCCCCCTTCGACGATCAGCACTGTCTTCCCGGTTCGTTCTACCCGGGTGAACTCGTCAACGCCATCGTATTTGATTTCGAGCAGGCGCTTGTAGGCCTCATGAAACTCCGTGGCATCGTCCTCTGTATCCCATGCCGTCCACAACAGCAGAAGGAGTTGGCTATTCCCGGAATGCTCCAGGACGGCGTAGCGATCTCCGTTCCAACCATCGGCTGCAGAAGCCCCGATGCTCTGCAGTGAGTTTTCTGCAAAGACGGTGCGCCACTGCAACTCTCCCAGCGTGTTCGACTCAAGCATCCGCCATCTGGCAAACAGGTCATCTTTCGTTAGCTCAGGGAATGCAATCGTGATTGGACGTTCATTTTTCACCCACTTGTCCGGGTGCAGGATTTGTTCAGTCGAGGCGGGTGGGTTGCTGTACAGCTCTTCGACCTTGTTCCAGCCCAACTGTTGAATTTCGAAGACAAATGCCATTCCCTTTAGATACGTACTAACCATCGACTCCAGCATAAAGCGGGGAATCTTCTCAAGCTCATCTGCCACGCCGGCCAGGTCTGCAGCCCCGAGTGCGGCAGAGTTGGCCTTCAGCATCTGAATCAGCGCTGCCGTGTCGGTATCGCTTTGACGCTGCAAGCCTATGCGCAGCATTTCCGCACTCGGCACGAACCCCAGCGTTTGCTTCAGGCTCCAAAGTGTCATGACATAAGTCGCTTCGCCTTCGACCACGGCCTGCCGCGCCAAAGCTTCGTCATCATTCAGTTTTCGTGCGTTTCCCAGGAGCAGATAGCTGTCAAGATTGTAGTGCTGGTCCTGCAAGCCATGATAGAGCTCATGGGCGTACACCGCCTTAAGGGCTAATGCCGGCAGATTCTGCATGACGACGAAGAACGTATTCTTGTCCGTATCATAGTAAGCCGCAGCCTGGCTCCGCAGGACATGCTTGGCCAGCGCCGCAAAGTCCTGAATCTCGGGTCCGCTGTAAAGGCCAAGCTTTCTGACGATTTTACCGTAGTTCTTCAACAGATCTGTGGGAATCTGTTTTTCGATCGCCCTGTCCAGATACTTGCCAAAATCCTCCACGGACTGGTTTTCAACCCGAATCGCCGATTTGAACTTTTCCCCGCGCAGCAGTTCAATCTCACGTTGGACTTTCAGAACTGTTTCCGGAGCCGGTTGGGAGGACTTGTCCTGGCCTGCCGGGGAAGGCAGGTGCCAGGTCGCCAAAAACAGGCATGTGAACGTGATATTCAAAGCAGATGATCTGCGCATGGGCGATGACCTAGAGCGATATTTCACACTTATCTTTAAAAACCTGGGGCACATGCATCATTTTCTTTATTTCGTAATCGTAGAAGACCAGACCCGTTTTGGCCCGGGCGACTTCACGCTTGCTACTGCTGTTTTCGATCTTATAAAGGAAGTCGCAGCCATAGCGATTAAAATTAGCCGCTGAAACCATAAATGTCAGCCTGTCGCCACAAAACGCTTGCGATTTGTAAACAATCGCAGCATCGGCCATGATCGTTCCAACTCCGGCCACATTCAGTTCGCTGAATCCGAAGTGTGCCAGGTAGCGCGTTCGCGCTTCGTGCAGCAAAGAGAGGACACGATCATTTCCGAGATGCCCGGCGAAATTTACGTCGTTGACCCGCACCTGCATCTCCGTAGAAAAGGTAAATTCTTTCGGTAGGGTGATTCTGATTCTCATGTTTATCCGGGGCTGGTCAAAGGCGCAATCCTGCTACAAGCTTGTCAGGGGCATTTTGAGACAAACGGCCTCCTCGCTGTTTCTGGCGAGCAAATAAGGCGTTACCAGTGTCGGCACATTCCAGGTCTTGCCGTCAAGCATCGGCAGCACCGCCAGCTCTTTGAATTCATCCGGATTTGCGGCAACCAGTACCAGCTCGCCTCTTTCGCTGGTGATTAAAAGGTGCTCGCCCACCAGCAATACCTGGCCATGCCCGTAGCGCCCGCGTTTCCATTTGCGCTTGCCGTTCTGCAAATCCATGCAGGCCAGAATGCCGTCATCGAGGCCATAGGCGTATCCGTCTTTGCAGACGGGATTGGTGAACTTTGGTTTGAGCGCGCGGCTTTTCCAAACCATCTGTGTGTGGAATTGGCCGTCGGCCGTCTTGCTGATCTGGACGAGCTTACAGCCTATGCCATAACCGCTCGCAATCAATACCCGGTCCCCGGCAAGAACTATGGGTTGTGCTACTTTTTCCGTTTGCCCGGGCCACGGGAACTGCCAGAGCATTCTGCCCGAAGCCGGATCATGCGCCGCAACACCTTGATTGTTAAAAATCAAAACCTGCGGCTCGCCGGTGATGGTGGCCAACAGGGGAGAGGCATAAGCGGCGCGTGAGTCTCCAGCGCCCCAGGCAAAGTCACCGGAGCTTCTTTTGTATGCCACAAGTGACCTGTCCGGGCTCCCGCCGGCACTGACAATGACCAGAGAGTCGAGAACAAGGGGCGAGCAACTGACGCCCCAGTCCGGCGAGCGTGCACTGTTTTCCGAGAGAATGTCTTTGCTCCAGTTGCTGGCGCCGGTTTGGAGATCAAGGCAGGACAATACACCCGTTCCTCCGAGAGAATAAACCGCACCACCGGAGATTGTCGGAGTCGCGCGCGGCCCGGTGCCGGCGAGTACGGTCGAGTAGCGGGCACGGTAAGCGTGCTTCCAGAGGACATTGCCGGTTAACAAGTCATAGCAGACCACGCTTTCCGAGTCGCCCTCCTGCTCCTGAGTGACGGCACGATCTTCGGCAACGGAGAAGGAGGACCAGCCTGCACCAATGGCTCGCCGCCAGATTTCAAGCGGCGGAGAGTTCTGCCAATCGTCGTCCAGCTTGACGCCGTCAATTACGGCTGTCCGGCGCGGTCCGAGAAACTGCGGCGACTCAACAGCGACTTTTGTGTCCGCGACCACCGCCGTTCGCGGTTCTTGCTCTCGGGGCGCGTCACCACTGCCGGTCACACTCTGCCACCTGGGTGAAAAGGAAGGCAGGAGGTCCCCGCTCACTTCACTGATTCGAAAAGAAATCACAAACAGAAGCAGCAGCAGGGCCACACCGCCGGCAACTTGCAGGCGCAGCGTCGGTTTTGCCCTAGAGAAAAAGCCGAACCACAGCAGAAGCAAGAGCAGTGAGATCCCGGCGAGCGCGAAGGTGGCAAGGTTTCTCATGGCCGCAAAAGTGTCCCAAACAACCCACACCCAGGTCAAAAGCAGGATGTCCAGGATAGCGATTACAAAGGCCGGCCACCAGCGTATTTTGTTTTGACTAGACATGCAGAATGTCCCGGTAAAATTCGGTGTTCTTTCTGAGGGTGCCATGCTGGCAAATTTGTGCATATTAGCCACTTGCAGGTTACTATGCAACCGAAAAGGCCGGCCTTGCAATGCGACTAAACCGGCTTTGATGTGCCGGCCGGATTGATTTTAAAGAGCGGAGGCTGTTGCAAGATAGGCGAGAGCCGTCTTTGGTATTCGTGACGGACAATCAGCCGAAGGAGAGAGGACTGCAACCTTGAGAGGTCTTGCACGCAAAGGTAAAGCCTCTTCTCTCTCGCGCCTCAGCGGTCTTTGCGGACTCCGCGTTAAAGACTACTACAAATAGTTTGGTTGGGACAGGAACCGGCAAGAGGCTCTAAGTACGTTCTCTTGTCGCGGTTTTCTTGTCCTGATTGGATCTCTTGGGTTGCCCGCTTCTCAAAAATCGAAGGCTGTCAATAGATTCAGGTCGCGCTCGCGCCGGTGCTGAAATTGTCCTTGTGGCGAATGGCCGCCGAAGAACTCAACAGCTATCCGCATTTGGCGCTCGCGATGTTTGCCGAGCGCTACTCCGGCCTGGAAATTGTAGTCCACGTCCCAGCTGAACTCCTGCCTGGCCTTGAAGTCTGCCGCCAAAAATGGGCGCAGGAACTGGCTGCCCTGTTTCCGTAATTCCAATCCGGCCTGCATGGTCCAGGCATCGCTCACCACGGGATCGTCGCGGCCGGCAACGATATGATACGCCCAAACCGGCCCGCCGTATACGCGCAACCCTGACATCACCACCGACCCCTGCAGCTCGATGAATTCCCGGCTGAATTTTTTTGCCCGCAAGAAACCAAAGCCGCCAGCGTACACAACCTCTATGGATTCGGACACGTCTTCGATTGCATTGAAATCGTCTCCGAGATGGCTGCTGATGTGCATCCATTTTAGCCGCGCCGAAAAATTATCGCGCCGGGCAGCTAACGCGAACGCAATCGTATAGTCCGTGGACTGGACCGGGAAGTCCGGTGTGCTCAGTTTAGAGACAAGAAAAGTATTGCCTTCGACCAGGAACTGCACTTTGAATGTTCGCGCCCGAAACTCGACAATCCCGACTGAATATCCGATATTGCCAGCGAATTCTCCGCGATTGGCCAAATAACGCGCGCTGAGCTGGGTCTCGCCGGGGTCCGCCAATCGACGAAGAAACAAGCGATTGCCGGGAAACAGTCTGGGCTTGTATCCGACGTTTTGCTCTGCGGCCTGGTTGTGGGAAGCCCCGACCAAAAGAGCGGTCGCAATCATGACTGGCAAGAGTAGTCTTTTCGGTTTCATCCTGATCCCCTGGTACGTACCTGTTGGCTGGAATGGCCGGAGCCTTTCCCCTGTTGTACTACTAAATCAGCTCCGTTTGTTTTTATCAGATTTGAGGAGGTCACCGCGTTGAAATGGCTTATGCTGGTACTGCTTTGTGCTGCTGAGTTGATGTCCATGAGCGTTTGGTTTAGCGTCTCAGCAGTAAGTTCCGCGCTGCAAGTGGAGTTGGGTTTTTCAGCCGGTGAAATCGCCTGGTTGGTAATGGCGGTGCAGTTTGGGTTCGTGGTGGGGACTCTGTTGCTCGCCTTTGCCAACTTATCCGATGTCTTTAATATTCGCGCTCTCTTTGCCATTTCTGCTACCGCCGCGGCGGTGTTCAATTTAAGTTTTATTTATATAGGTGACAACTTAGTTTTCGGCATGTTGTTGCGGTTTCTCGCGGGTTTTGTACTGGCGGGGGTTTATCCGCCCGGCATGAGGATAGTCGCGGGCTGGTTCGACAAAGCGAGGGGCTTGGGCATTGGGGCGCTGGTTGGTGCCCTTACCATCGGAAAAGCCCTGCCACACTGGCTGGGTTCGGTCCCAAGCGGTCGGTGGCAGGCAACGATCATCGCCAGCTCAGCGCTCTCGCTTCTGGCCGGCCTGATTGTCATTGTATTTGTCAAGGATGGCCCTTTTCATCGCCGCGCGGCGAGGTTCAATTTTAAGTATGCCTGGACTGTCCTGCGCGACCGTCCAACCCGGTTGGCCTACTTTGGCTATTTCGGCCATATGTGGGAGCTTTATGCCATGTGGACCTGGGTTCCGGTTTTCTTAAAAGAAGTATTTCAAAAGCATGCGGGTGCATTTTCCGGCGGCCTGGCGGCATTTCTTGTGATAGCAGCGGGAGCGTTTGGCAGCGTCCTGTATGGACTTTGGGCGGACAGAATTGGCCGCAGCATTTCCACCATAACTGCTATGGCTATTAGTGGACTTTGCTGTCTTACCCTGGGCTACCTTGAGTGGCTCGCCCCGATCTGGCTCCTCACACTCTGCATTATCTGGGGCATAACGGTAGTGGCGGATTCGGCCCAGTTTTCTGCTGCCGTGACGGAGCTGTGCGAGCCTGAGTACACTGGCACGGCCCTGACTCTGCAAACCAGTCTCGGGTTTTTGATTACGATGTTTTCAATTAAGCTGGTGCCGGAACTACAAAGTTCCTATGGCTGGGGTGTGGCTTTCATGTCGCTTGGACTGGGTCCACTGGCAGGGATTTTCGCCATGTTCAGTTTGTACCGGATGCCAGAGGCCTTGCGCATGGCGAGCGGGAACCGCTAATACTGTCGGCTTAGTGTCCGGCTAGAAACATTGGAGTGTGTTTGATTTAGAAAATTCTTCTGCTTACTCTTAACAAACAAGATCCTCTCCCGGGAGGGGACAGATTCAAACTCGTCAAGAGTTTGAATCAGGGGTGGGTTGGCGGCCTGCGACAGTCGACGATTTCATAGCCCTCCGATCGAGCAGGGCAGACGCACCCACCCCGGTTCAAAACGCTGAACGCGATTTGAACCTGCCCCTCCGCGCGAGTCGCGCGTTTGGAGGGGACTTAAACACCAAGATAACTTGCTCCGTCGGAGGACGCCAAGTGAGAAATGTCAGTAGCTTAGATCAAATCTTTCACCTTGAACAGCTGGAAGGAGACGCATGAAACTACTTCTATTCGATGTTGATATGACTCTGATCGATAGCGGCGGTGTCGGCCGCAGCGCAATGCTACTGGCCCTGGAGGACATGTTCGGTGCTGCGAACGGTTTGAGCGGGATAAGTTTTGCAGGACGCACCGATCCGCTCATTCTTCGCGAGGCGCTGGATTGCTACGGACTCTCCTGGTCGCAACGGATAGAAGATGAGTTTAAAGCCAGCTACTTGCAGAACCTCGCAACTATGATCAAAACGGACTGCGCCGGTCAGGACATCAAGCCCGGGATCGAGTCAGTTCTGCTAACAGCGCATGAGCGCGCGGACATTGTCCTGGCTCTTCTGACAGGGAATTGGCACCAGGGGGCCCATATAAAACTAAGCCATTTTGGTCTATTTGATTTCTTTGAATTCGGGGCATATTCGGACGATTCCTATATCCGCTCAGAACTGCCGCCGGTTGCCGCGCAGAGATTCCACCAACTAAAAGGAACCCGGATAGATCCCGGAGACGTCTATGTGATCGGCGACACTCCGCTGGACGTCGAATGTGCGCGACCGTTTGGCGCGAAGGCCGTGGCCGTGGCAACGGGACACTTCACGACCACGCAATTACAGGCCGCGCGGCCCGACTACCTGTTTTCTGATTTGTCTGACACCTCGGCTTTCTTTGAAATGCTTGATTCCGACGGGAGTGGTTGATGTGAGTCCGGCGGCAGGAGTGCTGGGTAACCGGAGTGGTTTACTTAAGGATTGGGGGTTGCCGCAAAAAAATAAAGCGACTCATGGGTGAGTCGCTTTTTGTTGCACCTTCATTCTGACGTCCATGTCATTTTCAAACCATTCCCTGATTTGAAAGCAGGCACAATTTTTATTTCTGATTCGGGGCCTCGAATGCTTAAGGTAAACAAACAAGACACTAACTGTATCGGGGACTGCAGTACCATCTTGATAACGTTAAGAAAACGTAAAAAATTGACTTTTTTTCGCTATGAGGGAAGAATGTCGTTCAAACCTGTGTTACACATGTTTGAAAAGCCCCTGGAAGGTAATATGGTAACCTCCTATTTACCCTTCCTCCTCGAAATCCCCGGACCGTTTGGTCTGGGGATTTTTTTATGCACCGAGTCAACTATATTTCCACATTGGCCGACATCCCGTTAGAGATAATTCAAGGGTGAGTCGCAGTGTTTAAAACAGCCGCCGGAAATCTTCTGTATCTATTGCTTGCGGTGTGCGCGGGTCAGGGCACTTTACACGCGCAGCGCAACCACGAGCTCAACGTTGTCTTTCCCCAGCCGGGAGACACGGTTGAGGTTGCCAGAGTCCGCTATGCCGGGTCAAGCTCGAAAGATAGCCGGATCCTGGTGCAAGGACGGGAGGTTCGCGTCTACCCATCCGGAGCATTTGTGGGAATGGTTGACCTGGTGCCCGGGTGGAATCTTCTCAGGTTTCGTTCACAGAGCACCCACGGCACAGACTCCCGCGAACTGCGGGTTTTCCGCAAGTTCGATCCTGCTTACCCTGCGGATCCGACTGCCGTGCGTGCGGCTAGTGTTTTTCCTGCAGGCGATTTGTTCATCGTCGCTGAAGAGGAACTGGCGGTAGGGTTTTCGGGCAGCGCGCAAGGCAAAGCTTCGGCCCGGCTCGTGGGAACTGAGCAGACAATTGCCTTGCATGACGAAAAGCCGGATGCGTCTAATAATTTCCATGGCCGGTACTCCGGTCACTTCAAAATCCCTGTGGCACAATTGCCTGCGCAGTACCGGGTGCAATTTCGTTTCCTGGGTCGCGATGGCCGGGAATTTCGATTCGAAGCGCCCGGCGCCGTAAATGTCCTTCCCGCCGACACGCCGCGTCTGGCCGTGACCCGAGACTCCAGCAACTTCCTCCTGTCCGAGCCTGAAGGTGATTTCCTGATGGAACTGCCCGCAGGTTTGCCTCTCCGCGTTACAAGCAGGGAGGGTGCCTTCTATAGAGTGAGGCTGTCGCGAGACAACCCGGCGTATGTCGATTCGGGCAGTTTGACTTTGCAGCCACCGCAGGCTATTGATACGGGCGCCAGTCTCAACAGCATTTCGGTGCTGGACGAATTGGACTGGATAACTCTGAAACTGGATTTGTCACGGAAAACTGCCTATCAGATCAGGCAGAACGTTCGGCCCGCACGCCTGGACGTTGTTCTCTTTTACACACAAAAAAACGGCAAGTGGCAGGTAGCGACGGACCGGATGACACTGCTCAAAAGTGTGCAAACCAGCCGCGAAAACGGCAGCAGCTTGCGCGTACGGATCCGTCTACCGCGACAGCCGCAATGGGGCTACCGGGCGCGCTACTTCGGCGACGTCCTCTTTGTCTCCATTCGAAAACAGCCGGTGCCTTTGCCTGCAAACCGGCTGCCGCTCAGCGGTTTGACAGTCGCGGTGGACCCCGGGCACGGCGGTGAAGCCAGGGGCAGCATCAGCGCCACCGGCATACTCGAAAAGGACGCCAATCTCAGCCTGGCGCTCAAAGTAGCGGCGTTGCTGCGACAGGCCGGGGCGCTGACAACCATGACGCGAAGCGAAGACACAACAGTCACCTTCGATGACCGCCTGGCGGCTGCGCGCACGATGGGAGCGGACATGATGCTGTCGATACACCACAACTCCATCCCACCGGGTGTGGATCCCTTGCGTGTCCGGGGTACCGGTGTCTACCACACCATGCCGCAATCCAGGGCTCTGGCCGGCCGGATTTACCGGCAATTGCAGCGCTCAGGCCTGAAATCGTTCGGGCTCAGAGAAGAATCCTTCCTCGTGACGCGGCAGACCGACTTCCTGTCTGTGCTGGTGGAAGGAGCGTTTCTCACCCACCCGGAGGATGAAATGCTCATCCTGGCGGACGGATTTGTGGAGAAAACGGCCGCCGCAATTGTGGCCGGCGTCGAGCAATTTTATCACGCCAAATGAGCGTGACCTGCGGCGTTCGGTCGCGATTAATACTTGCTTTTTCCGAAGCCGGTGGCTATTTTTGCCAAAATTATGAGGATTGCTAATTGAGCCAACCAGAGACATTTGAAAACAAATATCCCGATCGGGATTATTCGATAACCATCGTAAATGAGGAATTTACCTCGGTTTGCCCGATGACCGGGTTGCCCGATTTTGCCACAATCACCGTCCACTACGTGCCTGCCAAACTGTGCCTGGAACTCAAGGCGCTCAAGTACTATTTTCTGGCCTATCGCAACGAGGGCATTTTTTACGAGGCTTTGACCAACAAGATTCTTGACGACCTGGTCGCCGCCTGCCAACCGCGCAGCATGGAAGTTGTGGGCGAGTTTAGTGTGCGCGGCGGGATTCGTTCCGTGGTCAAAGCCAGCTATCCGGCGGGCTAATTCATGACAATGCCACTGGCTGTTGTCCTCGCGAGCGGTGGAATCGACAGCGCGGTTACGGCGGCAATTGCCGCACAAGAATATCGTCTTGCCCTCCTGCATCTTAACTACGGGCAGCGCACCATGCGGCGTGAGCGGCAGGCGTTCCAGGCGCTGGTGGCGCATTTTTCCGCCAAGACCAGCCTGATTGTGGATGTGGATCATTTGGCCAAGATCGGAGGGTCGAGTCTGACTGATTCCGCAATTGAGGTTGCGGCTGCCGATCTGGATGGTGAGGGCATCCCAACTTCCTACGTGCCGTTTCGCAATGCTAATTTGTTGGCAATCGCGACTAGTTGGGCGGAGACGTTGAACGCCACCGCGATTTTTGTCGGCGCTGTCGACGAAGATAGCTCCGGCTATCCCGACTGCCGCCGGGGTTTTTACGATGCGTTTGAAAAAGTCATAGATACGGGTACCAGACCGTCGACCAGGATCAAAATAGACACACCGATTATTGATTCAAAAAAATATGAGATTGTGCAACAGGGTCAGAAACTCGGGGTTCCGTTCGAGCTGACCTGGTCCTGCTACCAGCGCGAAGATCTGGCCTGTGGTGTTTGCGATAGTTGCGCTTATCGACTGCGCGGTTTTCAGCGCGCCGGATTAGAGGACCCGATCGCGTACGTCGAGCGCCCGGTTTACCAGTAAGCAGAGGAGCGTGTAGAAAAATGAAAGTACGGAACTGCGAGAATATTACAGAGACTGAGGTAACGATGGACGGCGCCGAAAAAGCCAGAATGCGTCTGCTCATCTCGGAGAAGGAAGGCGCAGAGAATTTCGCGATGCGTATGTTTACCGTGGCGCCCGGAGGACATACGCCGTATCATTTTCACGACTACGAGCACGAGGTCTTCGTACTTGAGGGCAAGGGCCTGCTGCGCGGTGAGGACGGCAGTCACGAATTTGCATCCGGAGCGGTGATCTTTGTGCAACCGAATGAGAAACACCAGTTTGTCAATGCCGGTGATTCGCCTCTCAAGTTCCTTTGCCTGATCCCTGTCGCTAACAAGTGTGCCTAGACACAGCGGGAATTGATTTGCACCGTCCACTTGTTATGTCCTTTAACAAACCCTCTTGAAACTTGCCGCAGGCTATTCCTATGAGATCAATTCTGATAACCCTGCTTGTTGCCACCCTGTTCAACGGCTGTTCTCAGCCGCATCAAGTCGAGGATCCCGCGAGCATCGTTGCTCAGATTGAGCAACAGCGTTCGGCCAAGAACATCTCTTTCAAGCAAATGCCGGGTTCGCCGATCCCGGATGAACACCTGACCGGCTTTCAAGGTCTTGATTACTTTCCGGTTAACCTGAATTACCGCTTTCGCCTGTCTGTCCACAGGTACGACAACCCTGAGACCTTCAAGATGATCACCAGCAGCGGCGCGCAGAGAGAGACGCGGCGCTACGGCTACTTTGATTTCAAAATCGACGGCCAGCCTTGCCGCTTGAACGTCTATCAAATGCCGAGTACCCGGGAAAAGTACCCCAACCTGCTTTTTGTGCCTTTTGTGGACGGCACTTCCGGGCGGTCAACTTACGGCGGCGGGCGCTATATCGACCTCAAGACAAACGAATCCGGTGTCTACGACCTTGATTTTAATTACGCGTATAATCCTTCCTGCGCTTACGGCAAGCCCGGCTACAGTTGTCCTATCCCGCCTTCCGAGAACCGCCTGGCCGTGGCGATCAGGGCGGGCGAAAAGGCTTATCCACTCGCGGGTCACTGACAGGAACAATCGAGCCATCTCCTGATTCAAAGTTACTCAGAATGGGCTGTGCTCGTTTTCGCGAAGATTCAACTACCTGCATAATGAATCTGTGCATGATGCATGAATCAAACAGACAGAGTCATTCAGGAGGAATCCTCTTGGGGCAGGTCCGGCAGCGCCTAATGGACACGGATTATATCAAAAAAGGAGCCTACCGAGGCGGTTTATGAATCATGCAGGTTCATGAGCGTTCGGTTAAGATTCTGCGACAGCGGATAGGAGCCAAACAACACGTGTACATCAAGTCGCGATGCCGTTGCGCCAGGTTTCAGCGGGCAACTGACCAGGCAGCATAAAGATGGACACGGGACAAACCCGCTGCCGGGTGGCAGCGTGGCGGTTGTGGGGCTGGATTTCAGAACAAGGATTAACGATTGGGGATTTAAGAACTTTGTAGTTGGGAACTTACCGGATACACGCCTGCGGGACGTCGGGGATGGGACTAAACGGTCGGCGCAATCAAGTCTCTGCCCCGGGAAAAATTACTTTTGCCACTTGATTAGCTGACAGTTACCTATCATGAGAATTCGGCTAAACCGGACACCAATGATGCAGGTTCAGATGCATTCTTGCAGAAGGGAGGACTTGGAATGACCGATCTGCTTTACCATACGGACTCTTACCTCAAAGAAACCAAAGCAAAAGTCGTATCTACCGACGGAGACGGGTCAGTCGTGCTCGATAAGACGATCTTCTATCCGGGTGGCGGAGGCCAGCCCGTGGATTTCGGCAAACTGCTTTGGAAAGGTTACGTTGCCCGGGTTGAAAAAGTAAAGAAGGCAGGAGAGGAGGTCCTGCACTGGCTCGCGGGACCAACACCAAGCGTCGGACAGTTTGTAAAATGCAAAATCGACTGGGACCGGCGCTACCAGTTGATGCGCACGCACACGGCGCTGCACATTCTGTGCGGGGTTATTTGGCGCGACTTCAAGGCGCAGGTGACTGGTGGCAACATGGAGCCCGGCAACGGCCGCCTCGATTTTGAGTTAGAGTCGATGTCGGCGGACTTTGCCGAGAAAGTGCAGCACCTGCTGAATCAGGAAGTCGCCGCCGCACGCCCGGTCCGGGTCAGCAATCTGCCGCGCGCGCAGGCGTTTGAGATTCCGGATTTAATTCGCACGAAGATCAACCTCCTGCCGGCAGGCATCACAGAGGTACGAACGGTCGAGATCGTAGGGTTAGACCTGCAGGCGGATGGCGGCACGCACGTGGCCAACACCAGCGAAGTGGGGAAAATCACAGTCGTGGGCCACAAAAGCAAAGGCCGGATAAACAAGCGCATCCGTATCGCTATCGACATCTGAAATCGGCGAGACATATCTATTGCAAAGGAGGTTTCAGGAGATTATATTGCCGCGTGTGGCAACGGCTTCGGAGTCAGTTCGACTGCGTGGTTCATGAACCGTCTGTGGTTTCAGGGAAGGTGCTTTTGGACAAAATCCGTACACTTTTTCAAAATGAATCCACCTGGCCTATCGTCCTCTGATTCATTCCTTGATGGTGTAGTCGACATGGATTTCGTTCGATTTCATTTTCTTGCGAAAAGCACCCTTCAGGTAAGTTCGTAAAACCTGCCGTGTAGGCGGCAGCAGCAGAAGAAAGCCGAACGCATCGGTAATTAGCCCCGGAGTCAGCAGGAGCAACGCCCCGGCCAGAATCATGGCGCCATCGATGAGACTGTCACCTGGAACCTGTCCACGTGACAATTCCATTTGGATGCGGTTGAATATTCCGAATCCCTGGGAACGCGCCAGGGCAGCGCCGGCGACTCCCGTCAACAGCACAATGGCGACCGTGTTCAGTACGCCAATGCGCTGACCAATTTCAATTAACAGGGTCAGCTCCAGCAGTGGAATGATAGTAAAAAGCAGCAGTAAACGTAGAAACAGCATTGGGCCTGGTTCACAGAATTTATTTTGATGATAGAGTTTTGGGGTCACTTTAGCAAACGGTTTTCAACCTGATGAGCAGAATAGGTGTCGTTGCATGCCTCTTATTCCTGTCGGCATGTGGAAACCCCTTCAGTACCCGCGAACCTGAACCGCCTGAAAGCGGCGGTTCAAATTTTATCAATCCGTCCTCTCCGGATGTTGTTTTCATCAATCTTCAAATTGCTTTGCAGGAGCGCAATGTCGAAAACTACGTCCGCAGTTTTGTCGACACCAGCCGCTCGCAGCAGCGCTTTGAGTTTATTGCCGACCAGGGGGTGATGGCGACACAACCAGGCACTTTTCTCAATTGGAGCCTGGAAGACGAACGCCGGTATCTGCAGCAGCTTTTCCAGGCGACACCGGCCGACTCGGTTATTAGATTAAACTTTGACCTGGATAATCGTTCCGAGACGGCTTCGACGGCAACTTTGACACAAACCTACACGCTGGAGGTCCGCCATCGGCTGCAATCCGAGTCAGCTCCGGCGGACATCCGGGGCCAGGCTACTTTTTTTCTGGAGCGGAACGAGACGGGCGACTGGGCAATTTTTCGGTGGCAGGACTTCAAAGTCAATACGTCGGATTTTTCATGGAGTGAACTGAAAGCATTTTTCCAGTAATGGACTTAATCAAGAATAACGGCCAGGGAAACGGCTGCAGGCGTAAGCGCCTGAGTTGGCTGTATCTCTCCGGTGGTAAATGACCTCATACCGACAATATATTCCGGATTGGAAAATACGCGCATTCTGGGCCTTGTTTTTGGCGGCGATTATTCTTGGCGCCACCAGACTCTGGTTTGAAGTCAGCGCTACCGTCCTCGACGCGTCCAGGGAGGACTCGGCCAAGCACATCAGTCAGGCGGATTCCAGCAAAAAAGAAACCCTGCGCTTTAGCATCTACAGAGTCTTGTTCGACCTGGGGGTTCGCACAGAATGGTTGGAGGGGACCGATTACGACAAAATAGTCAGGGTGCCGGGCGACCTGCCCGTCGACGTGGCGTACACGGAGTTCGTGTCCACCTTTGAAAGCCTCGGAGGGACACTCCGGCGGGCCGAGATCAACGCCAGAGGCGACAGATGGCTGATCGAGGTCGGCTACGGAGTTGAGTCCCTTTTCAAGGTGACGTTGGTCGGGGATCCCGATATCGCACGCGTCCGGGGCAAAATAGCCATTGTCATTGATGACTTCGGGTATTCCTTTAATTCGCGTGTCCGGGCATTCCTCGATTTTGAGCAAGGGATTACCATCTCCGTCATGCCGGGTCTGGAGTACAGCGGAAAAGTAGCGGCCATCGCTTCAGAAAAGGGCAAAGACGTCCTGATCCACATGCCGATGGAACCTGAGAGCGGGGACATCCCATCAGATGATTTTGTTTTGTTGAACAGCATGTCCGCCAAAGACATCAGAGCACGCGTCCGGGCCGCCATTAAAGCATTGCCGCAAGCCCGCGGGCTGAATAATCACATGGGCTCAAGCGCTACCGTAAACGAGAAATTGCTGAAGGAAGTCATGACAGAGTTGAAGAAATCGGGCCTGCTATTTCTGGATAGCAAGACCAGCCGGTCGACTGTGGCCCATAAAGTCGCACGCAAAGCTAAAGTTCCATGGGCGCTCAACGACCTTTTCCTGGATGCGATCCTGGAGGAGCCATTTGTGCGCGATCAAATAACAAACCTGGCTGACCTGGCCGTTCGTGAGGGCTCCGCCATCGGTATCGGCCATCCGGGTGACGTTACTTTAAGGGTACTACAGGAGGAGCTGCCACGACTAGAAAAGAAAGGATTTCAATTCGTCGGAATAAGTGAACTGGTTAATCAGGAGAAATGAAAATATGATGCGTTTAGGGGTCAATGTGGACCATGTTGCTACGGTCCGGGAAGCACGAAAGTCAAAACAACCGGATCCCGTGGCGGCTGCAATCGCGACAGAAATGGCGGGGGCGGACGGGGTTGTCTGTCACCTGCGCGAAGACCGCCGGCATATTCGTGACAAAGATATTTATGTACTGAAAGAGGTCGTCAAAACGCACTTCAATCTTGAAATGGCCGCTACGGAAGAGATGGTCAAGATCGCTACCGAGGTCGTGCCGGACATGGTAACGCTGGTGCCGGAAAAACGGGAAGAAGTGACCACCGAAGGTGGCCTGGATGTCATTACAAAGTACGACAGGATAGAGGAGGTCGTAAGCGAGTTGCGCAACCACAACATTGTGGTGTCCCTTTTTGTCGACCCGGAGATCGGGCAGGTCAAGGCCGCCAGCAAATGCCGCGCTGACTACATTGAACTGCACACCGGCCTTTACGCCAATGCGGACGACCTGGGACAAGCGGGCGACGAGTTAGAGAAGCTACGCTCCATGGCCATTGCCGCCAGCAAGCTCGGTCTCGGCGTGAGCGCAGGCCACGGCCTCGACTACCACAACGTCCGCGACATTCTCGAAATCGAGCAGATCGAAGAACTAAATATTGGACACGCAATTGTGGCCAAAGCAGTTATGGTCGGAATGGAGCGGGCTGTGCGGGAAATGCTGGAGATTGTGCGGCGGTAAGTACCGCTATCCTTTTTTCTTCAATTCTTGTGCGCTTTATAAGTAGAAATGAAGTCACGAACGTGGTGAATTAACTTCCGAAACCCGATAGACATGAACACCAGGACATCATCCGGTGTGATGTCGGCAGAGCGAATCTCGAAGTAACCCTCGCGGTCTGCGGCATCTTGGGTTCTTTGTGGATCTTGATTTCGTGGTCAAATCAAAAGATTGAACTCTGAAGTAGGCCGCATTCCGTGCGGCGTTTCGAGCTGGCGGATGAAATCCGCCCTACTTTTTGAATTGTTCAGGTCAGCCACTTTATCTAGTTCCGCAAATAAGACGCACCATTGGCATCGATAATGGAACCGGTCAAATAGTCGGTGCCGGCTCCCGCTAGAAATGAGACGATGTTCGCGATTTCTTCAGGCTCTCCCACGCGGCCGAGCGGACTTTCATTTCGGACCTCATCTGCCAGCGGTCCGGAGAGACGGTCGCTGGCCATAATGGTATTTACCCATCCCGGCGCGATCGCGTACACCATGATTCCGTGCGGGGCCAAAGCTTTTGCCAACGACTGACTGGCGGAGTTCAGGCCGGCCTTGCTGGCACCGTAAGCCGGTGCTTTGGGCTCGCCACGAAAGGCCCCGCGCGAAGTGATGTTGATGATCTTACCGTGGCCTTGCGCTATCATGCGCCGGGCCGCACAAAAGGCGAGATTCATCGGGGCAGCGAGGTTTGTCTGCAGAGTGCGCTGCCAGGCAACTTGCCAGTCGTCGTAATCCAGGTCGTCGATCTTGTGCTGTTCGAAAATCCCCGCGTTGTTCACCAGCAGGTCGAGTCGTCCAAATCTCCCATGCGTCCCTTCAATGAGAGTCCGTGCGGCATCCGGTTCACTAACATCTGCCTGCGCGATGATATGTCCTTGTCCAGGCAGGTTCTCTAGGAGCTCGTTTGCCTCGGTTTCTTTGGAGCGGTAGTGCGCGGCCACCAGCATGCCGTCTTGTGCCAGGCGCAATGCGATGGCCTTGCCAATACCGCCGGCTGCACCGGTGACCAGGGCTACTTTCGTCTCAGAGTTCATGAGGTCCACGCTTTCAAATCCGGTAAATGGTCTTGCTGTCCGTTTTCACAGCGAGTCAGAGAACAATTGCTGTCAGCTTAATTGTATCCCAATTCCATCTAATATGCAACCGTGTTTTGTGGCCATTCCCCGGTTCGGCGACACTGGCGGGTGTGACTGGCGCAGGCAGGGCCGGTCTCTGCTATCGGTTTTTCGTCGGCGACAAGGATGGAGGTGCAACGACGGGATGTAAGGCGGCTGGCACAGCCCCCGGTCGCGTCTATTTCTGCAACAAGACTTTGCGCGTCAGGACTGTGTTGCCGACTTTCATTCTTACGAAGTATATGCCTGAGCCAACCGGCCGGCCATCTGCATCATCACCTTGCCAGCGCACGCTCTTAAAGCCGGGCGACTGTACTTCGGCCACCAGTGTCTTGATGTGTTGTGCCAGCAGATTGTAGATCGAGATCCGCACTTCCGCGGCCTCGGGCAACTCGTACTTAATCGTCGTTCCCGCATTGAAGGGGTTTGGATAGTTGGCCGCGAGAGCGATCTGGCCGGGAAGCAGAACAGTTGGTGTTTCGGACAGCATCAACTGATGTTCCTGGCTTGCGTGGTTGGCAGCGGCAAGGATGCTGCTCGTTGAGGAGAATTCTACGGTTAGTTTTGGTGCACGCGAACCTTCTTTGGTCTCGTATTTGACCTGATCGCGTGAGGCGCTGCGCAGCGCAAAGCTGTAAATACCGTCACCGGCAAGTGCATTTGTCACGTCCAATTCCGCGAACGAGTTTATGGTGACATTGTCGGCGGCAGAGAAGGCCGTGCCCGTAATCTGCGGCGCGTTGCCGGCTGTCAGAGTTTCTTCTGTCCAGGCCGTCGGGCTTGCTTGCAGTTCATTCGCCACCGGGAAAATGGCTCCGCCGTCGACGCTACCGGCCAGGACATACAATGTCACGACCGCTTTGCTGACCGCGGCCGTGGTACCCTGCACATCAAATTTCAGGTAAGTCAAGAACCGGTCCCCTTCTACTTTAGTGGAGCTCTTGGAGCCGTAGTTCCTGCCGGGGGAAGTCAGTTTGATTTGGGCATCGTCGCTGGGCGTGAACGTGAGCTCTCCGGTGCCGCCGTCCGAGCTGACTTCGACCGTCACCTCAGCCTGATTGGACACAGCACCGCTGTCATCCATAACTGTGTAAAGAAATGAATCCTGGCCGCTAAACCCGCCGTCCGGAACATAAGTCACCAATCCGGAAAAAGGATTTACGGCGGTACTGCCGTTCGCCGGTGCCGTTGTGATTTCGACGGTTTTGGGATCGAGACTGCCATCCACGTCAGTGTCATTGGCCAGCGGGTTTATGATGACCGACAAACCGGGCCGCGTGTTTGCCTGATCATCTCGTGCGATGGGCGGCGTGTTGACGCCTCCCGGCGTTACTATTGTTTCGATGACCAGCTGCGGCGCCTGACTCCCTTCGCGGGAGCTGTACCTGGCGCTGTTCGATGAGTTGCTCACCAGTCCAAAACTCACAATGCCGTTGCCGTTGACAGCTTTCGCTACGTCGAACTCGGCCCACGCGCCGATGGACAAATCAGATACGGAGCTGAGAGCACTGTCGGTAATGGGCGGCGCATTTTGCCAGGTAAGCCCCAGTTCTTCCCACGGACCGGATGAGTCCACGTAGTTGTTGGAGACGCTGGACAGCGTGCCGCCGTCGTTGCTGGCGTCCGTGACAAACAGCCGCAAAACCGCGCTTCGCACTGCGCCCTGGAGCCCGGACACCTGGAATTTCAGATATGCATTATATCGCGTCGTACTCCTGCGCAACCGCATGAAGTCACTATCGCCATAGTTGCTGCCCAACCTCGATGACTTGACGTGGGTGTCCCCGACCGGAGTGAAGGTAAACACCTGCACCTCGTCTGATTGTTCGACAAAAACTCCGGTCACGGCTTTGTTGCCGTCCATGGTTATTTCGGCTGCTGCCGCTGAGCCGGTCACATCGCCCGTCCAGCGCTCGAAACGCCAGCCATTGTCCGCGCTCGCGGTGATCGTCACCCTGGTGCCTGCATCGTAAGTCCCGCCTGCGGGTTCCAGCACCACTGTTCCTGCACCCTGAGTTGAGACATTCAAAGTGAATTGTCTGGCCGTGACTTCAGTGAACGTGGCGCCGATTTGTTTGTCACTGTCCATTGTCAGGCTGACCGGATTGACTGTGCCGGACAGGTCACCTGACCAGGCATCAAACCGCCAGCCGCTTGCGGGGACAGCGGTCAACTCGACCACAGTGCCCGCATCGTAAGGGCCGTTTTCAGGCGTGACCTGCAGTGCACCTTGCCCCTGCACCGTGGTCGCAAGCGCATATTGTGGAACAACGGTTTCTACAAAAACAGCCGTGACCTTTTTGTTTGAGTCCATTCGAAGCGTTGTAGGGTTTTGGGCACCGGTCAAGTTACCTTGCCATTCCTGGAAACGCCAGCCCGCAGCCGCGCTCGCGGAAAGGGTTACAACCGCACTCTGATCATAAGTACCGCCCGCCGGCGAGGCAGAGACCGTGCCCTGGCCGGCTGTGGCAATCTCCAGGGAGAATTGCACGGGCGGCTCACCGGTTGTTTCGATAATAAGCTCCGGTACAAAATCACCCTCCTTTGAATGATATTGCACCTGGTCCGGTGAATTTGTGCTGAGTGCAAAACTGTATTTGCCGCTAGCTGATATGGCCTGCGTAACGTCAAATTCTACCACGTCGCCAATGCCCACTGCACTGAGATTGCTCAGGATGGGGCCGGCAATCGGGGGAGCATTGCCATGTGTCAAACCCGCCTCGGTCCATTCGTTGTTGCTGTCAAGGAAGTTGTTTGAAACCAGGTAAATCGAGCCGCCGCTGTTGCTCGGATTCTCTACTTGCATCCGCAATTTTGCCGAGGCCACTCTTCCGGAAAGATTGGTGACGTCAAATTTTAGAAAACTGTTGAATTTCCCCTGCTCTATTTTGAGGGTCGATTTGCTGCCGTAGTTCCGTCCGGGCGAGCTGATTTTGACCCGGGCGTCGTCCGTCGGATGGAAAGTGAGTTGTGCGCCGCCGGTCGTGTTAACCGTGAAAACGTCCCGGCTAACCGCAGAGCCGCCACTGTTGGCAACGGTAATCAAACCTGTCGTGGCTGCCGCCGGAACCGTGGCTGTTATTTCGGAATCGGACAGGATAGCAAAACCGGCGTCGGTGCCATTGAACCGAACCTGGGACGCAGAAGAAAAACCTGTGCCCGAGATCGTAACGCCAGTCCCGGCAAATCCGCTTGTCGGCACGAAAGAGGTGATTTGCGGCCCGGCTTCCTGCCCGCTGCTGATAGAGAACTGCGCGTCGCTCATATCCGACAAGCTGCCGCCAGTGACTCGAATCAGGTTTTGCTCTGAAGGAAGGTCGGGCACCGTCCATTGGAATGATCCCTGATTTGGCGTGTCGGGCACAATGGTGCGCCAGGAACCGCCACCGTCACCGGAGTGGTCAATGCTGACACTGGAAAAATCCGCGCTCGCCGTCCAGGAAATCCTCTGACTGCTGCCTGCCTGCCAGACCTCGCCGCCGTTCGGGGCCGTGACACGGACAAAGCTTGGCTGCACGCCGGTTAGAATCTGCACATCGTAATTGTCGGTCACCGTTTGTTCAAACCCGGTAGGGCCGATTTTGTACTGCTTGGGCGCAAGCGTGAACGTGATACTGTTGCCGGACTTGCCGGTTAGAGGTTGCTGAGCACCGTCGATGAGGACACCGGTGATTCCCGGGAATTGCAGCGTGATGCGCGTGCTGCCGTTTTCACCGAGATTCTTGCCAAGGCGCAGGGTCCCGGCCGTGCCTTTGAAGGCAGCCACCAGCGCTTTGTCCGAAGAAAGCCCGACCGTACCGTCAAATTCGAAATTTCTGGCGCCGGCCGCCAGGTACTCAAACTCACCCGGGTTGTCTTTAAAATAACACAGCTTTGCATCGGTGCTAACGGAGCGGTAGGTGTAGCTCTGGCCGTCTTTGTTATAGAGCGTGTATTCGTCCCCATCAACCCGAATGCCACTGCGCCCGCCATCATAGATTTTCTCGAAATCCGGATCCGGCTCATTCTTCTTCCTGGGATAAAGCAGCGCAAAAAAGGTGGCATCCTGCCTTCGGCCAATGGATGAGACCCGAAGCAGATCCACCATCTCATCAAAAAAGGCCGATGGCCGGTCTTTGTTTATCGAGCTCCCGATTTTCCGCGGTTCCACAAATACCAACGGCAGGGAAGCATTGCCATTCGCCGGCTTTACGGTAAATTGGTCATCATTCTTCGAAGTGATGAAATGGTGCCTGTCCGTGCCGAGGAGGAACTGGTAGCTGTGGTTGAGGTCGTCGCTGACCTCATCAACAATGATGAAGTACTTGTGTTTCTTGTAGAGGACGTAGCGAAAATAGTGGTCCAGGTTCTCGTACGCATCGGTTGCATCACCCAACATGAATCCCAGATGTTCGGTATCGAGGAAATCCATGTTTGCGTTTGTGGTCTTCACCCGTTTGCCGCGATCTCCTTTTTGGCCGGTGCCGTCCACCAGCAACGTGTTGTGGCCATAGGTAATGCGCAAACCCGCATCCGGTCCGATGTCCGGTTTTGCGCCGTCCTCTGCTGCGAGGTAGTCGTTGTTGTAAAAAAGCACAAAACCATTCGCGTCGGGGTGGTTGTGTCCGTCCCGCGGCAATCCCTTGATCCTGCGGGCATGACCGCCCGGCGAGCCACAGCGCATAAAGAACAGCAAGTCATCCTTGCTCCAGCCGCTGCGGAACATGCCAGCTTCCATGTTGGGCCAGTAAGCGCTAAGCGGGAGTTCCTGATATGGTTTCGGGGTGACGCCGGTGTCATCATATAAAATGAAAGCAGCCGCATCTTCATTGTCGAAACGATAACCGGTTTCGAGCAGGTGGTCCATGAAATCCAGTGCATAGCCGTCTTTGTACTCCGAAGCAACCAGAGACAGAAGTCCCATGCCTGCAAAAGGCCCCTTCCTGTCGGTGCCGATCTGCGGACTGTCTCCCCAGGAAACCACGCTCAAATCCTGGTGCTGCGTATCCAGGAAAATCCTGGGCATAGCGGTGTTCTTGAAAAACTCGCTGCCGGGGTATTCTTTTCCCAGGTGAAACCAGTCATTCTGGCGTTCATTGAAGCGCAGTGCGGTCATAAACAGGACCACGTGGTTGTACTTGCGCCAGTAACCGGGACCTTGCGGACTGAAGCCGTCGGTGCCGTGTGCCCACAGGACGCTTCCCGGTCCTTCTTTGAAATTGTTCTTGGCCTTGCCGAGCAGAGTCTTGGCAAATCCGCCTTCGCCGCTAAAGGCCAAACCAACCAGGCCCTCGGCGGCGGATGGCGTCCAGTTATGGTTGGAAAGCGGGTTGGGGTTTACAACGTTCGCGGCATTGTTCTGCACGGACGTCTTGATTTTTTTGCGCTCTGTGTCGGAGAACTGATCGTGCAGTACATCCCACGCGAACGCGAAGCCAATTCCGATGTGGGCGATAGCGAGCTGTTCACCCCAGTTGCTTGCGTCCGCGAGCGCGGCAGCGATTTCTCTGGCTTTGCTGACATACTGTTTTTCTCGGGTGATGATGTAGGCGATGGAGAGATCGACCAGGGCGTCGCCATAATCGCGCCCGATGTCCTGGTTGAAGGGTGTTTCAACCACCAGTTTCATACTCGCACCAACCCGGTCGCGTTTGAACTTCAGCCACATTGTGTTGAGACGCGGATTGCTGTTGGCGCGCTCACGGATGGCTTCCATACCGGATTTGTCGAAGAAAAGGTGGGGGTGAGATTGTGCCTGGGCGGAAACAGACGAGAAAAGGACTATGGCACAACCTAGTCCGAGCATTAGCCGGAGATTTTGCATGCGCGGTACGCCTCCCTTGATGTACGTGCTTGCTGCGGTTCCCGGGCGGTGAACGGAACTTGACCTACCCGACGTCACCACTTCCACTTTAGATGTACCGAATATTTCTTCTCTTGCAGAAGAAACAGAATATAAACCGTAATGCGCTGCGTGTCAAGCGCCTCGATAATTGTGTCTGAAAAAAAACAGGAAGGTAAAGGACGGCTCATTTTTTTCTCGTCATGACGAAACTTATCTTGCTAAGTTCGGTTAAATTTCCTTACTTTAGTCGCGCGGGCGTGTTCAGGCACGCCGTAAATCCTGCCTTTTTCACTGTGGAGACCATTTTTGGCGAGAATTGTTACTGTCTAATTAGCTTATCCGGGTGCACACAGGCAAGAGGCATACTTACTGCTTTGTCTAAGCTTGCCGGCATCCTTCCGAACAACCAGTTAACAATCATTGGCACGAATCGCCAGGAAAGTTTCAGCGAGTATGGTCTTCACTCTCCGGTCGTTGCGTCTTTGTTTTATTCCATTCCTGCTCAGTGGTAACATCTTCATTTGGAATTGCTCTGAGAATCCGGTGGACACTTCGGAAACGGGAACAAACCCATCAGTTTCATCCGTAACCGTTCCAGCAGTCATCTTAAATCTGTCCTCCGAAAGTTACGTTATTTCGGCAAAAGTCAGCGATCCGCAAGGCGGTTCGGATTTGGCTCAGGTAAGCTACGAGGTCTTTAAATCCGGAGAGAGCGCAGGCTTGATTTCAGGGAATCTGGCCGATACCGGGGAGGACGGGGATCTATTGCCGGGCGATGATGTGTATTCCGCGCTTCTGCCGGGAGATTTTGCCCAAAACGCCATCGGTCAGTTCAGGCTGGTCGTCACTGTTGTTGACAACGCGGGAAACAATAGCACCTCAGAAGCCACTTTTGAGGTCAAGAGCGGCGCGGAAGGTTCTGCACCGGTCATTTCAAGCACGAATATTCCGAGCACGCTACCTGTTGACTCCACGTTCATTTTTGTGGTAAACGCACAGGTTGCGTCCCCGGGTGGCCCGGCGCGTATCGCGCTTGTGACGTTGCAGTTTTTTCCGCCTACCTTTGCGATCCCTGCTTTCGTTGACACGTTGGTGGACAATGGCGCAGCGCCCGACAATGCAGCGGGCGACGGAGTTTTTTCGACAGTTTTGAGTTCGGATGTGTTCACCGAGTTTAGTGACTATTTTGTCAAAATAGTCGCCGAGGATGTTGCCGGGAACGTCAGCGCACCGGCTCTGAACAGAATCCGGGGCCGCAAGCAGTTTGGCAAAGCACCGGAAGTGAGTCGTGTTGTCTTGCCCAGAATGGTAAATGGCGTGGAGACCGGCGAGGTTCTGGTGACAGCGGACGTTACCGACCCGGAGGGCTTATCTGATATCGATACCGTGCGCTTCACGGTCAGGTTGCCCGGCAACCAGGATGCCGGCTTTGACCCGCAATTGATGTTCGATGACGGCTCCAACGGCGATGTCACCGCGAATGATGGAACCTTTAGCAGGATCCTGCCAGTTCCCCGGTCAGGAAGTGATTTGCTGGACTACCAGCTCTCATTTCAAGCGAAGGATATCAACGGCCTGACCAGTGTGCCGGTCACCAGTCGTCTTGTGGTTGCGTTTGATAACAAACCGTTTATTTCGAACCTGGTTGCCCAGAGCCGGGTGGTCATTAACCCCAATCGGGACACCCTGATTCCCCTGACTCTGGACGTACGCGATCCTCAGGGCCTGGCAGATATCGTTTTGGTGCAGTTCGCGAGTGTTCTGCCAAATGGCGACGACGCGCAAAACAGCCCGATCCGAATGTTTGACGATGGTGACCTGGAAAACGGGGACGAGGTCGCCGGCGACGGAATCTTCACGCGTGTGGTCAAGCTGCCTCCAACCGGCGTACAGCTTGGCGATTTCACATGGACTTTTGAAGCGCGCGATGCGTCCGGCCAGATCAGCAACCAAATTGTTCATATCCTAACTGTCGCAAGATAATCAAACTGCAATGAAGAATCTGTTTTCAATAGTGTTGTTTTTGTACATGGTTTACCCCGGGGTGATAGCTCTACAAGCTCAGACACGAATTCTCAACTCGTTTCGGGTCGACGCTCAGCCTGCTGAGCCTGTGCTGAGACTGACCAGCAGTACGGTTACAGATTTGGCGGCAGCCAGTTCCGGACTTTGGCTGGGCACGGGACGTGGTTTAAGCAGGACCGCGGACAACGGGTTGAGTTTTCAGAGCTTCAGCCGTGAGCAGGGCATCGGACAAGGCGGCGTCTCGGCGCTCGCCGTGTCAGATGAGATTATCTGGGTCGCCACCGGCTTTGATTCTTCTACTGCCCTTGGGCCACAACAAACAGGGGGCGGACTGGCCTACTCAACAGATAGTGGACAAAGTTGGGAGTGGGTCCCGCAGCCGGGCGAAATTCCGATTCTGAACATCACTTTTGACATCGCCTTGCGGGGTGAAGAGGTCTGGATTACCAGTTTTGCCGGCGGTCTGCGCAAGTCGACAGACCTCGGTGTGACCTGGCAAATTATCCCGCCTGACACACTGATTTTTGATCCACCCACGAATCGCAACCACCGCGCCTTTTCAGTCATAAACGCGGACGGCACGCTTTGGGTCGGCACTGCGGGCGGAATCAACCGCTCCGTGGACGGCGGCGAGACCTGGACAAACTTCAACCACCAAAATCAGCCAGAGCCGATTTCGGGCAACTTTGTTATCGCCATTGCGCAGCAGAAATACCAGGACCGCGAAATAATCTGGAGCGCCGGACGGACCACCACCATCGAGTCCGGGGATTCAACGGAATTTCAGTCAGTGTTCTACACGGAGGATCAGGGTTTTTCCTGGAAAACGACTTTGGAAGGGGAAACGATTTGGAACATCGCTTCTAACCAGGATCTGGTGTACGTCGCCTCCGATAACGGCCTTTGGATCAGCAATGATTTTGGCGCAACCTGGCTTCTCTTTCCGGCTATTGAAAACGCAACCGGAACTCAGAGAGTGCTGTCTGACAATGTGTTTTCGGTAGCTCCGTTAAGCGACGGCCGTCTCTGGGTCGGTAGCGGCGACGGTGTGGCAAGTACCGTGAATCGCGGGCAAACCTGGGAGGTCTTTCAAGCCTTTTCGCCTGCTGGTGTCGAAGGTGAGTCCAGGACTTATGCTTACCCAAACCCGTTTTCTCCCAACGTTCACAATCGGCTCGGCGGAGACGGCCATGTCCGTTTTCAATACAATACCATCACGGCTACCACGGCCACGCTGAAGATTTATGACTTTGCCATGGAGCACGTCGTCACGGTATCGGAAGGGGTCGCAAGACCGGCAAACGGGGATTTCTATGAAACCTGGAACGGCAGAGACGCCGACGGCCGGGACGTGGCGAACGGTGTCTATTTTTATCGCCTTGACCTTGACGGCGATGGCTCGTTTTGGGGAAAACTGATAGTTCTAAAGTAAACGAACATGATAACGGGATTCGTTTGGTCGTGAAAAAAAGCAAATTACTCTTGTGTTTTGTCGTGCTTGGTTCTACGTGTCTTGTGTCTCCGCGGGATTCATTTGGTCAAGCCGGAACCGCCGGGGCATTTTCGAGAATCGGAGTCGGCGCCCGGGCGCGGGCAATGGGCGATGCGTACAGCGCGCTGGCAACCGGCGTCGAGGCGGGTTACTACAACCCGGCAGGTCTACCGTCGCTTGATGGTCGTGAGGCAATGGCGTCTTACCGGGCGTTATCGCTGGATCGCCAATTTACCTTTGTCGGGGTTGCTTTTCCAATCAGGCCCAAAGTGGCGGGGACCTCGAACAAGGTCATAAACGGTGGGTTTTCACTGTCGTGGATCAGGGCAGGCGTCAGTGACATCGATGGCCGCAGCAGTGACGGCTCCCATGTCGACGACTTATCAAATTCGGAGAATGAATTCATTTTTGCGTTCGCTTTAAAACCGGCCAGCCGATTTTCTTTAGGCCTGGCGGTCAAAGTGGTTTGGAACCGGTTTCCCGACATCGGAATCGAAGACGAGACTATTTCGGCCAACGGCGTTGGTTTTGATTTGGGCGCACGCTTTGTGGCCACAGAGTGGCTGACCGTCGGCGCCACGGTTAAGGACCTGAACGCACAATACCGATGGAATACCGAAGATCTATTTGAAGAGAATAATTCCACCACGGACGATGCCTTTCCGAAAATAATACGTTATGGCATTGCGCTGCGTCCGCAGAGGTGGTCGAACCTGACCTTTTCATTCGATTATCAGCAGGTGTACCGTTCCAAACTGTTCAAAAGCAAAATGGCCGATCGCTTTCACCTGGGTGGTGAGGGCGTCGTTGCCGAAAACATAATCGTTAGAGCCGGTGTGGACAACGGTTCGCTCGCCGTTGGCGGGGGATACGGTTTTCCGCTATTTGGCAAGACGTCGCAACTGAACTACGCCTTCACCGCCAGCAATGATCGACCCGAAAGCGAGCATGTTTTTACCTGGGTCTTTCAGTTTTAGACAGAGATAACCAATGGGAGTGCGCATATTGACAAAGCTCGGCTTTACAACGACCGTCCTGGGGTTCCTGCTCACCTCAGCCATCGCAGGCTGGGCTCAGACAGGGGATGGCGGAGGGACCGGCCTGGCATTCTTGAAAGTAGGTGTGGGGGCGCGCGCCAGTGCAATGGGGGAAGCCTACACCGCGGTGTCCGATGATGCGACAGCCACTTTTTGGAATCCTGCGGCGCTTGCACTCCTGGAGCAACCCCAGGTAGCATTTACGCATACCGAGTGGATTCAGGACATCACGGCGGAGTATTTTGCATTCGTATCGCAGGCATTTGGCGGCGGTATTGGCCTTAGCATCAATGCAAACGACATCGGAGGGATCGAGCGGCGGGTCAAGCCTTCGGCCGAGCCCCTTGCAACGGTCGGCGCCAATGATGTCTCGGTCGGCGTTTCTTTCGCGCGCAAATTGAGCCCACATCTTGCTGCTGGTGTCACCCTAAAATATCTCTATGAGAAGATTTTCATCGAAAGTTCGTCCGGGTATGCGTTTGATGCCGGACTCAGCTACCGCAGCGGGAATTTGCCGGTGCGGCTGGCCGTCGTTCTGCAGAACGTGGGTTCGATGGGGAACCTGCGTAACGAAGCGATAGAGTTACCGCTGACTGTTAGGGGGGGCATTGCCTACCAACATGCTCTTTCCAGTCTCGGTACTTTGGTCCTGGCAGCCGACGCGGTCAAGGTCAAAGAGTCCGATCTGCGTGGGAACTTTGGCGCGGAACTATGGCTGAAATCCCGGCTCGCGGTCCGTTTAGGCTACCAGACCGGGTTTGACGATCGTGCCCTCAACGGTGGCTTTGGGCTTCAGTTCGCGCGCTACCATTTTGACTATGGCTTCACCCCGTTTGACTCAAATTTTGGAGATACGCACCGGATTTCGTTCCGCCTGGATTTGTAACGTCTCAGATAAAACTTGGCGTCAATGCGGCGGTTCTTCCGCCCGCTTGGACTGAATGTGCCCACCTGCTCCGATCCAAAAGTTGCCTTAATTATTGAAAAATCAGAAGTAAAAAAAAAGTTGACTTTTTAGGCAGAAATAATTATCATCCTGAAACATTTCTCATTTCAAGTCAAATCTGCAGCATCACATTACACCGAGTCAGAATTAATTCTAAGGGAGGAAACAGAGTAATGAATCTATTGCAGCTCTTCAATGACGGTGGTGGATTTATGTGGCCAATTCTCATCACCCTGATTATCGGTCTTGCAATCAGTTTGGAGCGATTTTGGACGCTTACGAGAGCCTCGATCAACACGCGGAGGTTCCTGGCTGATATCAAGAAGGCCCTGCGTGAAGGTGGTATTGATGCTGCCGCGGAAAAGTGCGCGAATACCAGAGGTCCGGTGGCGTCGATTTTTCATGCCGGCTTGCTCAGGGCTGATCGAGGGATTGATCATGTTGAGAAAGCTGTGATGAATGCTGGTTCCATTGAGATGGCTTTCCTGGAGAAGGGCCTTGTGTGGCTTGGCACCGTCATAAGTGTCGCCCCGATGCTCGGCTTTTTGGGCACAGTCTGGGGAATGATTGAGGCATTTCAGGCGATCGCCGCGGCTAACGACATTTCACCAACCATCGTCGCCGGCGGTATTTCAAAAGCACTGTTGACCACGCTTCTCGGTCTGGTCGTGGCCATCATCATTCAGGTACTAAACAACTACTTTATCTCCCGTGTCGATAGTTTGATCGTTGACATGGAGGAAAGTTCTGTGGATTTTGTCGATACTCTTATAGAAATGGAACGTAAGCGCCATGCTAGTTGACAATAAGAAGAAACGCGGTGAGACAGAAATACCGATGGCCTCGCTGGCCGATATCGCATTTCTGTTGCTAATCTTCTTTCTTGTTACCACAACGATTGACGTCGACCGGGGTATCGGCCTGACCCTGCCCGCAAAGGGTGAGGAGACCGAAGTGCGCTCCACCAATATCACAAATCTACTGGTCAACGCTGCCGGCGAAGTCCTGGTTGACGGCGAGCAGGTGGCAATGAACGATGTCGCCCGGTTGATTCGCGAGAAGATCGCCGAAAACGAAAAACTGATCGTATCGGTCAAGACCGACCGGCTGACCAAGTACGAAGCTTATGTCCAGGTACTTGATGAGCTCAAAGTAGCAAATGCAACCCGCATTTCTATTGCTGAGCCAGAAAAGTAATCAGATGGAGGATCGCAGTTGAAATTTGAAAACAAAAACAAGGTGAAGCCGGGAATACCGATGTCTTCTCTACCGGATATTGTGTTCCTCTTACTTATTTTCTTCATGGTTTCTTCCGTTTTCAAGGAGTTTCAAGGGATTCAGGTTGTCTTGCCGACAGCGCGAAAAATTGAGAAGCTGGCAGGCAAGAGAGATGTCGCTTATATTTGGGTAGCAAAAGATGGACAACTTTCCGTAGATGACCGTTTTGTCAACACAAACGATCTGTCAAAGATCATGTATAAAAAGCGGATAGATCCATTGCATCCCCTGAAGCTCGTTTCAATGAAAATCGACAGAGGGAGCGAGATGGGAATGGTTACCGATATTCATGAACAATTACGGGAAGCCGATGCGCTAAATGTCAATTACTCGGCTAAACCGCAATAAACGAACCTGTTCCACTCAACCCGTGCTGAGGTAATGAAATCATGAGAAAAAACCCCGAAGCCAATCTTAAATTACAGTACAAGAAAGTCCTGGAACTGGGTGGCATTATTTCCCTCTTCCTGCTGATAGTACTGTTCCAGGGTTTGCGGGCAGTGAACTTGGATGCTGTGGATACGGAAAACAAGGAGATCCAGATCGAGGTGGCGGACATTCCGCCAACCGAACAGATCAAACGACCGCCGCCTCCGCCAAAGCCATCCATTCCGATTCCGTCTGAGAGCGAAGACATTCCGGAAGATCTGACGATCGAAACAACTGATCTCGATCTGTCGGATATTCCGCCGCCACCTCCACCCCCCGAGGATGATGGCGACATGAACATCTTTGTTCCTTATGATGAGCCTCCGTCCCCAAAGGGCGGTTTTGGCGCCATCCAGCGCTCTCTAAGGTATCCTGAAATCGCGCGTAAGGCAGGTATTGAGGGTCGCGTGATTGTTCAAGTCCTGGTGTCCGAAAAGGGCAGAGTAGTTGACACACGAGTCATCAAATCCCTGGGACACAGCGGCTGTGACGAAGCAGCAGTTAAGGCGATCAAGGCCGTGAAATGGAATCCCGCACTACAGCGTGATAAACCCGTGAAGGTTTGGGTTGCCATCCCGGTTATATTCCGGTTAAAATAAGTTGTATCATGAGCCTTATTACGGCGCTCAGGATTCCTGAGCGCCGTTTTTTTCTTAACCGATGTTCTGCAGTGCGGTATTTCGGTCTCTTCTCTTCCTCTTCATTACTTTTCCTTGTTGCCATTGTCCTGCCACTCATTTTCCTGGGCTGCTTCAATCCGTTTGCGCCGGAGTTGGATGAGGACTTTGACCTGAGCAATCTCATAACCGAGCAGCAAAGCCCGGAAGAGGTTCTCTCCAATTTCCGTACAGCGTATACCCTTAAAGATTCCCTGCTCTACAGTGATGTGATCGACGAGTCCTTTATCTTCGAGTTCTTCGACCCGGGCCAACAGGCTACCGGCGGTTTGACAACCTGGGGCAGAGACGTAGACCTTCAGACTACCGGTCGCCTGCTGCGGGAATTCGATGTAGTCGATTTGGTTTGGCTCAACACTTTGTTTGAGGAGTCACAAGGCCCCTTCGAAAGGCGGTTTGTCAGGTTCAACTTGAGCCTCTTCGGCTCCGACTTCAACTTTATCTTAACCGGCACTGCGATCTTCACATTCAAGTTAGATGAGGAAGATGATAAGTGGAGAATTGTCAGATGGAAAGACGAATCCGACCTCTAACTGGGAATAAATCAAATATCCAGTCTGTTGAAGTTGTGTGAAATGCATTGATCACGTGAGCAATGCGTGCTGCGGAAGAATTGTCCACTATCTCTTAACCAAAACAATGTAGGTGTAATTGACGGACAAATCTGATTCCCGTCGAAAGCAGGAGGAGTTTCAGGCGCTGGCCTTTTGCCATCTCAATGCGCTCTACAGTACCGCCCTGCGAATGACTCGCAATCCATATGATGCGGAGGATTTGGTCCAAGACGTTTATGTTCGGGCTTATCGTTTTTTTCACAGGTTCAAACGTGATACCAACTTCAAGGCCTGGATTTTCAAGATATTGACGAACACATACATAAACCAGTATCGTAAGAAGGTGAGCAGGCCCCACCACATCGAATTAGAAAAGATAGAGCAAACTTATACCGAGAAGAGAAACGACACACATGCGCGATTTATCGAGAGCTTCCGAGAGCAGAAGTATGAAAGCCTTTTTGACGATGAGATCACCAGGGCGCTGGCGGCGCTCCCAAACGACTTCCGGCTTGTGGTCATGCTCGCCGACATAGAATCGTTTTCGTACAAAGAGATCGCGCAGGTAATCGGGTGTCCACTTGGGACCGTGATGTCGAGGTTGTCTCGTGGTAGAAAACAGTTGCAGTTTCATTTGCGAGATTATGCCCTTAAAGAGGGATTTATTGCAAAGCATGAATGAGAATCAACGGAGGTATGAAGTTCATGAAAAAGAAAAATGATAATGTTTACCAGCTGATCACGGCATACATTGATGGAGAACTGTCCCCTGAACAAATGAAGGAGGTGGAACAGCTTCTGTCAGAGACGCCGGAATACCACGAACACTATCTTGCTGAAAAGCGGACAAAACGGCTAATCAAGGAAAATGCACCGGTTCTGCAGGCGCCTGCGCAATTACGGAATCGCATCCGTCGACAGATCGCGCGTAGCGGTTATCGGCCGAGCTTTTGGGAGCTTGTGCAAGGCATGTTTGATTATCGTCCCGCCGCAACAGGCTTCGCTTTTGCTGTGATTGCGTTTTTTGTCTTGCTGCCTGCCTATGAGATGATATCGAGAAGTGCGGAGTCTCTGATGCAGAAATCAGACTCTACTGCACCTGGTGCCAAATACGATGAACTGACGGGCGAGATAATCTGCCTCGATTGCGACATTTTTACAACGCATCGCAACACTCCGCAGGCAGCCTCTTATGCGGAACATGATCCGGTTATTCACCATCCCGGACTGCGCGCGGACGACGGCGCAATCTGGACTATCCTGCAGAATCCTTCCGAGGAACAAGGACATTATACTCGGGCTCTCTTGCAGAAAAGAGCAATCTTGAGTGGGACGGTTTTTGAGAACTCAAGATATATCCATGTGGATGGGTATAAGGTGCTATAGACCTAGTTGAACAGATCTTTTTGTGCGTTCAGCAAGGAATAGATAGCCACCTGAAACTGTTCTTGATTGATGTAGTCCGGGGGTACTTAACGGTGTATTTCTTATCCGTCCACCCAAGCCCTTTATCAGGGTCGTAATATCTATTAATCAACCTATTTATTCATTAATCTGGGAGGTACCGATGAAAGTAAGGAAGATTTTGCACGTTGTGCTGGCTTTGTGTTTGGCCGTGGCAGTGGTAACGAGCATCGCTGACCTGACGGCCGGTGAGAAGCACAAACCTGCGGCCTTGACGATGGAACAGAAGATGATGATGAAGAACATGGCCATGAAAAACATGGACAAGTATATGGCCAGTATGGATGCGATGAAGGGGCTTCCCAAACATCTCAAACAGACTCAGGACGCAGCCATCAAGTGGGGTGAGGAACTGTTTAACAGTAAATCCGCACTCAGCACCAATGGTCAGGCTTGTGCCAGTTGCCACCCTGGCGGTGGAACCACGGGCGGCGAGGCTGAAACCCCCATGGCCAGCGAAGCAACCGGCAAGCCGTACAAGCTGCCAGTCCCCACTCTGGTTGGTTCAGCCGCGACTTTTCCGAAGTATAAAGTTCCTAACGATGCTGTGGTTGATTTGACCGACATGGAGAATAACTGCATCATGATGTTTATGGCGGCGCAACCGTTAGATAAGAAGAGTCCGGAGGCAAGGGCGTTGACTTCTTATGTTGCTTCTTTAAGCAATGACGACAAGGTTTCGGTTGGTGCTGTTCCTGAAATGATGAAGAAAATGATGATGGACATGAAGTAAACAATCTTGTTCTCTAAATGAACGCGGTGTGCCTCAGCTACATAAGATGGACACCGCGTTCTTTTTGATATCTACCTATTATTGGAGTAACGTTGGGAAAACAATTACAAATGATTGGAAAAATAGTTCTTGGACTACTGGCTCTGTTCAGTTTGCAGGCGGTGGCAGCGACCGGTGGAGGCCAGGATGAAGACTGGACCGGCACACCACAGATGGAGTTCATGAATTCTGAAATAGTTACTTTGTATCAATGCACGAGCTGTCACACCATAGGAGAGAGGGGTGGGACCGTGGGTCCAATCCTAAACCAGGTTGGTACTCGCCGGGACAAGGAGTGGTTAAGGAGATGGATATCCGACCCGCAAGAAGTGAAGCCCGGGACCAAAATGCCCAAGTTCGATTTCACCCCGGAACAACTGGAGGCGACGGTTGACTACCTGGCAAATATGAAGACGGAGTTGCACACCGATCAGATTTTGGCGAAGAAAGTCCCGATGGCGGAAATGGGTCAGGCGCTTTTTGAGGACTACGGTTGTGTTGCGTGTCATCGTTTCGGCTCTGAAGGCAGGTTCGTTGCCCCTGATTTGACCTGGATAGGCGTGAGAAAGACTGAAGACTGGGAGAAAACCTGGCTCAGTGCCCCGGAAGCGTTCAAGCCGGGCACCTTTATGCCAAATTTTCATATTCCCGCAAAAGGCGTCGAGGCGTTGGCAGCCTTTCTGCACACTCAGAAGGGGCAACACAATGATGCCTCACAACAGTGGGAATTCAGGACCAATTTCTTTTTGGGCAACACGGATAAGGAGCGCGGTGAGTTGGTCTTTCGCCGGTTCGGGTGTTGGTCGTGCCATGGAGAAAGCGCGGTCGGCAAAATAAGGAACCCCAACATGGCTCCCGATGAGACCATGCCTGGACTTAGAAAAGCCACAAACAAATATACACAAGAGCAATTCTCCGAACGGCTGAACCAGGTCTTCTACCCCACAGCTCTCGACGAGTCAATGCCGAAGCCACCATTTTATTGTCCGGATTACGGGAAATATATGGATAAGTCGGAACTGGGCGACCTGTATGCATATCTAAAGTCATTTGCGCCAAAGAAGAGCAAATGGAAGTTTAAGTAAAATCGCGAGAGGAGCGAGACGTGACAAAATATAGAACTGTTTTGACGAGTGCGGCCCTGACGTTGGTTGTCTTGATTGCCTGGAGTACCAACGGGCAGATTGCTGCTACTCCTGTCAGAAGCATACTAAGCAACGATGGAAGCATTTCGGGTGCCGTGCGTTTTCCGGACGACTATCCTGAAAGAGAAAAGATTACCACGACCAAAGACCAGGCCGTGTGCGGGGCATTCCAGTATTCTGAGAGCTTCGTCGTGTCTGAGGAGAATCACGGTTTAAAGAACGTAGTGGTCACCGTCGAGGGCGCAGAAGGAAAGGTCAAGGCCGGCCAGGCTGCGGCCATTCTGGATCAGAACAAATGTCAATACACCCCGCACGTGCAGGCAGTACCGGTCGGGACCAAGCTGGAAATACTCAACAATGACGGTCTGTTGCACAACGTCCATGCGTATTTTGATGGTTTAGACCCCAAGAATACTGTCTTTAATAAAGCTCAGCCTAAGTTCCTAAAGAAGATTACGCAGACTTTGGACAAGGCTGGAATGTACTTTTTCAAATGCGATGTTCATGACCATATGAGTGCATATATCGCGGTGATGGATCATCCGTACTACGCCGTCACCGACGAAACCGGCAGGTTTGCCATTTCTAACCTGCCCGCAGGTACGTACAAAGTCAAAGCGTGGCACGAGGTGCTCGGTTCGCTGGAGAAGACGGTTATCGTCGAATCTGGAAAGGCGGCCGATGCGAACTTCGACATTTTACCCAATTAGTGGTCTTCCCAGGATAACACCATGCGCGGTTTCCCTGTCATAGTCTTGATGGGTTCGATTCTTCTGTCTACGGCCAATCTTTTTGCTGGAGCGTGGACACTAAAGCGTGGGCAAGTCTGGGCGAAGACCTCTCTGCTCTACCAAAAGACGTCCGAGCGTTACTATTCGGCCAATACGCCTTGCCCAATTGGCACAAACTGCAGCAGGGGCGACCGCGTGGATTTTCCCTTTGATGGAGAAAGCCGCATAACAGCCATATACCTGGACCTTGGTTACGGGCTGCTGGACCGCTTACAGCTCAATCTCCAGGTACCGTTTTTTGACATTTCGTTTACAGATCTCGCCAACCCAAGCCGGCCATCTAGTACCGATGTTGGCGACGTCCGCTTTTTTGCACAATACAGATTCCTGACAACTCCGGTGGTGGCTGCTCTCAAAGTGGGCGCCAAAGCTCCGACAGGCTTTTTTAACAAAGATGCGGAAGCTGTGCCGGTGGGAGATGGTCAGTGGGATCTGGAGCTGGGCGCTTCCTTCGGTAAGTCGCTGTGGCCGACGGCCGCCTCCGTAAACCTCGACCTCGGGTATCGTGTGCGGTTTGCGCCGGATGTAGAGATATCTGACCGGGATCCGGGCGATGAGTTTCATTTTAGAGGTGAGGCTGGTTATACGCTCTGGCACAACCTAAGCCTGAGGGCCGCCGTCAGCGGATTGTACGGTGACAGGTTTGAACAAGAAGGCCTGGTGATTGGAGATTCTGAACGTGAGGTGCTCTTTTTTGAACCTGGGATTTCGTGGACCACACCTCAGGGTTTGCTTTTTGAGGCGTCGGTGCCGTTCACGCTCTCCGGCAAGAACTACCCAGCGGGGGCCGTGCTCAATCTGGGTATCTCATATACCTTTTCCGCCCACAAGTAGGGCAGGGCCAAGTCGCACGCCTATTTGTGAAATGCGATCCCAAAACCGATTGTCGATGCCCGGGCGGTATTTCGGCCGGTCAAGACCTGGTCAAACTCAAAAGAAATGTCGACCGCCGGAACTATGTGATATATAAACTGGGCCTGAGCCCTTACGAAATCCTCCAAAGCTCCGGTACCCACAAAGTTCTCCACTCGTCCGTCTACAATTCGAAAGTTCTCCTGCGTCGACTTCTCGGAAATACCACGAACACCATGTAGTTTACCGACCAGCAAGTAGTGTTCGCTCAGGTTTATCCCAAGCTCGGCAGAAAAGGGCACCTCATCTGTGGGCTCGCCTGACCTTACGCGGTAGCCTGCATCCAGGTTTAGGTAGCCATTATGGTTAAACAGGGGGCGCCCCAGCAGTAACCTGAACTCAAAATCAGTTTGGCCATCCCCCAATGGCGGGGCCGAGTCCAATTCATCCTCATCCGTCGTGTACCCCGGCGCCAATTTGAAACCGCTTTGCAGGGAAACCACCCATTCTTGTTGCGACAGCCTGTATCTGAGTCCGAAGTAGATATCGGACAGGCCTGATGACGTATTGTCGCAGCCGGAGATAGCACATGAAAAGTTCACTCGTTTCAGTGGCACGTTGCCGATGACGGTCAGGTCGTCATACAGTCCATATTCGATATACTGGTAGAAATTGAAGTCGACGACTTCGCCGTTGTTGGACAGGGGTTCTCTATCGCCATTGAGCAAATACTGTGAGGTTGATTTGAACCTGAGAAAACCCACCTTGGCGTAGTAGCTACCCGCTTTGTGCGTCCAGGCGCCTGCCTGTAGTAGAGAGTTGCTGGCGAAGATGAGAATCATCACCAGGAGTGTTGTACCGTACAGTTGTCTAGTCATCAAGGTCACGTTTTGGGGGTTGAGCTTCTTAATAAAGGAGAAGCCGTAATGTACATACTTATTCAACAAGTTCAAGAACACTATTCTTCCAAAATTGCACGTTCTGATGGCGATGAGCGTTGCTAACCTGAACGGCGAGGAATATGTGAAGTGTTCTTTGTGTTCAAATATGTGGAAGCCTCGGTAATACAACTCAATTATTATGCAAAGGTCGACAACATGTTTCGAAGAATCACTCTGACTCTATTTTGTGGTGTTCTTGTTTTCTTTACGGTGGTGTTGTTGAGCCTGAACGGATGCTCGAGCGACAGCCCATCCTCCACTGTGAGCCTTGAAGGTCCGCCGGATTCAGGCGGAGGCCTTGGAGGCACCGGCGGCGGTTCGGGCGGCGATGATCCCGTGGCGAATGACTCCAGTGGTTCGAAGGGTACCTGGGATCTTCCAAGAGCAGAGGTTGCAACCGGATGTCTCGGTCGGGACTGCATTCCATCGATTGAATCGCCGGTCTTTGTAAACACCTCCGACGTGGACTTTGTCGATGACACAGATTTGGTTTGGGGACTGGTTTCCGAGGGTAAGGTTTGGGGTTTTCCGGAGAACATTATGGACTGGCATGAGGTTGTCAACCTGCGCTACAGGGGCCAGCAGTTCGTCATTACCTACTGTCCTTTGACCGGGTCGGCGGTGGCTTTGGACCTAATGGCGACCGGTGAACAAAGAAGTTTCAATGAGTTTGAGGGGATGGCCTCTTTCGGCGTCTCAGGGCTGCTGTATAACAATAATTTGATCAATTACGACAGGGGCACGGGCAGCAACTGGGCACAAATGTACCTGCGCTGCGTAAACGGTCGCTATCGCGGCGTGGAAATGATTACGGTTCCCCTGATCGAGACAACCTTCCGTAATTGGAAGAAAATGTTCCCGAATTCATTGATGCTCTCGGACGACACCGGTTTCGACCGCAACTACGATATTTTCCCCTATGGCAACTTCAAGGAAGTTGAGGGCCTGCTATTTCCCATCAACAACCACGACCGCCGCCTGTTTTTCAAGGAAAGACTGCACGGAATTGTCACAGACCGGGTTGGCCCGTCTGCCAAGACTTACCGGTTCTCATTTTTTGCTCATCCCCGTGCCGTCAACGATCAGCTCGACGGCCTGTCGGTTGTTGTTGCCGGCATGCAAGATGCTGACACGTATGTGAGTTACTTGCGCGAGGTCAATGGGACCACTCTCACCTTTGAAATCAAAACCGACAACCCTGACATCTACCCCTTTGATTTAGTGGACAATGAGGGCACTGTCTGGAATGTCCTCGGGCACGCAATCTCCGGACCACGCACTGGCGAAAGACTGATTGCAACCCCCTCTTATAATGCCTACTGGTTCGCGTGGGGAACATTCTTTGAGGATGTTCCGATCCACCGCTAACAGATTGTTTTTGCGTCCTTTTCGTCTTACCTACCCGCAGGACCCTCCACGCACGTCGTTCAGGCGGACCGCGGTTCTTTGAGCAATCCCCTCCAGGTCAAAAAAATTGACAAAGATGTATATTATCGATACATTTTTCTTCTTTGCTCATCTAAGAACGTATCGTGAATGTTAGGAAAGATACTGGTCGTCGCGAATCCAATCTCCGGAAAGAATCGCACCAGACAGAAGACAATTGATTTTGTTTCCGGATATGTCCGCGAGCACTGCGAGACAATGACGGTGCAGCTTACCTCCGGTAGAGGTGATGCCACTGCATTGGCCCGAAATGCTGTCTCCTCAGGCTATGATCTCGTAGTCGCTATTGGTGGCGACGGCACTGTCAATGAGGTCGCGACCGGTCTGGTGCATACTGAAGTGCCGATGGCGGTGATTCCTGCCGGCTCGGGAAACGGTTTTGCCCGGAGCTTGGGGATCCCGATGGCGGTCGAGCAGGCCAGCTCAAGTTTGCTCCGAAGTCGCGTGACTGCAATCGACGTTGGCAAACTGAATGAGCGGCTGTTCTTCATGATCGCCGGCGTTGGTTTTGATGCTGCTGTCGGCAAGAGCTTTGAGGAGTACCACAGGCGGGGACCTTTCGCCTATTTCTATCTGGCCGCCCGGGAATTTTTTCGTTACCGGCCACAATCAATGAGTATTTGCATCAACGGTAAGACCTCGACATCGACGCCATTTATGGTCGCCGTCGCCAACGCACAGCAGTACGGCAATGACGCTAGAATCGCTCCTAAGGCCCGCATGAATGATGGCTTACTGAACGTTGTCATAATTCACAGCCTGTCTCTGTACGGGGTGTTCGCTGTCACGCCGCGACTCTTCTGGGGCAATATTGAGAATCTCAGCAATGTCTCCACATATGAAACGGACGCGATTTCCATTCAGCGTGACCGGGGGTCTTTTGTGAATATTGATGGCGAAGTTTGCGAGGAGGAGACCGAACTGCGGATCAACATTCTGCCACGGGCGCTGAAAGTCCTGGCCCCAACAAACAGTCAGGCTCTATGTCGGTGAACACTGTCGTTGTCTTTGTCAAGTATCCCGAACCGGGCAAAGTGAAGACACGCCTGGCGGCAGAGATCGGCAACGAATTAGCATGTGAGTTCTACAAGGTTTTCATGGCAGAGACTTTTGCGTTGCTGGCGGAAAGCCGGGCGGACAAGATTATGGTGGCATTTGCGCCGCCCGCCCGGGAGACCGACTTTCAGAAGCTCATTCCGTCCGGATTCGAGCGATTCCCCCAGCGCGGAGACGGCCTGGGAGAGCGAATCACCTATGCCTTCGAAGACGCATTCGCGCGTGGCGCTCGCAAAGTGCTGGCGTTCGGCAGCGACAGTCCGACAGTACCGCCCGGGTTCTTGCATGACGCCTTCAACGCTTTGGAAGAAGACGATGCGGTGGTTGGCCCGACCTTTGACGGTGGATATTATCTCATTGGACTGAAATCCAGGCAGGCTGGCCTCTTCCGCAATATAAATTGGAGCTCCGCAACCGTTCTGCAGGAGACCCTGCATGCTGCCGCCCGCCTTAAGTTGAGAATCGTACAAACAGATGCGTGGTACGACATCGATGATCTGGGATCACTGCGTCGGGCCGTGGAAAGTGATAACGCCGGTGCCATTGCCCGGCTCTTTAAGAGCAGTTCACTGACATGACCTTTGGATGAAACTAGCAGCACATCAACCTTGTTACTTACCCGCAATTTCTTTTGTGCGAAAGCTCTGCCTGGCAGACATTTTCGTCGTTGCGGACGACTATCAATTCACCACCAATCATCAAATCAACAGAACCCGCATCAAAACATCTGAAGGCCCATCCTGGCTCACGGTACCCGTCCTGACCAAGGGCTCGCGGGGGACAGCCATCAACCGGATTCGCCTGAACAACCGGATCGACTGGCGCGAAAAACATCTGCGGACTCTCTTTGTAAACTACACCTACGCTGCCTACTTTGAACAATATGATCATGATCTCAATGCCATCTACAGGCGCCGGTGGGACCATTTGGTGGACCTCAACTTGGCTTTGCTCGACTTCATTGTGGCAGCAATTGGGATAAAAACACGGATAGTGCTCAGCTCCGAGCTGGACCTCACTGGTTGCGGCAACGACAAACTGCGCCAGATGCTGCAGCGTCTCGATTGTGCGGTTTATCTTGCCGGCAGCGAGTTCCACAATCATCTGCGTGCCGACGATTATTCCAGGAATGGTTTCAAGGTAGAGTTTGTTGATGATGTGAAGATCAAATATCATCAGCAGTTTGGCGCATTCATAAACAATCTGTCGTTTATTGACCTGCTTTTCAATGAAGGCCCGGATTGTGTGAACCTACTGCAACAGTCAACAGGACTCCTGCAATGACCCTGGGGAAAATAGTGGTGGTCATTCCCGCCATGAATGAAGAAAAGTCCATCGGCCTGGTGCTTGCCGATATACCCCGCCAGATTGTCTCTGACATAATCGTGGTGGACAATGGCTCAACCGACAGGACCGCGGAGGTCGCACGGGCTGCCGGTGCGACTGTGATTCGGGAGCCACAGCGGGGCTATGGCAAAGCCTGCCTGACCGGTATTGCGGCGGCCCGGAAACTGCAGCCCGCAGTAGTGGTTTTTCTGGATGGCGATTACAGCGACACGCCGCAGGAAATGAGTTTGCTCCTGCAGAAATTATCCGAGGGTCATGATCTGGTCATCGGTTCGAGAGTGCTGGGTCAGGCCGACCGCGGTGCACTACTGCCGCAAGCGCGGTGGGGCAACCTTCTTGCCGTTACTTTGATCAAGGTTCTCTTCGGGCAAAAGTACACTGATCTTGGTCCGTTCCGGGCAATCAGGTGGGACAAGCTGGAGGCGCTGCAAATGTGCGACGAGAACTTTGGCTGGACCGTCGAGATGCAGGTAAAAGCAGCAATCCGGGGACTAAGCGCTACCGAAGTGCCCGTCAGCTACCGCAAACGCGTTGGTGTTTCCAAGGTAACCGGTACCTTGTCCGGAGCGGCCAGCGCCGGATTCAAGATCCTCTGGACAATCTTCCGCTACGCCGTGATCGCCAGATAGTACGTCCCGGCAGAGCCGGTTTCTACCCGGTAGACGGTCCCCGGTTTCTTCAAATTCCCGTGAAATTTCTCGCCAAAAGCGTGGGTCGGAAAGCATGTCCTTCCAGTTACCCCAGACGGCCAGGGTGCGGTGTCTTCCGCTCCCGACTTCCCAGTCAGGTTAATCCTTGCCTCCGTAGCAAATCAACTTATTCTGGCTAAACTTGCCAGTCCGGGACATCGAAATAGCTGGCTTTGGTGGCTACTTGGGGCTGGTTGCTGCTTCGCTTTGCTCACATGTGCCGGATGGTTCTGCAAACATGGCCACATATTTTATCATGGCGTTATACTTGTCCGGCAATGATTCGGCGGGATTAACGCGGATTTCAAAATTGTAAAACGGCGCCTTTGTTTTGTTGTCGAAACAGACTTTTACTTTGGCCCCACTAATGTCAATGAGCATGATGCTGATAATATCGAAGCTGGGCTCGAAGTCTAATGCCAGGTCGAATTTGGTCGCCTTCACCAGGTTCTTGATGGCAGTCCGCGGCACTCCGGCAAAGTTGATGTCTTCCGCTGAGAACGGCAGGATATTCACCTTGAGTCGCTTATCAATGAACCCGACCAGTTCCAGCTTGGAGATTACGGTTATCTTCCACTTCGGTTTGAGTTTCCGCAATCTTTCCAGTGATTTTAGGGCAGCACCGTATTCTTCCACTTTCGTGGGCAGGTAGATGAGGACGTGTTGCGCCTCCCCCAGCAGGCCGCTGATATTGATCGTCGGCTGATTCCTTTGCAGGCGTCGTTTCAGGCCGAGATACTGACTAATGGGTTTTTCGAAATAGTAGGGCATTGTTTTATCGAACCGTCGGACAAGGAAGAATATACGGAAAAACCTTTGCCGGGGCAATAAGAAATTCGGCTGCGGAGTATTCCGTCTCATTATCCGTCACCTCTGTTCCTCACAATCTTGTTTGGACTTGCAGCGCGATACGGCGGTCCAGGTTTCCCGTAATCCGGTCAGCCCCGGTGCCGGTGGTCTCCACATCATCGCGATAGGTCTCGGAGTACTTCAGGTAGAGGGAGACTTGCCGGGTCAATATCTGCCTGAGCAACAAATACCACCGGCTGCCGCGGCCAAACAGGGCCCGATTGGTCACCACGCCCGGCAGGTCGTTTTCGTACTGAAAGACGCGCGAGTCAAAAGAGTCGGTGTCAAAGAAGGTCAAACGCCCGGCTAGTCTCAATCTGCGGTTTATGTTGAGCTTAAGATCCTGATAAATCAAGAACCCGTTTTGTCTCGTGTTAGATATCTCACCTCCGGAACCAATTGCGTGGCTTTGCACAAACTCTACCCGTGGTCGTAGGTGTAGCGCCCGGTTGACCCGGTAATCGATCTGGAGTCGCAATTGCCGCTGAGCTTTGGTGACAATTTTCTTGAATGTGCGGTCGAAAGCGTCGACAAAATCTTCGCTTTCCTCTCTCCGTTTTTGCCGAAACCTGATCGTGAAGTCGAGAGTCCTGTCAAATTGGTGTTCGAGCACAGCGAAAAAATCGCCACCAGCCAGCGGCATTGGTTCGGAAAAGGAGCGCCAGGGGAAACGATAAATGTCGTAGTAAGCGCTCAGCCTGGTTTTGGGAGAAACTTTGAACGTCATCCCCGAGTAATAACCGCGTTCATTTTGAGTCGCGCCGTTGCGTTCGCCGAAGCCAAACGCGTGCAGGTTTTGGAAGTTGCGTTGATAAGAGCGATACAAAAGCGCAAACTGCACGCGGTTTAAATCCAACCTGGCGCCGCTTATCAGGGCCGTGCCACCACTCTTAGAGCGCGCAAACTCACCGAATGATTCAAGAATCCCCGCTTCATAGTTCCAGTCCAGGCCGGCGACATGGTTTTCATCGCCACTAAAACCGAATCTGTTGCGAACGACGTCAGGCGTGGCAAAGCTCCTGTCAAATTTGAGTCGATAAAAGGTAGCTCCCAGATCAAGTCCTGTGCGCGCTCTGAAAGCCAGCCTGCCACCGATGAGTGTTTTTGTCACAACATCTCTTTTCTGCCTTTCGGAATCGGTGCGATGCAATCCGCTCGCGAAGATGTTTGTCACTTCATTTGTGTCGACCTGCGTGGCGTCGAGTTTGTTTCTGGAGAAAAATCCCAGCGCCTGGAACCAGTCTTTGTCCACCGAGGCGGCGATCCCGAAAAGACCTGCGTTTTCATCGACGGATAGATACGGGCGTATTCCACGAGCTCTCTTTTTCAATGGCCGGATGGGATCCGCGCTTTTGGAATAGCCGTACGGGCCCCACAAGACCAGCCCTTGTCCTGCCTGCACCTGAAAGTTGCCCAGCAGAAGACGGATCTCGGCCTCAGAATTCGTGCCTGCATAGAACAGACGTAAGTCGTCGAGCTTGTCCTCCCCTTCATCCTTTTCTGTGAGCAGGCCCGCCTCAATATTGCTCAGGAAGTTCACTTTTAGGCGATTGTATATTTTGCTCGGTCCGCTGGCGTAGGTCCCATCCGTGAAGCCGAGCGGGCAGTCGATTCTCCGGGAAACTCTCGTTCGGGTACTTAATGTGAACAAAGGCTTAGCCGGTCGCGTGCCGGGTTTAGCGGTGAGGAGCGGGAATATCTCAGAGAGGGATACATTCTCCAGCCCCGGAACCTCGGCGAGGTTCACCACTGCCCGAAACGGGCCATGCGCACGCCGGTAACGCACAATCTCCCGCCGGTTTTTTGCGGTCAACCCGGGCAGGAGGGCAAGCTGCTTTTCCGTCGCCTGATTCAAGTCGATCGGGTTGGACCGTAGCTCCCTGAGCGTTTCCAACAACTCTGACTGTTCGGAAGCGTCCTGTTGTTCTTCCAGTAATTTTTCCTCCAGCACTTCCTGGGCAAGGCCGGGTTGGATCCAAAAGAAGACTGCCACCCAAAACATAGATTGCGCCGGAATTCTGCCAGGACTCGCGGTGTGAAGTTTCATTGCTGCCCCTATCGTGATAGTTGCCGACCGAGGTGCACAGAGAAGGACGCCTGCTGTGTCAAGCCCAGGTCGTTGTGTGTAAAAAAAGCGTAGTCTATTTTAAATTTGTTTACCTTTACTCCAAAACCGGCGGAAAAGCGGTCCGGGTTATTCGCGGTGCCGGCCCGCAAACTCAAGACATCCACCGGCGTCCATTCGATTCCGAACCGGACTTCCCCGTCGAAGCGAACATCTTTGTATACTTCAAGACTGAGCGTAATTGCGCTGTCTGGGGTGAATGCGATTCCGCTTTTTATGGTCTGGGGCAGCCTTTCGCCGGTTTGGCCGAGTCCGGGTCGGTTGATATTGTCAGCCTGAAAGCCAAGTTTCAGCGGTGTGCTCAGAGGCACGACAAAGCCAACACTGACGCCGAGGGAAGCGTCGGAGCCGTAGGTTTTGATGCTCTTGGTTTGATACTTAACACTGAATCCATAATGTATTCGGCCCGCGAGCTGATGACTAAAAGCAAGCGCCACAGCTGATTCGCTGTAAATACTGTTGCCAAGAGCCAGGAATCCCACACCGACGCGATAGTTCAGTAGTCTGAACGAGGTTGTGACAGTGCCAAAATCGACATCGGGCAGTCCAAACGGTTTCTGATAGAATACCGACAGGTGTGTGCCGGTTAACTGGCTCAGTCCACCTGCGTTCAGAAAGACCGCATCAGCGCTGTTGGCCAGGGCAACGTAAGTTCCACCCATGGCCAGAGAGCGTGCCCCGATGGGGAAATCGTCGCCGGCCTGCGCCGCCACGGGCAGAGCCATTGCCACCAGACATGAAATAAGCCACACTCGCAGTCGATATCGACGAACCTCGCCACAATTCGCTTGACTAAAGGCGGCATTTTTCTGTATGTTAGCATGGTTAGCAAGTACTTGGTGGCCCTTGTCGGGCCCTGGGTTTGGTAGGGTTCTCATCATGCGTCACTCCGCTAAACACAATTTCAGGTATTTTTTATGATGCTGAAATTAAAGTCACGTTCGTGCACGCCGGGTTCCGGCCCTGTCACCAGCAAGTGGATGCTGCTGTCTCTGGCTGTTTTTACCGCCTTCGCTCTTTGGTCGCAACCGTTGACCGCGGGAGATGTCAAGGCAAATGTCCGTGTGATCATCGACAAGCTTCCCATCAATAAAGAGCAGAAAATGCGGGACTTCCACCAGGTCGTCAAAGAGTACATTGACGGCGTGGCGTGGCTTGAGGAAGATGACCGCATGCCCATAGAGATATCGTTGCAGCTCTTTCTCATAGAGAGTGTCTCCAATATCGAGGATCGGTATAAATGCGAATTCTTGATCTCCAGCAACGATGTACAATATTATGACAAACGTGTGCGTTTTCCATATCAGCCCGGGGACCAGTTGGTTTATGACCAGCAGGCGGTTGGTCCTCTGACTGGAGTCATAAATTTTTACATCAACCTGATTCTGGGCAGCGAACTCGATAAATACCGCAACATGGGCGGAGATATCTACTACAAGCGTGCCCTGAACTTTGCCTCCCTCGGGAAGTTTGTCCGGACCCAGTTTATTCCTGGCTGGACTGAACGGGAAGAACGCATTAAACAGATTTTTGTTGAGCCGTTCACGACATTCCGCAAGATGAAGGATTATTATTTTTATGGCCTGTACGCCCTAGAGGAGGAAAACAACTCTGGCGACGCCCGTGACAACATTATCGCTGCCCTTGACCTGATCGAAAAGGCAATGGAGTCAAAGGATACCAGAGTTGAGTTCAATGAACCGAAACAATTCCTCGATGCTCACTACACGGAAATAATCGATCTGTTTAAAGACTACGGACAGAGGAACAGTGTCTTTGAGAAACTGATCAAAATGGATCCAGACCACAAGGAACTTTACACAAAGCACCTGACCGATTCGTAGATTGTAGTTGTTCTCGTTTGGGAAAGAGAAGTTGGTTGGTAAGTCCGCCCGTCTGTGCAACATGCCCTCTGAACCTTTCACCGCCCGCAACAGGTAACACTTCCTTCACCTTGAGGGCGACAACCCCACCGCTTCAGTTAGCTGTCAACTTCGACTTCTTCACGCGAACTAAAGGTAGCAACTCCGTTCCAATTAGTCAAATAGAACGTGCACATTTTTCCGTGATCTCGCGCTATCGGGTATTTTTAGGTGAATTTGCCACGGCTCACTCTCATGGAATCGCCGGGGCAGAAACAGGAAAGTCAAATCCGACCCGTCTCCGATTTGTTTTTGATTGACTTTGCTGCAAATTTATATATATTTATGGGGCTTAAATCAACGCCCGACCATTCGGAAGAAGGCGGGCAGATTTAGGGAACAAGTTTTTGAGCAAAAACCAGGCGGCGTAGCCAAGTGGCTAAGGCGGAGGTCTGCAAAACCTCTATTCATCGGTTCGAGTCCGATCGCCGCCTCTAAAACCCTCCTGACTGTTACTGCCCTGGATTTGTCCCGGAAAATAGCAGCGTCTAAACTGATTCAGGTCAAATCGATCGGTGCGCAGAAATTATGATCCCCACAACAACTTTCAATGGTTTTCCCAGGAAATGCAATAAGTTCCTAAAGGACTTAAGTCGGAACAACGACAAGGTCTGGTTTGAGCAAAACCGGGATGACTACGAGAACCTGGTGCTGCATCCCTCGCGGGAGTTTGTCGGGGCCATGGGAGAGAAATTGCGGCAGATCTCGCCCGCAATTAACGCCGATCCCCGCGTCAATAAGTCTCTGTTTAAGATTCACCGCGACACCCGCTTCAGTCAGGACAAGACGCCTTTCAAGACCCATGTCGGCATCCTGTTCTGGGAAGGGCATTTGAAGCGAATGGAATGTTCCTGCTACTACTTTCATCTTGAACCGCCGCAACTCATGCTGGGAGTTGGGATTTACATGTTCCCGAAACCACACCTGGAGGCCTATCGGAAGTCGGTTGTCGATGCCAGGCACGGCCCGGCGCTCGCGCGGGCTGTCAAGCAAGTTACGTCCCATGAAGGCTTTACCCTCGGTGGCAAGCGATACAAGAAGGTCGCCCGCGGATTCGATCCGGCTCACAAACACGCGGATCTTTTACTGCACAACGGATTGACAGTTGGGGTGACCGGCAAGATACCGGATGAGTTGTATTCCGACCGGATTATAGAGTACTGCTTCGAACGCTACCGCAAGATGGCGCCTATCCACAATTGGCTGGTTGCGATGACGGAGAAAATGTAAGTCGCTCTGCGCAACGCCCACCCCTGCAGAAACACGCGTCGTGGCAAAAGCCATCAACTTGCCCGGCAGTTTCGAATCTTTTGCTGTGGCCCAAAAATCAAAGCACCGGGGGTACAAAATTCATTTTTCGTTTTCAATTTGGTGCTGTATTCTGCAGGCGTCATCGCTGTTCAATTAACCAACAGAGTCACTGGAGTGCTCCCGCCTCTTGGAAATCCTTGAGCGTTACAAGTCAATCATCCCGGACTGGGAGGCCTTCCTGGATGCCGCGCGTACGCCTTTGCCCACAAATATTTGGACGAATCCGCTCCGGACGGATGCATGCAATTTGCGCCGGCGCCTGGAGAAGCACGGCTTGCGGTTCGAACCGGTAAACTGGTGTCGCGGGGCGTTTCGCTTCAGCACGGATTTTGATCCGGGCAAATATCTCGAGTATCTCGCGGGTTTGTATCAGGTGCAGGAAGAGGTTGCCATGCTCCCCGTTTCCTTACTCGACCCGCAGCCGGGTGAACGGGTTCTGGACCTGTGCGCCGCCCCGGGCAACAAAACCGCTCAAATCGCGGTGATGATGCAGAATCGCGGCACCGTGTTCGCCAATGAGGTGAACGGTAACCGCATCCGCCCCTTGCGCCAGGCCATCAATCGACTTGGGCTCACAAATGTCATCTCGACAGTTTCCAATGCCGCAACCTTCCCGAGGCAGGACTTTGGTTTTGACAAAATCCTGGTCGATGTGCAGTGCTCCTGCGAGGGGACATCGCGCAAAAACCCCGAAATATTGCGGCGGCCCAGCGACTCCTACTCGGAAAAGATCTCGGCGGCGCAAACGGCCATTCTTGTGCGGGCTTTACGGCTGTGCCGGCCCGGCGGCAAGATTGCGTATGCCACCTGCACCTATGCCCCGGAAGAGAATGAAGCAGTGGTCGACGCCGCACTGCAGTCGGTCTTGCCGCGCATCGATGCAAAAGTGCTGCCAGTGGAGGTTCCGGAATTCAATTCTGAAGCCGGCCTAACCAGCTGGCGCGGGAGACATTTCAGAGCTGATGTCGCAAACGCGCTCAGAGTGTACCCGCATCAAAATGACACAGGCGGATTCTTTGTCGCGATCATCGAAAAATCCGGCGATGCCCACCCGGATCGGATTACGCGGAAGCCGGGAAGCCGCAAAGGCGCTCATGGCCTGCAAAGCAGCGACACGGAGCAAGTCCTTGCCTTTCTGCAGGAGAGATTCGGGATTGGACCTGCGGTCTTCGATGAGTTTATTGCAGTGGAAAGCAATAAGAAGTACGTTTCTCTCCTGAGCCGCGAATCAGAAGTTCCGGAGAATCCTGTGCCGCAGACGCTGGGTTTGCCGTTTGTCCACGCACGGATGCAGCAGCCCAAATTGACCACCGCCGGGGCCATGGCTTTTGGCCGGCATGCCTGCAGGAATGTCTTACAGATGGACGGTGAGCAGGTCCGGGATTTTGTTTCGGGTGGGTCGGTTGCGCTCACCACAAAGCAGATTGTCGACCTGCGCGGGAGCGGCACTGTTGTGGTGATGCACGATGACTTTTGTCTCGGTGTCGGAATTCTTAGACAGGAGGGTCAAACGTGTTGGATCGAAAGCCAGTTTCCCAAAGCCTGGCAGTCCGGTCTGGCGCCGTAGAACTTTAGGTCACCGGCCATCCCACCGGAAGACGTGGAGAGGAACAGACTGGTCATCCTCGAATATCACGCCTTCCGCTTCGAGGAGCGCTTGCTGCAGTTTTCTGCGGGATTGCTCGGGAAAGGAACTGCGGCCCTGGGCATTGATCACACGGTGCCAGGGCAGATCATCGCCGCTTAGACCGTGCAGCACCCAGCCCACCGTGCGCGCTGCCCGTGGATTGCCGGCCAGTGCCGCGATCTGACCGTAAGTCGCGACTTTTCCCTTTGGAATTCTTAGAATTATCTTATATATTTTTTGAAATAATGATGTCGTCATATTCGCTCCGGCTGAAAGATAGTAGATCCGTGACAGTGGCACAAGCAGATTTTTTATGGAAGAAATCAGAAACTTGAACAGCGCAAATGAGAATGGCCGCGGGAGGCTCGTTTCGGCGCTGACGCGGGCAGAGACACTCTTGAGCGATCTAAGCCATGTTCTCGGGGCCGAGAGGATCGGCCCGCACATCAGTTCGAGAATTCTCTGGCGCTCCCCCAATGGCGCCCCTGAGATCGCCCTGACGTTTGATGATGGTCCGCAGCCTGTTTATACTCCGAAACTGCTGAAAATCCTGGCAAAATGGGAAGTGCCTGCAACCTTTTTTCTAATTGGCAGACACCTCGAGAAGAATATGTCGCTCGGAGAGGAAGTAGTCGCGGCCGGACACGAAGTGGCAAACCATACGTTTACACATCCAATCCTGATTAATCTTGATGACAGTGAGATCGCGGTTGAGATCAATCGAACCGACCTGCTTTTGCGCAAGTTGGTCCACCGCAAGCCGCGTTTCCTGCGGCCGCCGATGGGGATTTTTACGCCGCGCGTGCTGGATATGATCGAACAGGCCGGCTACAGGACGGTCATCGGCGATGTTTACCCGCGTGACCCCCACATGCCCGGCGGCCCGAAAATTTTGAACCGTGTTCTAAAAAGAACTTCCGGGGGTTCGATCATTATTCTCCATGACGGCGGAAACGGCGCATCTGTCGATCGCAGCCAGACTATCTGGGCCATCGACAGGATCATCCCCGCTTTGCTCGAACGGGGCTTCAGATTTGTGACGTTGTCCGAGATGGTTCCTGAGTAAATGCCGGCTGAACTTGCCATTTCCTGCAATCGCAGACTGGGCACATTGGTCCGCTTACGGAGCCACTGGTGCCGTTTTTGCAAACCCGTGATAGTTTTGTTCTGCGCGCTGCTCGCATTATTTGCCGGCTGTGCGCAACAAGTAGGGCCGACCGGCGGTCCGCCCGATAAAACTCCGCCCAGCATCGAAAATGTTCTCCCTACCAACAATTCCACGAATGTGCCCTTGGACCAGGTGGTTGAGTTTGAGTTCAGTGAAGGCATGGAGCGCAAGTCACTGGAAAAAGCGCTGTTCATCGCGCCAGACCCCGGTGACCGGATAAAGATAAAATGGAAACGCCGCGGACTCCGCCTCACCTTTACGGATTCGCTCAGATCAGATCGAACCTATGTTGTAACACTTGGCACGGATTTGACCGATTTACGCAGGAACGCGTTGGCAAAGTCGTTTACGCTGGCATTTTCAACGGGAGATAGACTGAATAAAGGGAAGATTACCGGAAGGGTTCATGGAACCGGGATGCAGGGTGTTCTGATCTGGGCCTATCTTTTGGAGGACGACCAATCACCCGACCCGGCAAGAGAGTCGGCCGCCTACGTTACGCAGGCCGATGGTTCCGGTAAGTTTGAGTTGAGCAATCTGTCGCAGGGCAGGTACCGCGTATTTGCCATCTCGGATGACAATTCAGATCGTTTTTTTGAACTTGGCGCAGATGGCCTCGGCGTTCCTCCTGGAGACGTTGAAGTGGTGTCCGACAGCGTGGTTGTCGACAATATCAATTTCAAAATAAGTAAGCAGGACACGCTTGGCCCGGCGCTGGTGGCAGCGGATGCGGTCCACCGCATGCATGTGACCGTGCGTTTTGACGAAATCCCGGCTGCAGGCACAGTTAGTGCAGCCAATTTCAGGATTGTGGAAGTGAAGCAGGGTGATAGCCTGCTGGTGGAGCTCGCTTACCTTAACCCGGCTGATAGCCTTGAAGTCGAACTGATGACTGGTGAGCAGGCAGAAGATGCGAAGTATCGCGTAGCCGTACGTGGCTTGACTGACCTGGCGGGTAACACCATCGATCCTGAATTCAACTCGTTAGAGTTTGACGGCAGTGCCAGGCCGGACACGCTTAGGCCAGGCGTCGACAAGACCGTTCCGCAAGACAGCGCCCGCGCGGTTTTTTCTACGAATATCGATGTATTTTTCAACAAGCCGGTGCGGCAGCGGGTTTTCCCTGGGGGGTTTTCTCTGCTCGGCCCTTCCGGGTCGGAGATTGCGGGACAAGGTGTTTGGTTGAGTCCAGTCGCTTTCAGGTTCAAACCAAACACACCATTCGCCAGCAATCAGACATACACTGCCGCAGTTTCGTTGGGCTCGCTGATTGACATGGCGGGCAGAGCTGCGGGCGCGGACAGCACCTTCCGTTTTTTGTTCACGGCCATCAATCGGGATACTTTGTCGACCCTTGGCGGAGTGATTGCGGACCCGGATTCCTCAGCGGTTGGAGCAATTTTTGTGACAGCACACCAGAACAGAAAGGACGGTGCAGTTTACACCCAACGTCTGGCCGCGCCGGGAGAATACCGTTTCGAGGACATCCTGCCAGGGACTTATCTTCTCGAAGCGTTCCGAGATTCGGATGGCGACGGCGAATATTCTTTCGGTAGCACTTTGCCGTTTTCTCCTGCCGAGCGTTTTGTCGTGTATCCGGACAGTGTCAAGATTCGTGCCCGCTGGCCCAATGAAGGCAATGATGTTAGCTTTACGGACTGAGGGAACTTTCATTTCTTGGAAAGGTAGGTCAAGCAAATATTGCTGGCGGGTAGACTTATCAGGACGCAGAACGAGGGAGTAAGTATGCAGAACACAATGAAAGATTTGAACTTGTTTCGTCGTTTGGTGCCCGCGGTCCTTTTGCTGCTGGCGCCTCTGGCTCAGGCCGACGACTCGAAAAAGTACTCTGACTACATCGCTGCACTGGAAGACACAAAGGACAAGCACTTCAAAGAGATCATCATCGCGGAAATTGAGAATTACATCCATCTGTTCGCAGACTCGCCTAGCGTCGACAGTATTCATTTCAAGCTTGCGACGCTGTACCACGATGATGGGGATGAAATCAACTCGTTTTTCACGCACATGGAGTTGCTTTACCTGTATCCGGAGTCGGAGGTGACTTCCGTCTGCAAGGACCGCTTGCGTTTCCTGCTACAGGAGGAGAGGAAGTTTGCGCCACTGCGTGAAGTAACCGGAACGCTCCTGAATCCGTCTGTCACAGATTCCAGCAGAGACGGAGCCTCCTTTCATTTCTTGCAAGCGATGCAGGAGTTGCGCTTTTCGGTGATTCAAAAGCCGCTCATCCGTGCCTGTGGGCGCTTCATGGTGAATTTCCCCTCATCCGAAAACACCGATAAGGTACTGTTCTGGCGTGCCGAGTTGTCGCGCGATAAGAAGCCACATAACGCAATGGCTGATTATCTCAAACTAATCAACCTGCACGACCGTAGCTTGTACGTCACCGCGAGCATGTTGGAATTAGCCGAACTGTACAGTTCGGAACTGAAAGACCATGACCAGGCCATAGTGACACTGCATACTTTTCTGCAGAACTTTCCAGATGATCCGCAAGCACCGCAGGCACAGGTACGTATCGCTGAGATAGAAGAGGGCAAGAAAAAACAGTACCGCAAAGCCATAACCGAGTATCTGCAAGTCGTGGCGAAGTATCCGAAAAGCCTGGAAGCCGCACCAGCTTTATTTGCGGCGGCCAAGCTACACGAAAACAAATTCAGGGAATATGAGGAGGCGATCAAAATCTACCTGCGGGTGGTGGAAGAATTCCCGGGTGATCTAAAAGCCCCCTATGCATTTGCCGAGGCTGCGGAAATCTATGAAAAGCGCTTGAAGGACTATGGCAACGCAGCCAGCGTCTATTTCAAGATTTACGGCAATTATCCGGAAAGCTCCATTGCTGCGGAATCACTCTTTGCCGCCGCGGAAATCAATGAAAAACGCCTGGAGGACTTCGACAAAGCGGTTATGTACTACCGGTTCGTGGTGGACAAGTACCCCGACAGCAGGCTTGCCCTGAAAGCAAACAGACGGCTGGAAAAGCTAACGCGACAGGCGGTTAAGGAGTAGGTGGTAGGCCAGGTTTTCTCTCGCAAAGCCGCAAAGATCGCAGAGAAGAACACAATCCCAAGGCCTTTGTTTTTCTTAGCGTTCTTTGCGTCTTAGCGAGCGACTTCAGCCATGATTTCTACAAATTCCCCCGGCTCAAAACCAACCAATTCATCCGTAAACCTGCGGGACTCTTTCCCATCCGGTCCCAGCAAAATGATCGTAGGTACGCCGTGCACGCCGTAGCGTTTGCGCAATAGCTCCACTTCCTCGCTCTTTTCCACAGTCAAATCAGCCTTCAGTGCGACAAAACGTTCTGCTGCGTCGACAACGGGTGTTGCTCTGAAAAGGTTGGCGTCAATCTGTTTACACGGAATACACCAATCCGCGTAGAAATCGATCAGGATGGGCTTACCTGCGGCATGGGCGTCCGTCACCAGTTGCTCGTCGTAATGCTGCCAGGCAATTTGCGGGGCATTTGCCGTCTGCCAGGCGGAAACCGAGGTCCACGCACCAAACAAAATGAAAGCCGCTCCGGCCAGATATTTGAGCGGCCTGAACCAGTCAAAATTTGCGCTGGACTTATCCAGAAAACCGATCAGTACCCCGCCGCCGACCAGGGTCAAGGTCATCAATGCAACGTACACCGGCTCCGGAATCAGGGTGTTGATGAAGTAAATTGCCACCGCCACCATGATGACGCCGAACACTTTCTTAACCCAGATCATCCAGACTCCCGACTGTGGCAGGCGTTCCAAAGAACCGGAGAACGTACCCAGGACAAAATAGGGCAGACCCAAACCAAGCGAGAGGACAAAAAACATCAGGAATCCCAGCACGGGATCGCCTTGCGCCGCCACGTAAGTCAGCAGGCTCAAGACAAAAGGCCCGATGCAGGGCGCTGCCACGATGCCGACCGTTAAGCCCATGAACAGCGCTCCGGCATATCCCTGCCGGGAACCGCCGGCGAGCTGGTTCAGGAAAGTCGGGACCCGGATTTCAAACCCGCCGAACATGCTGAACGCGAAGATCAGGAAGACGCAGGCAATGCCGACAAGTACCAGTGGATTTTGCAGGGAAGAGCCGAGAATGCCGCCGGTCATGGCTGCTGCCACGCCAAGCGCCGAGTAGGTGATGGACATGCCTAGCACATAAAACAGCGCCAATGAAACAGATTTGCTGAGTTTGCCGGAAGATTGTCCGACAAAGAAACTGATAGTGATCGGAATGATCGGGTAGACGCATGGGGTTAAATTCAGAGCCAGGCCACCCACGAAGATTACCGCGAGCGTCAAAACCAGTCCCTGGCTGGCGATGAGGTTGGTTATTTCATTCTGGCCCTGACTGCGTTCTCCCTGCAGCGTTTGCAGGGGGGCGGGTTCGATGGAAAATTTCTCCTGATTTATCGCATTCACCGCGGCTTTTTCGTCGTGTACCGGAACAGTGATTTCTATCGGCTCATTTGTCGGGATCAAGCAGGACATATCATTGCAAGCTTGATAGCGGAATGTACCGTTGATCGTCATCTTGCCGAATTCTATCTCCTCCGTTGTGCGCGCGGCTATCAGGAAGAGCGTAGCGCCGTCGTAGACTGATAGTGGCGTTTCCGAGAAAGATAAGGTGAGGTCATGACCATTCGGGTAGTGGATTTTTCCAAATTCAACCCCGGGCACATCCTCAAAAGAAATCTCGGTCGGTATGAGGAATTCTTCATTTGGCGTATGTGAGTTGATGTGCCAGTCGCCGTGCAATGTGGCAAGGACGCCTATCTTGAATTGGTCGCCGGGTCTGACGGCGTCGACCGATAGAAAATACTCCACGGTTATGACATCTGAATTGTCAACCTGTGCGGACACAGCTATCGCGTTGGCTAAGATCAGCAGCCCGGAGAATAGTACTCTTTTCATAGAATGCCAGCTTTGTGGTTTGTGATAGTTACAGTTTCACGTTGGTAAACAAAAGCTTGTCCGTTTTTGTTTCCGCCGGTTGCAGGCGTCCCGCGGCAAGTAACTTGAAAAAGTTGTCTGGGTGTCGTAAGTTCCGCCTGTTGCCAGGGCAAGATAGCGACATCGCTTGAAATCTTGCAACAGATATTTCCATTTATCAAGTTCATGTTACGGGCAAAAGCCATGATACGATGGGTCAAATTCCTGTCAATGACCGTCGCCGCCATCGCTGCGATTATTGCGTTGAACACTTCCTGGGGAGTTGTTCCGCCATTGGGAAAGCTTTTGGACCCATTTCACGGTTTTTGGCAAAACGCGGAGACAAACGCCACACCCGTTGACGAGACGCTCTCATTTCCGGAACTGCACGACCAGGTGACCATCAAGTATGACGACCGCGGGGTGCCGCATATTTTTGCCGGGAGCGACTATGACCTCTACTTTGCTCAGGGATTTGTGGTGGCGCGTGACCGTCTTTGGCAAATGGAGTTTCTGACCCACCTCGCTGCCGGGCGCTTGTCGGAAATTTTCGGTGAAAGGACATTTGAGCTCGACAAATATCAACGCCGGATCGGACTAACGTACGGGGCGCAAAATACGCTCAAAGAAATGCAGAGCGATTCTGTTCAAACCCTGCTCACAAGTGCCTATACAGCGGGCGTTAACAGCTACATCGCGACCCTCACGCCCGACGACTACCCGTTGGAGTACAAGATTCTGGATTATGCTCCCGAACCATGGAGCCCGCTGAAATGTGCCCTTCTGCTCAAGTACATGTCCTGGAACCTCAGCGGATATAACAGCGATCTGCGCATGTCGAACACGCTTGCAAAGTTTGGTAAAGAAGTCGTCACCGATCTCTTTCCTAACTCTCCCGGAAGGATGGATCCAGTCATCCCAAACGGGACGCGCTGGCCGTTCAAGCCGGTGCCGGTAAAAGCGCCGGAGAAAGAATTCCAGCCCAGTGTCTCGCGACCCCTGTTGCCACGCCAACCAAATCCCGCCAACGGCAGCAATAATTGGGCGGTCTCCGGCTCGAAAACAACGAGCGGTTTTCCACTGCTGGCCAACGATCCGCACCTGGAGCTGAATCTCCCGTCGATCTGGTACGAGATTCAAATGACTGCGCCGGGCGTCAACGTCTACGGCGTTACGCTGCCCGGGTCTCCCAGCGTCATCATCGGGTTCAATGAGGCCGTCGCGTGGGGTGTGACCAACTCCGGCGCGGACGTCATTGACTGGTACGAAATCAAGTTCAAAGATGACAGCTACAGCCAATATTGGTACGACGGTGCCTGGAAAGCAAGCACCAGAGTCATAGAGAAGATAGAAATCCGCGGCCAAGCAGCGGTAAACGACACGATTGTTTTCACACACCACGGGCCGGTCTCACAATTGCCGGGGGAAAGTGCTTTGCGTGCGAACGTTCCCGCCGGACACGCCCTGCGCTGGCTCGGCCATGATGCGACACCCGAAGCACGCTGCTACTACTACCTCAACCGCGCTCAGAATTACGACGAGTATGTGAACGCCATTGCCAGCTACCACTGTCCGGCGCAAAACTTCGTCTTTGCTGCAGGAGACGGAGATATAGCGATCTGGCACAACGGCAAGTTCCCTGCCAGGTGGAGGGAGCAAGGCAAATATGTTCTGGACGGCAGTGATCCACTACACGACTGGCAAGCCTGGTTGCCCCATGAGCACAATCCGCACATGAAAAACCCACAGCGCGGCTTTGTCAGTTCCGCCAATCAGAATCCGGCGGCGCCGGATTATCCTTATTATCTCGGATGGAATTTTGAGCCATACTACCGCGGCGCTCGTATCAATGAATGGCTCGCTTCGTCGAGCCGGATGGACCCCAATGATTTTCGCATCTTGCAGTTGGACACAAAGAATCTGCACGCCGAATCTGTGCTGCCCGCTTTGCTCCGCCTGCTGGAACCGGATAAGCTAACGAGCGCACAAAATGCGATTTTGCAGAGACTTACAAAGTGGGATTACTTCAACGATGCGGACAAAGCCGGACCTACTATTTTCACCAGGTGGTGGGCGCTCCTCTATCATGCCATCTGGGACGATGAATTTAGCGGCTACCTGCGCGTCCCTCACAAAGACCGTACCGTACAGTTGATTTTGGAAGACCCGCAGTCGCAATGGTTTGACCAAAAACAGAGCGAGACCACTGAGTCGTTGGCAGACCTGGCAAAGAGCACATTTGCAGGCGCCTGTTCTGAACTGGAAACAGAGCTCGGCCTGTTGGGTGATGACTGGCATTGGGGCTCGTACCGGGGGACCGATATTGTTCACCTGGGGAGAATCCCCGGCATGGGGATTCTCAATTTGGACTTGGGTGGCGACTTGGGCATTGTCAACGCCACCGGAAAAACCCACGGCCCATCCTGGCGCATGGTGGTTGCGCTCGGCCCCGAAGTCGAGGCCTGGGGTATTTACCCGGGCGGACAGTCCGGCAATCCGGGCAGCCCGCGCTATGACGAGTTCGTCGAACAGTGGGCGGCAGGCGAGTTGGCTGAGCTGCTTTTTCTAAAATCCGCAGATGACGAACGGGCCCAGGCTGCGTCGCGGCTGACGCTGAGCCCACGCTGAGAATGTCATGATTACCACACACCAGATAGTATGGGAATCTTCAACCAATCTCGCTCAGATTCCTGACGGCTCCATTCACTTAACTGTGACGTCGCCGCCGTATCCCATGATTTCTATGTGGGATGAGGTATTCATAAAACAGAATCACATGGTTGCGGAGGCCCTGGCCAGTGGGGAGGGCGACACAGCGTTCCAGTACATGCACGAAGAACTGGACAAAGTGTGGCGCGAAGTTTACAGAGTTACTGCGCCCGGCGGAATCATTTGTATAAACATCGGCGATGCCACCCGAACGCTCAACCAGGTTTTCAAGCTCTATTCGAATCACTCGCGAATTCTGAGTAGTTGTTTAAAGCTTGGGTTGAGCAACCTGCCAAATGTACTTTGGAGAAAACCAACCAACGCCCCGACCAAATTCATGGGCTCAGGCATGATGCCGCCCGGGGCTTACGTCACATTGGAACACGAGCACATCCTGATCTTCAGGAAAGGTCGAAAGCGAGTATTTGACTCCGAGGCGTCCCAAAAATTGCGGCGGGAAAGCGCCTTCTTTTGGGAGGAAAGAAACAAGTGGTTTTCGGACATATGGGATCTAAAGGGCACATCGCAAAATATGCCGGCAGCGAGTGGCCGAAGCAGAAGCGGGGCATTCCCCTTCGAGATTGCGTACAGATTGATCAACATGTTTTCGGTTAAGCGCGATACGGTGTTGGACCCGTTTCTGGGCACGGGAACGACCGCCGTTGCTGCCGCCGCATCCGGTAGAAATAGCATCGGCTATGAACTGGATGGCAGCTTGTCCGACACAATCTCCAGGAATCTATCGACCGGGGTTGTTGAGTTTGCCAATGACAGGATAAGGCAACGCTTTGGCGCGCATCTCCGTTTCGTGGAGAAAAAGGAGAGTGAAGGCGGTGTCGAGGCCATTAAATACAAAAGTCAACAATACGACTTCCCGGTACTGACTAAGCAGGAGGTCGCTATCCAAATTGACTATTTACGTTCCATCGAGCAAACAGGTGATTTCATCTACAAGGTTGAATATTTTGCCGAGCCTACCGTAAATCATCGCGAGTGAAGACGTAGAAGTTGACAAACACTTTTTTCGAAGTTCGCTCTTTTCAGCCATCCACATTCATTTCTCCAACAGTCTCCATTCGTAGTGCAGAGGCAGACGGCGCCTGAAGTGGCAGCGTAGTCTGTCGTAACCTATTTCCCGATTGCAAACAGGTGATCCTTACCGCGTACGTACAGCATGCCTTCGGACAAGGCGGGCGTGGCCATCAGCAACTCCTGCATGTCATTCACGGCCAGCACCTCAAAAGCGGGGCCTGTTTTCACGACGTAGATTTCGCCGTCTTCTCCCGGCAAGTAGAGCTTGTCATCCGCCGCCACCGGAGATGCGCTGAAACCACCGCCGCTGTGGGGAATACGTTCACGATAGACCTCTTCGCCGCTGGCCAGCAGATAGCAACCCAGGATTCCCTGGTTCAGCAGAACGTACAGGTGTTTGTCATAAATGAGCGGCGTCGGCATGTACGGCCCGACCCGGGTTTTGCTCCACAGGACGAACTCGCTTGTGCTTTCCCCGTCAGCGGGTGAAATGTCGCCGGCGCCGCCGGGCCGGATCGCGAAGATAGGCTTCTCGGGGCGACGGCCACTCGCGACAATGATCACGCTATCCTTGAATACCGGTGTTGGCGCCGTGATTTTAGAGCTACCCCCCAGGCGCCAGAGTTCTTTGCCGGTCAGAGGTTCGTAGCCATAAATAAAGTTTGATGAATTGGTGATCAGTTCCACGCGACTTTTGCCCGGATAGATGGTCGGTGTGCCCCAGGAGGGGAGTTCGTCGCGCGACGTCCGCCATTTGGTTTCACCCGTTTTGATATCGCAGGCGATGAGAAAAGACTCGTTCTGCGTGTCGCATTGCAGGATGACCAGATCCCGATAGATGAGCGGCGAGCTCGCCGGGCCCCATTCATAGGTGGGAGCATCGTACGCGCCAACATCTAGCCTGCCCAGGTCTTTTTGCCACAGTAAGTTGCCGTTCAGGTCAAATGCAAAAACACCTTGCGATCCGAAAAACGCCACCACGTAACGCCCGTCGGTGACAGGCGTTGAGTTAGCATAAGTACTCTTGATGTGCCGCTTGTCTTTTGGCACGGATTCATCTGCTGTTTCTTGCCAGATCAATTCTCCCGAGTTTTTGTTCAAACAAAGGACTTCCCACTTGTGTACCGATTGATCTTTGGAGGCATCGCCGGAGCCGTACAGCCCGTGCTTGAAGGTTGCATCCCCCTGGCTACTGACGGCCGTGGTGACATAAATCCTGTCGCCCCAGACAATGGGACTGGAATGCGCCAGTCCCGGAATGCGGGTCTTCCATTTGATGTTTTCCATGGTTTCGCCGCCCCAGGAGTCGGGCAGGTCCTGGCCGTCGGCGACACCGGCTGCATGCGGCCCGCGAAACGACGGCCAATTTGAACTTGCGCCTGGCTCATGTGCCTCCTGAGCCCACAGCAGAGATGCGCTGATTAGCAGGTAGAGAAAAATGTGCATCGTGGCCTCCGTTTTGTTCTTATGAAGATGGCGTGATTCGTCTCAGTTTTTTAAGCGCGTCCTGCCCGGCCACAAATAGCAAGACCAGCCACGGTGCACCGTGGAACAGGGCGTCCCACCAGTCGACCACTGACATGCCCTTTGCGCCACCGACAATCCAGCGCAGTTTTCCGGCAATGTGTGGCTCAGGTTGGAAGGGCGCCAGTCCGAGTGTCAGGCAGGCCAGGATGATGATTGCGTACTTGTTCAGTTTGTTCACCGTCACAGTTTGAGAAGCAGTGTCCACGACGTTCCGGACTCGCCGACTTTCACAAAACCTTCCGATTCGTAGAGTTGTCGTGCGAAATTTTCCGGGGTTACGCTCAAGCTTAGCGCCTCTATCTTTGCCCTGCGCGCAACATTGATAAGCTCGCGCAGCAACGCCCGGCCAATTCCGCGTGACCGGTATTTTGCCGTGACTCCGATGCCGAGCTCGGGCGTCGAGCTGTCCACAAAACCGTAGGAATGGTCAGCCTCCGTCCCGAACCGGAACCAGGCCGCGCCGCCTGGTGCGCTGCCGACTTCCGCGATCACGGCTCTGTCTCCGGGGCGTCCCCAATCGGCCAACAATTTGGCGAATTCAGGCTTTTTGAAGAATTCAGTCATTTCCGGCCTGGGTTGTTCCGGGTGCCAGAAGAAGGCCTCGAACAACATTTGTTCCAGGAAAGGCAGGTCTGTCGGTTTGCTTGCGCGGAGTTTCACGACGGATTTCCTTGCTCCCGGCGTGCAGCTTCGCCAAACTCACTCAGAACCTGGCTTTGGATTTTCTGGAAGTAATCGACTTCCTCAGTTTTGCCTCGCTTGCCAAATCCGATTAGCAAAACACGGGTTTTCTCAATAATTGTCTGTGCGACCGTGTGACGATATTTGACCGGCAGATCCGGATTGTCCAGGAGTTTCAGGAGGGACTGTACCCGGTAGCGGTCAAGGCCCCACTGTGCTGACAACTGGTCATCGTGTCCACCGCGCTTGACGATCAACTGCTCAGGGATAAAGTGAAAAGGGTAGAGGAGAGACGCGCGCAACCACAAGTCGTAATCTTCGCAGGCCGGCAAGGCTTCAGCGAAAAGCCCGATTTTTTCAAAAAAAACCCGCCGCATCAAAACGGAAGAGGGGCTGACGATGCACAGGGGCAGACACTTCTCGAAAATCCAACCGGAGTGTTTTTGATGCTTGCGCCGTGGGTTTACCCGTACGCCGCGCCGGATCCAGGTCTCGTCGGTGTAGCAGACGCCTGCTTCCGGATTCGCCTGCATGAACTCCAATTGATGCTTGAGTTTGTCTCTGGTCCACAAATCATCCGAGTCCAAAAAAGTCAGGAACTCACCCGTTGCTGCCCGGATGCCGCGATTGCGTGCCGCACTCGGGCCCTGGTTCTCCTGATAAATGTGGCGCACCCGGTCGCCGAACTGTGTGAGCATTTCCCTTGTGTCGTCGTCAGAACCGTCGTCCACCACGATTAACTCGAACGCCTGGTACGATTGCTCGAGCACCGAGTATAGCGCCTCCCGCAGGAAAGCCGCGCGATTGTAAGTCGGGATAATGACACTTGTTTCGGGCATACTAAGATGGTATTGAAAACGCGGGAGGAAAGCAAGGGGTCGGGTTTGAGGATTTTTCTTGTGTAAAGCGAACTCACTCTTTATCTTAGGTAAATTCCTGCTTGAATAATGTGTGAGGCTGATGATGACCCCCCTGCAACTGGACCATCTCCCGTCTGTCCAATTGGAAGGTATTTATCATTATGCCCAATCATGTACAGGGCATTATTGTGATTCCGATTAAACCGGCCAATTTCATGGGTAGAGACGTTGCATGCAACGTCTCTACCCCGACCGCACGTCAAATCATAGGTCCAAAATGACCGACGAATTATTCAAGAAGAAATACCGTGTAAGGTCCACCAGATTACCGGGGTGGGATTATTCCAGGAGCGGCTATTATTTTGTAACGATTTGTACCAATGACCGTGCATGCACATTTGGTGAAATTGAAAACGGTCGTATGACATTGACCGATATTGGCAAAGTGGCCGACCAGTGCTGGCGTGACATACCGGACCATTTTCCATTCGTGCAATTGGACGCATTTGTGATCATGCCAAATCACGTGCACGGAATTGTCGTGATTGTCGATGCACCGGCTAATTCCGATCGTAGAGACGTTGCATGCAACGCCTCTACGATCAGGAACGCGAACACGGCACAATTTTCCCGCATATCCCCAAAACAGGGATCATTGTCTAGCGTCATCAGGTCGTACAAATCCGCCGTAACCAGATTTGCACATCGGGCACATCCCAACCAGGCCTTTCGTTGGCAAGCCAGGTTCCATGACAGGATTATCCGAAATGAAAAGGAATTGTGGCGCGTCCGACGTTATATTCAAAACAATGTTCTTAAATGGGCAGAGGACCAAGAGAACCAGGACATGAAAAGGGAGGCGAAACACCATAGGCCGAAATCATCCACAAAATCCAGCAGAACCGGGTAGGGACGTTGCATGCAATGTCCCTACCCGCGGACGATTTCTGAATTTAGAGGGAAAGAGAGGAGGGCCGAACTATCAAAAAAAAGCCCCGGCCAAGGCCAGGGCTTTGAGGAAGGGAAGGAAGGCTTTACTTGACGCTGATTGCGATTTCTTTGGGTTTTGCCTTTTCGGCCTTGGGAATCGTGATGACGAGCACACCTTTGTCGTAGTCTGCCGAAATCTTCTTGGCGTCGACGCTGTCGGTGAGCCGGAAGGACCGGCTAAAGCTGCCGTAGCTGCGTCCGATCTGGTAAGAGCTGTCTTCTTCCTGCTTGCGCTCGCTTTTCTTCTCTCCGGCCAGGGTTAGGACATTGTCTTCTATTTTCAGTGAAAAATCCTTCTTGTCCAAACCGGGGAGTTCCGCATGGATCACGAATTCCTTCTCGTTTTCTTCAACATCAATCTTCGGCACAAAGGTGTTGTGCGCGGGAGATAAATTGCCCGTGAAGCAGTCGTCGAAAAAGCGGTCACGTTCAACCAGGGAACCAAAGGGATTGAATTTGACTAACATGATATGTCTCCTATGTATTTGTTAATGAGAATGTTACCTGTTTTCAAATTTCACTATGATTTAAGCAAAGCCCGTGCCAGAGGCAAAAACGAGGCAAATTGGCTGATACCTCCGCAATTTTAACAAACTGCGCCGATCAAGCATGCCAGGATGTAACCCAAAGATGATCTTTTGCCGCACAGCATGACGAATTGGCTGTCACCAACCAGTTAACATATCTTAAGAATTAACCATTTGACGCTGTTTGCCCGGATGTCTATATTCTTGCTTGTTGATTCGGAGAATCCTGAATGGTCAAGAACAAAATTCTTGTGGTAGAGGATGAGGAGGACATTTGCCAGCTTGTTAGCTATCACCTCGAACAGGAAGGCTTTGAGGTTGAGGTTTGTGGCAATGGGTTGGATGCAGTTGATTTGGCGGAATCAGAGAATCCTGGGCTGGTCATTTTAGACATAATGCTGCCAGGCATGGTTGGCACTGAAGTATGCAAAACCCTGAAGCAAAATGAGGAAACCCGGCATATCCCGATCGTGATGCTCACAGCAAAAGGGGAAGAGATCGACCGGGTCGTGGGATTCGAACTCGGCGCCGATGATTATGTCACCAAACCGTTTAGCCCACGCGAACTCATCCTGCGCGTCAAGGCGATTCTCAAACGCATTCAGTCCGCGGATGACAAGGCAGATGTCATCCAGCTTAATGCGATTAGTGTAAATATTCCCAAGCACGAAGTCAGGATAAACGGTGAAGCCGTAGACCTGACCGCCACGGAGTTCAAGCTGCTCCTGATTCTGGCTGAACGTAAGGGTCGGGTGCAGACCCGCGACATGTTGTTGGAGTCCGTTTGGGGTTACGAGTATGTTGGATTCACCAGAACGGTCGACACACACATGCGCCGCTTGCGAGCCAAGTTGGGCGAATGCGGCGAATATATCGAGACAGTACGGGGTGTTGGATATCGAATCCGGGCGGCCGCGAAATGAAGTTGAGCTTACAGTGGAAATGGATGATGGCCATCTTCACGGCTGGGGCTCTGGTCCTGCTGTTAATGGCCTTCTATCTCGGTTCGCGTCTGACCGGTTACTTTGAAGCGAGCTTCGAGAATCGCTGGCGCCGGGAATTAAGACTCGCCGGCCAACAGCTCGCCGCAACTCAAATTGACTCCCTGACTCTTGCAGACGCTGACCACTGGAGTGACACCACCGGCGAAATTCTCGGAATGCGGGTGACACTAGTCGACCTCGATGGCTTCGTGCAGGGTGATTCCGAGATCAGCCTGGCAGACCTGCCCGAAATTGAAAACCATGGCAACCGCCCGGAAATCAGGCAAGCCATTGCCACCGGCTTTGGTAAGAGTCGTCGTTTCAGTACTACCATTGACAGAGATTTGTATTATCTTGCCATTCCCTTTGGCCAGCCACCGGACTATTCCGGCGTTCTCCGCATTGCGGTGCAGGCAAGCGAAATTGAGGACTCTCTATCGCAGATTCGGCAATTGGTTTGGGTAGCCGGGGGCATGGGGTTCACGCTCCTGCTTATCATAGGGTTCACAATGTCACGTTCTTTTGCCGCTCAACTTTTGCAGATGGTGGCCGCAGCGAAACAGATGGCGCGGCGTGATTTTTCAACCAAGATTAACGTGACGACTAATGATGAGCTCGCGGTGCTCGGAACAGCCCTGAACCAAATGGGTGAAGACCTGCAGCACCACGTTTGGGAAATAACGCGGGAACGGGATCAGTTACAGACGATTCTGAACAGCATGGTGGAGGGTGTGATGGTGACAGATTCCGAGGGCATGATCCTGCTGACCAACAACGCGTTCGAGAAAATCATGAGCATCCAGAAGGATGTCATCGGCAAGTCAGCCATCGATGTTGTGCGTAGCCCGGAACTGCAGGAAGCACGTGAGTCCGCGATCCGGCAAAGGCAGGATTCATTTGTTGCGATGGAAGTTACGCAATCCGTTCGGAGACAGTTGGAAGCGTATGTGGCTGTTTTAGGCTCGAAGAGGGAGCCGGTGGGAGTTGTAACGGTTTTTCACGACGTTACAAGGGTGGCGCATCTCGAAAAGGTCAGGCGTGACTTTGTCGCAAATGTCTCACATGAGCTACGCACGCCGTTGACCGCAATCAAAGGATATGTCGAGACGTTGTTAGACGGGGAGAATATCGAACGCGCCAAAGTGCGAGATTTTTTGGGAACCGTTCTGAGACATTCCGACCGTATGTCCAAGCTGGTCGAAGATCTGCTACACTTATCACGTCTGGAATCGGTCGAACAGAATGAAGGTCTGCAAAATATTGATCTGTGCAGAACCGTCGAAGGAGTCGCGGACTCCTTTGCAAAAGCAAATGGCCACAAAGGCTCGCAAGTAGAACTTGATTTGCCGCACACGCTTTCGCCGGTCATGGCTGTGGCAAATGACATCGAGTCGGCATTAGAGAACCTGGTGGACAATGCCACCAAGTACGGAGCCGAGGGAGGGCCGATAACGATTCGAGTCAGGGAGTTTGATTCTGAGATTCAGGTGTCAGTGATCGACCGGGGGGACGGCATCCCGACCGAGGAGCAGGGCAGGATTTTTGAGAGATTCTACCGGGTGGACAAAGCGCGTTCGCGCTCACTTGGCGGAACAGGTTTAGGTCTGTCCATCGTCAAGCACACCATTCAGAGTCACAATGGCCGGGTTTGGGTCACGAGCCAGGTAGGGGTCGGATCGACCTTTACCTTTGCGCTTCCAAAAGCGGCGGTGCCGGCTGCCGGTCAAAACTGAAGACCAGGTATCTTATGAGCCTGCCCCTGGCCAGGTGCTCTCTTTCGTATTTTGTTTGAATCTCCGTTGCATGCCAGTCCTGGGGGAGTGCGCCCAAATCTTCCGCAAGCACGTCGGGTACGATGCCTGCGGTCGCAAGTGTCGTGAGCGTGGAATCCCAAAAACCCGCATCATCTGTTTTGAGGTGGACTTTGCCGCCCTGCTTCAGGATGGAGCGGTAGATTGCCAGAAAGCCAGGGCCAGTCAGGCGTTTCCCGATGCCTTTTTTCTTAGGATGAGGGTCCGGAAATGGAATCCAAATCTCCTCTACCTCACCGGGTTTGAAATAACAAGCCAGATCCTCTGCGCGTCCCCGCAAGAACACTACATTGGCGACACCGGCATTGAGAGCGGCTTTGGCTCCGGTGCACAGCCGCGCGCCCTTCGTGTCTAAACCGACAAAATTTCGTTCCGGAAAGCGCAATGCCAGGCTCAGTGAATAATCCCCACGGCCACAGCCAACTTCCAAGGTAAGCGGCTGCTTTCTGTCAAAGAAACCTGTGACAGCAGAATCGCCAGCGGCATCCGGGTTGTTTCTCACGTCGAAGTGCAGCACGTTCGGCAGGGAGTCCACTTCAGTTATGTTCTTGAGTTTCTTTCTTGGCATCGACAGTCTCACTTTTTGGAGCAGTTCTGTTCATTCACATTGCCAGGTGGCATACGATTCGTCAAGTATTCTCTCTGATTTGCCGGATTCAGAATGCGTTTTTACACCTCCACGGGGTGAGAAGAGTTTCATCGCGGAAGAAAGTTTTCCTTGTGCTGAATTCAAAAGATCAATACTATACCCAAACGCGAACGCTGTAAGCGAAGCGAGTTCGTCCATTTCTGTCTTATCGAAGGCCCCGAAACACTTACATAGACTAGTTGTTAAACGCTCATTGATTTGAGGTGCCCGGCACGGAGCCCTCAAGTGTTTGGCAGCTTTGAACAGATTGAAGGAGGAAAAGATGAATCTACTGTATTTTCTGTTGATAGGTCTTGTCGCGGGCTGGCTTGCCGGTCAGGTAATGAAAGGAAGTGGATTCGGTCTCGTCGGCAACTTAATTGTAGGTGTAATTGGTGCGTTTGTAGGTGGCTTTTTGTTTGGTGTGCTGGGTATCTCTAGTTATGGACTCATTGGCTCGATTATCGCGGCCTTTGTCGGTGCCTGTGTTTTACTCTGGATTGTTGGACTTGTAAAGAAGGCTTGACGTTTCGGACTGACCGCTTCCGAGTTACTTGCTAACCCGGCGGCGGTTATCCGGAAGAAGCTTGACATTATTTGTGTTTTCGGGGCCTTTTTGTATTGTCTTTTGTCTGTTTACCCATCGTTATCCTGAGCTTTGCGGGAACGCTCCCGCAGGAACCGCTTTATGTCACTCAATGACAAACCCCGTTTCGCTTCGTGGTAACCCAGGTTTAGCCCAAGCATTAACAAAATCATACCCGCTACATATTCAATTCCGGTCATCGTTAGCGCCTCTTTTGGACAGATGAGCGTTGGCTACAAATCGCAACGCCAGTGCAACATCTGATCCTTCTTCGGTACATATGTCGCTAATAACCAGTGTGTGCACAAAAATTCATAAATGCCGCGCGCTGGTGGCAGAGATCTTATTCCGAGATTATGCAGATCTGAAGAAATGGGTAGGCTGTGGCCTGGCTAGGAAGATTGCTTTTGGTTTTAGGGTTGTTCCGTAGTACTAGGAGCCTAAATCTGTCACCTATGCAATAGCGAAATAAGGGAATCGACAACCTGAGGACATAAGGCGGGTTTTTCAATTCTTATTGCACGATAATTTCGCCAGTGTCACCATGAGTTCCACAGTAATAAGGAAAAGTTCCCGTCGTATTGAAGGTATGTTGGGCAGTTTGATCTTTCTCAGTAAACAAGAAGTTGAAGATAGGGGGTGAACCCGCGTTTTCGATACCGCTATCAACCGTGTGAGATTCACGTTCTGTCGCGAACTCATCTTCATTCGTCCAGCGTACGGTCGTGCCTACCGCCACAGTCCGTGAGGCCGGCACAAACAAATTATTCGATATCCTGATATCGACCACATCGGCGCCTGCCCCCACAGGATTGTCCGCACTGCTGCAGTGCCAGGATGAGAGAGCCAGAAGGGCGACGAGCAGGGTACTTGACCTTTTCAACTTCATCGAAATCTCCGTTTTAGAAATAATTTTCATTGTCTTACCGTACCATTCCTCTGATGTTCCAATTGATGTTAATGCTTGTACTGGTGCTTTGCCGCAAAGTTTGCCAATTGCCACCCGCACTGTCCAGAAACCAGTCTCCGTCCTGTTTGGCCGGCCCCGGGTCACAGCCGAAGACGTTTTTTCTGGCCGAGCACTGTACTCAATGCTCAGCCAGATGTCAGCGCAGGTATCGTGACCGAATTCTACAGCACATGGGTATTCCAGTCGTTCGAGCTAACACTGCTGCTGACAGCGGCAGTGTAAATGAAGATTTCTCTTACTGTGTATTTGAAGAAATGGGAAAATCTGCAGGGAAAGGCCAGTTTTAGCGAAACTGGTTCCTCAGAATATATATATTGATATTTGGGCAATGAAAATAGAGCCCATGTTGATTTGTCAGGTCAATATTTTGAGAAGGTGTGAAGAGGTTTCGCATCAGCGTATTGGTTTGGGACTCCTCGCCTAATAATGATTCTGCTTGCTATTAGAAAATAAAGGAGTAAATTTATACAATTATCCAGTTAGTTTAGTCGATGAAGAAACTGTATGTCCAAATTGTTTGTTCGGGCAGATCGCGATCTTGTTTGCATCCGTGCGGAGACAGGTCACTTTCTTTAATAGGATTTCGCCTTGACTTACGTGGTTAGGTTTCGTACATTTTCTTCCAACCCGTTATTTAACTCTTTTCTCTTTTTAGATAATCCCCGATTCAGGTCTGGCTTCATATTGCCATGGGGAATTCGTACAGATCGTATTTCATGTCAGCCGTATTCATAATGCCGAAATGGAGGTGATATTTGCCAGTGAATTGAGGTTGTTTTCGTGAGCGAGGAGTATGTAATCTAGAATCAATCTTGGAGGAAAAATGTTTAAGCGAACGTTGAAACATCTGCGTTGGGTGCTCATCCCAGTGTCCATGCTGTTATTGTTGGTTTCTCTGGCGACTGCCCAAAATAAAGGCACAATTACGGGGACTGTGATGGCCACAGACTCAGAGACCCCTCTTCTTGGTGCTAATGTCTCAATTGTAGGAACCCTTCGCGGATCGAGTGTAAATGTGGATGGGATCTATAGTTTGAGTATTCCAGCAGGAACCTACCAGATTCAGGCGTCTTTCATCGGGTACACTGCTCTGGAGAAAAGCGTCCAGGTTGTAGCCGGCGAGACAGTCACCGTTGACTTCCAGTTGGCGGAAGATGTATTGTCCATGAGCGAGATATTAGTAACAGGCTCACGCGGTACAAGAGGCCGTACTGCAATGAAGTCTCCGGTCCCGATCGATAGTTTCAAGGGCCCAGTTCTTGAACGTCAGGGCAATGGCGATATGACTGAAACCTTGAAGAACGTCGTACCGTCCTTCACAGCGACCCCGCTGACCGGTGACGGAGCTGCTTTCGTACGTCCGACATCTCTGCGTGGTCTGCCGCCAGACGATGTTCTGATTCTGATGAACTCCAAGCGTCGCCATCGTTCTGCACTGATCTCGCATTTTGGTGCGGCGATGAATGTTGGCGCTCATGCTGCCGACGTTGGCATGATTCCGAGCCTTGCTCTAAAGAACCTTGAAGTGTTGCGGGATGGTGCATCGGCTCAGTATGGTTCCGATGCTATTGCCGGTGTCATGAACTTCATGTTAAAAGACGCAAACGAGGGCATTGAGTTCCAGGCCCAGAGTGGACAATGGTTTGAAGGCGAAACAGACATTAAGATTGCCGGAAATATTGGACTACCCCTTACTGAGAACGGTTTTCTCAATCTTACTGGTGAGTATACCCGTAGTCCAGAACTTTCGCGCGGCGTTCAGCATGCTGCTGCTGCTGCTGCCACCGCTTCGGGTATTCCCAATGTAAAAGATCCTGCCATGAATTGGGGTCGTCCCAAAAGCAGCGGTTTTCGTAGCGTCTGGAATGCCGGTCTCGACCTAAACCAGAACGCGCAACTTTATTCCTTTGGTAATTTTGCAGATACCTACGGTCGTTACAGCTTTTTCTATCGTGCTCCTGGCAGGGCCGGAGCCTTGGAACCATTGCCGCTTGACCCAAGTGATCCATCAAAGGGCAACTTCTGTTGGTGTGACGAATTCCCCGCAGGTTTTACGCCGCGCCTGGAAGGATTTCAAACGGATTTCAGCGCAGTCGCCGGCCTGAAGGGCAATTTTGACAATGGCGTGGTTTATGACGTGAGTGCTACCTATGGCGCGAACCGGCTCGAATATAAGCTCAACGGTTCATTAAACGCCTCCTTTGGCCCCGAATCGCAATTTGACTTTGAGGTGGGCGACCTAAAGAATGAAGGTCTCAACTTCAACGTTGATCTATCTTATGCCCTCAATGAGGATGTCAATGTGGCTGGTGGGTTGGAATGGCGCCGCGAAACTTACACGATATTTGAAGGCGACGAACAATCCTGGAAAGCTGGTCCATGGGGCAGTGTATCTCAATTGATCGACCCGACTACCGGTGCCAACTATGCTGCTCCAGGTGTTGGAGCTAATGGCATGGCCGGCAATAGTCCTGATATCTCGGGTGAATTTGATAGCGAGAACTGGGCCGCCTATGCTGATGCGGAGTGGGAGGCCACCGATGCCCTGCTGCTGCAGGTAGCGCTCCGGCATGAGGACTACACTGAGTTTGGCACTACTGACGATTTTAAACTAGCGGGCCGCCTTACTGTGTCGGAGAATTTTGTTGTGCGTGGCGCAGTATCTACGGGCTTCAGGGTGCCAACCCCTGGTCAAGCCAATGTTTCAACCATCGTTACTTCCTTCGACGGCGTAACCGGCACCCAAGTGCAAGAAGGCACGGTAAGTCCGACTTCCGCGCTTGCTCTTGCATTTGGTGGCAAGGCACTTACCCCGGAAAACGCAACGAATTTTAGCTTTGGTATAGCTTCAAACCCAGCTCCATCTCTGAGATTTACGGCTGACGTTTACCGTATCGAAGTAGATGATCGCCTCATCAAGTCCAGAAGTCTTCCTGTGGTCGATCCTAGCTTTTCAGAGATCGCTTTCTATACCAATTCGCTTGAAACCAGGACGCAGGGCTTGGACATAGTAGCTACCTGGAGTGATGCCAGAAAAACAGACGTTACCGTTGCCTTTAACTACAATGACACCGAGGTCCTTAGCCAAACGCAGGTCAATGGCGTCGACCCGGTGACTGAGCAAGGTGTTTTCAATCTCGAAAACAATCTGCCTAACTACCGTGCCACTGTAACGCTCAATCGAAAGTTTGGCAAGCTCGGTACGATGGTTCGCGCAAACTACTATGGCGAAACTCAAGACGAACGCGGCGCGCGCGAAGATGTTGGCGCTGAAACGCTCGTTGATTTAGAGCTAAGCTATCCGGTTGCCCACAATATCACAATTATAGGCGGCGCGAACAACATTTTCGATAATTTTCCGGACGAAATCGCGACCCGTTTATCGCAGGGTATGCCTTACCCACGCCGTACTCCCATCGGCTATCTTGGTGGCATGGTTTACCTGCGTGGTGTTTACAACTTCTAGTCGCTTTAACCGAAAGCGCAGTTTTGCTTAAAAGAACCCCTATCCGAAGTTTTTCGGGTAGGGGTTCTCTTTTGGTGCCTTTCGGCGACGCCCCGACACTGACTTATAGGTAGGCGGGCCTGCCGTCCAGCCGAATTGAATTGCGTGAATTATCACCTTCGTGCCGGTAAGAAAATAGGGAAATCTCGACAGTGTGGCGGTGCAGACAAAACGAGGAGAGCACTCGAAGAGGAATAGTTATGCCAAAAACAGCAGGTATTTTGGGTGGTATGGGACCTAAGTCTACAGTAGAGTTGATGCGCAAGATAATCAATCGCACGCCAGCAGGAAAAGATCAGGACCATATCCGGATACTGGTAGATAATCGACCCCAAATTCCCGACCGCACTAGCGCTATTCTCGAAAACGGACCGTCGCCTGTTTCCATGATGCAGGAGTCCGCCGAAATGCTGGAAAAGTGGGGAGCGGAGATGGTCGCTATTGCGTGCAACACCGCTCATTACTTTGTTGAGGATATTCAGAAGGTTGCCACAATCCCCGTGATTAACATGATCGAACTGCTCTCGAATCATCTCAACGCAAACCATACGCAGGGCCAGCCAGTTTTGCTGCTTGCCACCACCGGATCGCTTAAGATCAATCTGTTTCAGAAATATATAGGGAATTTTCGATTGGTCATTCCTCCTGAGGAAGTTCAAAGGGACTTAATCATGGAAGCCATTTATGGCGAGCAGGGGATAAAAGCCATCGGGAATAATGCCTCGAGTCGGAAAAAAGTATTAGAAGCAGTCGACAGCGTTGCTGCGCAGAAGCCCGCTTGTGTTATTGCTGGTTGTACCGAAATCGGCATTGCCCTAGACGGAGTAGCATTGAAAATACCCGTCATTGACCCAGTCGATCTTCTTGCTAATGAAATTGTGGAGAGAGCGTTTGGCTAATGCAGTGAGAATTGAGGTGATTTCTTTTATCCAGCTACAGCAAACCCAGACCTCAAAAAACGGATGACGGTCAAGGAGAATTAATTTGAAAGAATACTCGATTAGTACGATTCTTGCTCAGGCAGGACATTTCGTTGATAGTGGGACCGGCGCGGTTACGCCGCCGATCCATCCCTCGACAACGTTTGTACGAGGGGATGATTATGAGCTCATTGGCGAATACATCTACAGCCGCGATCAAAATCCTACTTACGATCAAGTTGAGCACCTGACTGCCGAGCTTGATGGTGGCGCCGAGGCCAAATTGTTCTCGTCTGGTATGGCAGCCATCACGGCCGTCTTCGAGACGGTCAACATGGGGCAACACATTGTGGCACCAACGATTATGTATCACGGTGCACAGGATTGGCTGAGGCGCATCGCAAAGAAAAGAGGCATCGGTCTAACGCTGTTTGATACAACCGATCAGAACGCTGTGCGACATGCAATCAAGCCGGGCAAAACCGCTCTTGTTTGGATTGAGACACCGGTCAACCCCACATGGGACGTGATTGATATCGCTGTGGCGGCGGAGGCTGCCCACGATGCCGGCGCTATTCTCGGCGTCGACTGCACCGTCTCCACGCCAATCACCACAAGGGCTCTAGATTTTGGGGCAGATCTGGTGTTTCATTCCGCAACAAAATATCTTAACGGGCACAGCGACGTCACCGCCGGCATCCTGGTCACACGAACGACTGATAAGCGCTGGGAAGAGATCAAGTTCATTCGTAAGCACGTTGGCGGAGTCCTGGGGGCCTTCGAGTCGTGGTTACTACTCCGTGGCCTGCGTACGCTATCAATCAGATTTGAGCGCGCGTCATACAACGCGCTGAAGCTCGCTCAACATTTTGAGGGCCACCCCAATGTAGAAACGGTATTGTATCCGGGCCTTGAGAGTCACCCGGGACATATGATCGCCAAGCGCCAGATGTCGAATGGTTTTGGGGGTATGCTATCGCTCTGTGTGAAGGGGGGTGCAACAGAAGCAAAAACAATAGCCACAAGGCTAAAGTTATTCGCGTCTGCAACCTCCCTTGGAGGCGTTGAAAGCCTGGTTGAGCATAGGGCATCTGTGGAGGGCCCGATGAGTCAGGTCCCGCCCAATCTGTTACGATTATCAGTAGGCATTGAGGATGTTAACGATCTGATCGCTGATCTTGAGCTGGCGTTAGAAATACACTGACCTATCTGAAATCAATCTTCGTTTTTGGGATTCCTCGGATTCCGGCAGTCAAGGTTCGAACTACAGGTACGATATAGCTGAAGCCCCCACCGGCAAGCTTCAGCGCGAGCTTGACCTGGATCCGTTGGCATGCCCCGTCACCAGCCGAACTCACCCTAGTGTAAACATCTTCGAGCAAAGGTCTACTACCGTCTCTCTAAGAATACAGCAGATGCAGATCGCGCCGCACTTGTTCGATAGCTTCGAGTATCTGTGGATTGGCCAAAGCATTTCGATTGGAAATCGCGTTCCCAGCCAGAATTGCTTTCACGCTCAATTCAACCGTTTTGCCGCTTCTGGTTACCGGTACTTCACTGATTTGAAAAATATGTTTGGGAACGTGGCGCGGAGAGTACTTGGTGCGAATGGTCTGCCGAATCGTATTTCTAAAGGCAGTGTCTAACTTCTGTTGCTCAGCAAGAACCACAAGCAAAACGATCACCTCGTCCGATTCGTTTGGCGGAACCCAACCGACGACCACCGAGCCTGTAATCTCTTTAATTGAATCCAGGGCCGAGTAGATTTCAGCGCTGCCGATGCGAACCCCTCCCGGATTGAGGGTCGTGTCGCTTCTGCCGTAGACTACTGCCCCGCCGGATTCGGTGAATTCAACAAAATCGCCGTGCCGCCAAATACCTGGATAAACATCAAAATAGGCGTCATGGTACTTTTTGCCGCCTGGATCGTTTAAAAATCCTATGGGCATCGAAGGAATTGATTGCCGGCAAACCAATTCACCGGGCTTGCCTTGAAGAATCTCGGCACGCTCACCGAAGGCTACCACATCAACTGCAAGTCCTTTGCACTGAATTTCTCCTGCTCTAACCGGTAGATTGGGATTTCCCAGGATGAAGCACGATACGATGTCGGTGCCACCGGATATACCTGCCAGGTGCACGTCTTTCTTGACCTGTTCGTAAACCCACCGGAACCCTTCTGCGGAGAGTGGAGAACCAGTATAAAGCAGTGTGCCCAGCGATTCGAAGGAGCAGGCGTTCGTTAGGGATAGTTCAGGCTGGCTTTTCATGCAGGCTTCCAGGAAGCGGCCGCTCGTTCCGAAGTGAGAAATCTGCTGCTCGTCCACAAGGTGCCAGATAGCCGAGAGATCGGGGTAACCGGGATTGCCATCAAAAAGACAGAGAGTAGCGCCCAATGAAAGGGCGGAGAGCTGCCAGTTCCACATCATCCAGCCGCAGGTCGTGAAGTAGAGCAACGAGTCACCGGGATTTAAGTTGCAATGCAGCTGCAGTTCTTTGCGGTGCTGCAGGAGCGTCCCGCCAGTGCCGTGAACGATACATTTTGGCGCCCCTGTGGTTCCCGAAGAAAAAAGAATGAGGAGGGGATGGTCGAAAGAGACTTGTTCAAATTCCAAATCAGGATCATCATCCGGTCCGAGAAATTCGTCCCAAACCAGGTCGCCCGGAATTCTGCACTCACCCACTGGAAAAGGTATGGAAATTATCTTTTCCAGGGAGCCAATTCTGTTCTTAAGCTGGCTTACGACATCGGTCGTAGGAAAGGTCTTGTTGCCATAAACATAATGCGTGCTCGCAAAGAGAAGCTTAGGCTCGACCTGTACGAAGCGTTCGCAAAGTGCTGCAAGTCCAAAATCTGGTGAGGCGCTACACCAGGTAGCACCGATACTCGCACACGCCAGGCAAGCGATTACCGCCTCCGGTACGTTGGCGACATAGCCGGCAACTCGGTCTCCTCGTCTTACGCCAGCCTGACGGAGACTTCGAGCGCATCTGGCCGTGAGGATAGTCAGTTCTTCAAATGTATGCTCTCCAGCATGCCTGGCCTCCGGCTCCCCATCTGGCCCACTTTCCGTAATGTACTTAACAGCCGTTCCGTGATAATTTCTGCCAAGAACGTTCTCTGCATAATTTAATTTCATTTGTGGAAACCACTGTGCCCCCGGCATTTCGGCAGACTCCAGGATCGGCTCACTGGAGCCGGTATAGATGAGGCCGGAAAATTCGACAAGGCTGTGCCAGAAGGACTCGAGGTCCTCGATGCTCCATCGGTGCAGAGAATTGTAGTCGGGAAAGCTTCTGCCGGACTTGCTTGCTAAGTACTCCGTGAAGCGCGTCATATTTGACTGCGCGATTTGAGTCTGTGATGGGCTCCAAAGAATATTCGACACGGGCAGTTTCCGGCTATTCCTTTTTCTCAAGCCAAGCGCAGATTTCATCGACCGCTGGCACCAGAGCGCCAGAATTCTCTTTGATAAATTCCCATGCATTGCCCTTGTTAGGGGGCACGTTTTCGAGAGCTTTCAGTGCCTTGCCACCGTCAAAATCAACATAAGCCAAACGCGCCGAAAGTTCCTCCGGCTTTGCGCCAAAAAAAGATCCAGGCAAAATTGCGACGCCGGTCTCTGCCAGCAGTCGTTCACACAACTGATAGCTGGTAGTGATGCCCCTCTGGCGCAATCGGTCTGCAAAGGGTTTGAAATCAGGGTAAAGATAAAAACCGCCTTTAGGCTCTGGTAACAGCAAGCCGGTGTCCATCAGGCGCTTAGACATATAGCGACCGAAGACCCGGAGAACGCGTCTCGACCGCATCAGGTAATCTTCAATGACCGGTCCTCCCTCGAACGCACGCACCGCAGCATGTTGAATCGGCGCGCTGGTCGCCGTGTAGGTTTCACTTGCCACCACTGCCATGGCCTCGAGTAGCCAGCGCAATGACTCCGGGAAGGTGAAGGTGCCAAGCCGCCATCCGCCGGCACCGCACCACTTGCTCAGGCCACTGCTGATGATTGTGCCCTCCGGGTAAAAGCGAGCGATCGACACATGCTGCCCGGTATGGTGCAATTCACCGTAAATTTCATCTGATAGTAGAATTACCCGGTATTTTTTCGCTACAGCGGCAATACCTTTGAGTTCCTCCAGACGGTAGGTGCTGCCGCTTGGATTATTGGGATAATTGAGGATCACTATCCGCGGGCGGGTCGGATCGTCTCGGCAAATGTTCTCCAGTTCCTCGGGCGTGAGCCGCCAGCGGTCTCGCGGGTAGGTAGGCACCCAGCGAATGTGGCGTCCAATGATGCTTGCTTGTGGCGCGTATGAAACCCAACTCGGATATGGAATGACCAAATCTCCATAGTAAACGAGCTGCAAGATAAACATCAGCTCTTTGGAGCCCGGCCCGATGAAAACATCCTCGCCGGAACAGTGAAGTCCTTCGCGGCGGCAATGGTAGTTTGCAACGGCATCCCTCAACTCCGGTAGACCTTTGACGGGCAAGTACGCCTTTTCATGTGCATGCTCCTTCAGTCTCTCTACCACCGGGTCGGGCACCGGGAACGGCGACTGGCCGAGCCCCAGCATGTAGACTTTTCGACCTTCACTAATCAGACGCTTGCTGCGTTCATTGATTAGGAGGGTGGCCGATTGTTCCAAACCGCGAACGTTTAAGTTCAAGTTCACATTCGGCTCATTGTTCTTGCTTGGTCTCATTACCCGTGTCCTTTAGTAGAGTGTCTTCTCGTGGTCGTGAATGGATTCGGTCCTGCTTCCCTATAACCTGTCATTCGCCAACATGATTTCGCTAATGGTAGCACTTTGGGTCTGAGAAAGTCAAGGCCAATTCTCATAAAAAATTGCTCTTCCAGACATGCCTATTCTTGTTCTGTCGGCTCTTGCTCTTTTACTCGCAAACAGTTCAATGCAGGCCAAATAATCCTTGACCTGAGCGAATGTAACTGTTATGTTAGTCGATTGAATTCAAAGGCAACCAAAACAGATCAGAGGCGTCCAACACAATGAGTACGGAAGCTCCGAAAGCATCAAACTTCATCCGCAACATCATCAATGCCGAATTGGAGAACCGACAGTCCGGCAAGAAAACCGTAACGCGATTCCCACCTGAGCCAAATGGTTACTTACACATTGGGCATGCCAAATCGATCTGCCTGAACTTCGGCGTGGCACAGGAGTTCGGTGGGCATTGCAACCTTCGATTTGACGATACCAATCCAGCCAAAGAAGAAGATCAGTTCGTTCAGTCGATTAAGGAAGACGTCAAGTGGCTCGGCTTTGATTGGGGTGAAAGCGAACTGTATGCCTCCGATTATTTTGAACAACTCTACGACTTCGCGGTACATTTGATTGAGAAAGGAAAAGCGTTCGTCGACGACTTAACCGCGGGTGAAATCCGGGAGCATCGTGGTACACTGACCGAGCCAGGTCGTGAGAGTCCCTACCGGAACCGCACCGTTGAAGAGAACCTTGACCTATTTGAGCGAATGCGCGCAGGAGAATATCCTGATGGAGCAAAAGTTTTGCGCGCCAAAATCGACATGGCCTCTCCCAATCTTAACATGCGCGACCCCGTGCTGTACCGTATTTTGCATACCGAGCATCACCGGACAGGAAACAGCTGGTGCATTTACCCGATGTACGATTGGGCGCATGGCCAGTCAGATTCCATTGAGGGCATTACCCATTCTCTTTGCACGCTGGAATTTGAGGATCACCGGCCCCTCTATGACTGGTTCCTGCAGGAACTCGAGATCTACCAACCGAGGCAGATTGAATTTGCGCGAATGAATTTGACTTATACCGTAGTTAGTAAGCGTAAGTTGATGTTGCTTGTAGCCGAAGGCCACGTAAGCGGATGGGATGACCCACGCATGCCCACTATTGCCGGTCTGCGCAGGCGCGGGTTTACCCCGAAATCAATTAGGCGCTTCTGTGAGCTGATCGGTGTGGCCAAGCGCGAGAGCATCGTCGGAGTCGCCCTCCTGGAACATAGTGTGCGCGAGCATCTCAATGAGATTGCGCAACGCCGCATGGCCGTCCTCAAGCCCCTGAAATTGGTCCTGGAGAATTACCCGGAAGACAAGGTCGAAGAGCTCGAAGCAGTGAACAATCCCGAAGATCCCGCGGCCGGCAAACGCAAGGTACCTTTCTCGCGTGTGCTTTACATTGAGCAGGATGATTTTAGAGAAGATCCTCCCAGGAAGTTCTTCCGCCTCGCGCCCGGCAAAGAAGTGCGGTTGCGTTATGCCTACATCATCAAATGCGAAGAGGTCATCAAAAACCCGGAAACCGGGGAAGTCATTGAACTCCGCTGCACTTACGACCCCGAGACCCGGAGTGGGGCAGGCAGCAGCGACCGCAAAGTGAAAGGAACCATTCATTGGGTGTCCGCGGAACACGCCATTTCTGCGGAAGTGCGTCTGTACGACCGATTGTTCAGCTCTGCCAATCCTGCCGGTGAAGAGGATCTTCGGCAGGCTTTGAATCCTGACTCCCTGCAAAGGCTGGAAGGATGTAAGCTGGAGCCTTGCCTGGAGGAGGTCGTGCCCGGTGCCGGTGTCCAATTCGAACGGTTGGGTTATTTCTGCGTCGATTCTGTCGATTACAGGCCTGACCGACTGGTCTTCAATCGCACCGTGCCGCTGCGCGACGGCTGGGCCAAGATTGAAAAAGCACAACAGAGCAGCGCCGGCCCCAAGAAATGACCGGCTCGCGGGCCACCGAATATCTGCCGGCAGTCTCTGCCGGCATTTTGTTTTCCGGTAGCTTTGTGGCCGCAAAGGTTTCGACGCTCGAGCTTCTGCCATTGACCACCACATTTTTCAGGTACCTGGTGGCGTTTTCTTTTCTAAATCTGCTCATACCATATTTTGGGCTTGCTGCCCTGCGCTTGCCCGTGTCCGCTCTGGTTGCAACGTCGCTGCTGGCGCTCAGCGGGATTGTGGGGTATCACTATCTCTTCTTTCTTAGCCTGAATTTTACCGAGGTCGCCAACACGGCCATCATCAACGCTATGAGCCCGGTTGTCACCGCAGGCTGTGCGGCGTTGGTGCTGCGGGAAAAGCTGACCGCGCGAAATTATCTTGGCGTTCTCCTGGCCTTCTCCGGTGTGCTGCTCTTGCTGACCAGAGGCGATGCTTCGACACTCTTAAGATTGAAATTCGGCCGGGGTGATCTTCTCATGCTGGGCGCCGTCCTGTGCTGGGTCGGCTACTCGCTTTATTTCCGCCATTTACTGAAACGCTGTCATAGTTTTGCGCTGACGTATTACTCAGCCCTCGTCGCGGTCTTGCTGTTGGCCTTTCCTGCGGCTCGGGAAAATGCCGGCGCGCAGTTGCGGCAGGCTTCGCTCAATGCTTTCTTTGCACTGCTTTACATGGGCGTGTTTGCTTCCGGTCTCGGTTACCTTTGTTATAATTTCAGTATCAAGACCATCGGGCCGACCCTGACGGCGAGCGTGGTTTACAGTGTGGTGCCGTTGCTGGTGGTGCTGTTGGGCTATTGCTTTTTCGATGAACCTGTAACCCCGGCAATGGCTCTGAGTGCAATTCTGGTTGTCGGTGGCATCTACGTCACTTTGGACAGCCGACTAAGTCATAGTTGTTGATTTCTTTTGATCGAAGACAAAGAGGCAAAAAATGAAACCCACGTTCCTGCTGTTTGTTGCTGCGCTTATGCTGGCAGGCAGCGTCGTTGCGCGCGAGGAGAAGCAAGCTGTGTCCGTCAGGTTCCTGCCGCAAAAGAGCGGTGTAACGGCTTCCCTGCGTGGAGCAAGCGCTGTTGATGCCGGCCAGGCCTGGGTCACGGGTACGGGCGGTACGGTGCTGCACACAATTGACGGCGGCGACAATTGGCTTTTGCAAACGGTCCCGGGCGCGGACTCTCTGGATTTTCGCGACGTTGAAGCACTGAATAGTCGAACGGTGTTTTTGATGAGTGCAGGAGCCGGGAACAAGTCGCGCATCTTCAAAAGCGAAGATGCCGGACGGACGTGGGCGCTGCAGTTCATCAATTTACATCCGGAAGGATTCCTCGACGGGTTCGCCTTTCGCGATGATACAACCGGAATAGCTTATGGCGATCCGGTGGACGGTCGTGCATTTATCATCAGGACTTACAACGGTGGTGAGACCTGGACACGAGTCTCGCCGGACGAACTGCCGCCTCTAAATGATGGCGAGTATGGCTTTGCTGCCAGCGGTACTGGTATCTTTGTCCACGGTGAAGCCATCTGGATTTGTACCGGAGGCGCTGCCGCACGTGTGATGAGCTCCGGCGTTGCCGGCCAGGGCTGGCGAATCTTTACCACGCCGATCTTGCACGGAACGCCGTCCGCGGGCATCTTCTCGATCGTTTTTGCAGATGACTTGAAGGGCGTCGCGGTTGGTGGTGATTACGCAAAGCCAACCAAAGCCGGAGGGACCATAGCGCGGACACGAGATGGCGGCAAGACCTGGCACCTTCCGGAAGATGCTGAAGTTACCGGCTTTCGGTCGTGTGTGGCGCATGTCCCAGGGACCGACATTTGGGTTGCGGTTGGTTCACACGGTGCGGGTTTCTCGGCAGACGGTGGTGAGAGCTGGCAGGACCTCGGCCATGCCGGCTACCACACCCTGAGTTTTTCGCGCTCAGGCGATGCAGGCTGGGCAGCCGGCGCCGATGGCAACGTGGCTAAAGTTGTGTTTGAGTAGCGGCCCTGTTCTTATGGCTTAAAATCAGTCATCATCACTGTCATCATCTTCGCCATCGTCGTCCTTGTCCTCAAAGACATCGATGGAGTTCTTTATGTTGCCCTCGATGGCGCTCCGGTTTTGTATCAGACGCGGGTCGAGGAAGGTGCCATCCCGATCCACGAACCAGCTATTCATGTTGACGCTCAACACGACATTGGTAGCTGGGGTATCTTCATCTATTGTGATCGCCGGTTCGAATTCCTGCTCCTGTTCTTCATCCAGGTCGCTTGCAAACTGAAAAGTGTTGGTGGGATCGTCGTTCAAGAAGCCTTTCACCAAAATGCTGAGATCCTGCAGGTCGGGATTGTTGGTATACACAATACCATCACGCGGGTGTAGGTCGTCGATTTCGATTTCAAGCTTTTTGTAAGTGCCGGGCGGCACTGAGACCGTTTTGATCTCCTGTACCGTAGGACCTACCACCAAATCCCTGACAAATGGTTCTTCAAGGTCAAAATCCAGGGTATCTCCTATATCACTCTCAAACTCGATTTCATCGATCACGAGCCGAACGCTGGTAAGCGTAACGGTGGTGTCGCTTGGCTGAGTCGCCTTTTGCACAGTCGAGCTCGTACTGGCGCTCCGAATACTTATTTTTATGGCATTGTTACCATTTGATGAACTTGGGTTACTGCTACAAGCTGCAAATAAGACGGGCGCAAGCAGGCAGTGAATCCAGTACTTTTTGAATGACATAGTCAAGATACCTCCATGAAAGTGAAATCAGGTGTTGCCGCACGATGATAGTTTGAGGCGTTACTTGCAAACGGGGTGCCAAGAACCGTGGACCTTATCTATGATCGGATGTTCCGTTGTTATGTTTAGTCATTACTAATATTTCTCACTTGGCTTCCTCCTTCGGAGGAAACTCTTTTTGGTATCTAAATCCTCTCCAAACGCATAACGCGCGCGGAGGGGCAGGTTCAAATCGCGTTCAGCGTTTTGAACCGGGGTGGGTACGCCTGCCTGCCGCTGGTCACGCACCCACCCCTGATTCAAACTCTCTACGAGTTTGAATCTGTCCCCTCCCGGGAGTGGAGATTTGCTTAACTTCTGTAGAATCTTGCAATTAAATGCTATTCATGAAGTGAGAAATGTTAGCTGTCATTCTTAAACTTGCACAGGGAACCGTATCGTGTCCCAGCTTGCCGCAAGTGTCGCCTGCCCACGCGAGGACACAAATGTCGGCATCCGCGGGTAGTCTTCGGCCCCGTTTGGCCGTGAGCCGTCATCTGCCACGGTCGCTGTGCAGACAGATCGCGCACAGTGCTGCCTCAGTTCGACCGGGTGACTGCGGTATGTTTTCGGCCTGAGGCGTACGCCTGCCCGTGACAGAAAGCCCTGCTCGCCCATCTGCAACCCAGCCCTCTCTTTTCATTCGCAAACATACCAAAGTTGTAATTCCGCTTACATTGTCGAAACCATCATCTCTGCACCTGGCGTATGGTCACCGCGAAATGCAGCAGTTAATTTGAGTTCGAATTTTTTGAGTGCGCGCAAGGGTTTGCAAAATGGCACGCCAGTTGCCGGAAGCGAGGGCCAAGTTGCGAAAATCACTTTCAGACAAGTCTGCGCGACCAGTGTCCTGCAGAGAGCAGAGTACAACCCACTTTGAAGAAATCGGCTCCGTTGCAACCGCCGGTTTGGACGAAAAAGGAGTTTCGGAAATGACTTATTCAAAGCTAACTTTGGTGACCTTAGTAGCCCTGGTCAGTTTTACCGCCTGCGAACGACCGCAGCAGAACAGCGTCCTGAATCCTCCACCGCCACCGGGGCTGAATGGACAACCCACACTCAGCAGCATTCAGGCCACGACGCTTACGCCGAGTTGCGGGATAGCACCTTGCCACGTAGCTGGCGGACTGGCGCCGTTTCGCCTCGACGGGACTGCCCAGTCGTTTGCAAATCTGGTCGGCATTCAATCCTTGCACAATCCGAACAAGAATCGTGTCACCGCCGGTGACCTTACGTTGAGTTATTTGCTCGACATTACTCAGGGCAATGGCGTCAACGGCGCGGTTATGCCTCCGGGGGGAAACAACTTATTATCGGCGGCCCAGATTCAGCAAATCAGCGACTGGATCACTGCCGGTGCGCTTAACAATTAGGGGTAGGACAATGGCGCAAAAAGAGAAAAGAGCGATCTGTCAGGGAGTGCTGCTTGTGGGGCTAGCGGCTCTGCTGCAAAGCTGTGCTTCCGGCACCTCACCCGCGGTGCCCGATCCCGGCGTTACACCAGGTTTATCCCAGGACGACGTGCAAGTTCTGATCGCGCAGGCGGTTGAGCAGGCGGAGCGGCAGAACCAAAGCGTGGTTGTTTCAGTCTGTGACCGGGCCGGCAACATTCTGGGGATTTTCAGCATGTCCGGGACGCGCGGGTCGGTGTGGGATGTTAACGTCGGCGCCGTGGCGAAAGCGCGCACTGCCGCCTATCTGAGCAGCAATCAACACGGTTTCAGTACACTGACCGCCTGCTACATCACGCGTTCCCACTTTCCACCGACGGCTGCAAATACGACTGGTGGGCCACTTTACGGTGTACCTTTTTCGAGTCTGGGCGGCAGTGATGTCCAGCCAAACAACAGCACCCCGCCGGGGCAGAATGGTAGCGGGCAACAGGGTCTTACAGGCGTGCCAGGCGGGGTGCCGGTTTACAAGAGCGGTCTGCTGGCCGGTGGATTGGGCGTCAGCAGTTTTGGTACGGTGGGGCTCTTGCCAGGCAATTTTCTCGTGGACTGCGGCGGTTCTATACCTGATGAAAGCATCGCGCTTGGCGCAGTCGCCGGCTATGAAGTGCCACCGGACAAACGCGGTGACAACGTCTTTCTGGACGGAGTGCGGCTGCTTTATGCCAACTCCCAGGCACCGGCAGGGGGCTTTAATCTTACTTTTGCGGATTTGGCCTCTCGCGGTAGCCTCGACCCGACGTACCCGCTGCCCAATCCGGTAAACTTTCCGCCACAAGGAGCCGTCGACCTGGGGGATGGCATCCACAATTACGCTGCAAGACCGGGACAATTCCTGAGCGATGCCGACGTACAACAGATCCTCGACCAGGCGGTTGCCCAGGCCGGACGAACCCGGGCTGCCATCAGGCGGCCGATCGGTTCCGCGGCACGTGTTTTCGTAGCGGTGGTGGACGTCGATGGCACGGTTCTCGGCGTTTGGCGCACGCCGGATGCCACTTTGTTCAGTTACGATGTCGCAGTGCAGAAAGCGCGTACCGTGGTGGCGTTTAGCGATTCATCCACCACTTATGGTGCCCAAATCCGGCAGGCGTTGGGTTTGCCCGCAAACCAGCAATTGGCGGTCACCACCAGGGTGGTGGGTTTTCTGGGTCAGCGGTTTTTCCCGCCGGGCATCGACCAGGCCACATTGGGTCGGCCTGTACAGCCAGGCCCATTGTTTGTCCCGGATCCGATTCTGCCGGTCAACGACTATCGCTGGCAGCAGAACCTGGGCCTGGCACCTTATGGCAACGGCATCACCATTTTTCCCGGCGGTATCCCGCTCTACCGAAATGGCCAACTGGTCGGCGGCATCGGTGTCAGTGGCGATGGTGTGGATCAGGATGACTTCATCGCCGCGGCAGGGGCAGGCGGTCTTGACGCGCCTGCGCCGATCCGGTCGGACCAGTTTTTCTACGACGGTGTGCGGCTGCCCTACTTGAAGTTTCCGCGTCAACCATTCACCAACTAAAGAAAATCAGAGAATCGAATGTACCGGCAAGTTTTTCTAACAACCTATCTCGTGTGCTTTGCGCTACTCTTGGTTTTGTTGAATCCGATATGGGCCCAGGAACGGCCACCGGCACGACCGGCGGCAGATACAACCCGACACTTTCAACCGGTTGTCGACCGCTGGCAAGGTGTGCAACCGCCACCTTATCAACTCAATGTCAAAGGCGCGTATATCGACCCGTACAATCAGAATATTCTGAAGGGAGATTTTCCCATCGCCGGACAGAACCTCTTTCTGATTCTGTCGGCATCTATCGAGAATTTTGCCGAAGCTTTTGCCGTTCCGACGCCAAGCGCGATCAGCGGCGCCCGTGGCCAAAACCAGCGCTTCTTCGGTAGCCAGAGCCGCCTGCTATTGAATGAAACCATCAAGTTTTCATTCGAGCTTTATAAAGGAAACACGGCCTACAAGCCGCGGGATTTTGAGATAAAAATCACGCCGGTGGTGAACCTGAACTACATTACGACCCGGGAGAACAACGACGTCAGTATCAACGTTCGCCAGGGCACAAATCGCTATGACAGCCATCTGGCGTTCCAGGACTTGTTCATCGAAAAGCACCTCTTCAACCTGAGCAAGGCGTACGACTTCATTTCCGTAAAAGCCGGAATCCAGCCGTTTATCAGCGATTTTCGCGGATTTGTTTTTGAGGATGCAAATCTGGGCGCTCGCTTGTTTGGCAGCGCGGCTTCAAATCGCTTGCAGTACAATTTTGCTTACTTCAAAATGCTGGAAAAAGACACCAACAGCAAACTCAACACGGTCTTTGAGAACAGGGACCAGGATGTTTTTGTGGCCAATCTTTACAAACAGGATTTCCTGAAACTCGGGTACACCGGCCAGCTCAGTTTTCATTATAATCATGACAAACCGAGCGTCTATGTTGACGAAAACGGTGTGCCGGTCCGGCCTTCTATTTTGGGAAGCAGCGTACCGCACGATATCAAGGCCTTCTATTTCGGTTGGAACGGCGACGGACACTTTGGCCGCTTGAACATCACGCACGCTTTTTACCAGGTGTTTGGCAAAGACAGCTTCAACTCTCTGGCCGGGCAAGCCATTACGCTGAACGCGCAAATGGCAGCGCTCGAACTGTCGCTGGACAAAGACTGGATGCGGGTAAGCCTGTCCGCATTCTACGCGTCCGGCGACAGCAAGCCTTTGGATGGAGTAGGGCGGGGCTTTGACACGATCCTGGACTTGCCGTTTTTCGCCGGCGGGCCGGTCAGTTACTGGAACAGTCAGGGGATTCGATTGTTGGGGGTTAACCTGGTCAGCAGGAGCAGTCTGGTGCCAAACCTGCGCGGCAACAAGACCGAGGGGCAGGCGAACTTCGTCAATCCCGGCCTCCTCCTGCTGAACCTTGGGTACCTCGCTAGCCTAACCCCGAAGCTAAGCCTGTCTCTGAACGGCAACTACATCAGATTCATAAACACGGCCGCTCTCTCGCAATTTGTCAATCAAAATGTCCGGCGCGCCATCGGGCTGGACTACGGCATCGGCATGACCTACCGGCCTTTTTTGAACAACAACGCAATTGTCAGTTTTGCGCTGAACGCATTGACGCCCCTGTCAGGATTCAATGACCTTTACGAGTCTCCGGGGACACAGTTTTCCCTCTCGACCTCCCTGATTTTTACCTACTAATTCAGGTCGAAAAGGAGGCAGAATGCGAGGAAAAGAAATTAGTTCATTCAAAAACGGAAAGCATTTATAAGATGGCGCTGTCAAACATCTACAAATCTCTGATTGCGTTGGTCCCGCAGGCGTACGTCTTTCAGACCGGGAACTCCGGCAAAAGTAGACCCGGCTTTCCCGGGAAATCTGCGTACTTAGCCTGGCTTTTTGCCTGTCTGGCAGTTCTTGCCGGCGATGGGTTTTCGCAGTCAAGCGAGGACGCCAGGCCGAAGGGCCGGCGGCGTATCCGGCAGAGCTTCGAAAATGTGCTGGAAAAGAGCGCCGGTTGCTTGGTCTGCCACAACGGTATCGAGAAGATGCACGTGTCCGAGGCCGTGAAATTGGGCTGCACAGACTGCCACGGCGGCAACCCGCGAGCACGGACGCTCACGGCGGCCCATGTTCAGCCCAGATTCCCGGAGCGCTGGCAGTCGTCGGCGAACCCGGTGCGTTCTTTCACACTTTTGAACGAGGAGAGGCCCGAGTTTGTCAGATTTGTCAATCCCGGCGACTTGCGCATCGCAGATGAGACTTGCGGGTCTTGTCATCCGCAGGAAGTCCTGCGTGTCAAGAAAAGCATGATGACGACTTCCACCTTATTATGGGGCGGAGCGGCCTACAACAATGGCATCGTTTCAAACAAAGTCTATAATTTTGGCGAAAGCTACGGCCGCGACGGCACACCTTTGCGCATCAACACGGTGCCGGTACCGACGCCGGAAGAGATCCGCAACAAGGGCATTTTGCCGTTCGTTTTGCCCCTGCCTCGTTGGGAAATCGCTCAGGTCGGGAACATCTTCCGGACGTTTGAACGGGGCGGAAAGGTCTCGCGCATCAATCCTTCCAACATCGGCGTTCCTGTTCCGCTGGAACTGCCCGGGAAGCCGGATATGAAGCTCGGCGATCGCGGGCTCGGGACACAACTGCGGATCAGCTCACCTGTGCTCAACATCCATAAAACCCGGCTGAACGATCCCCATCTGTCTTTTTTGGGAACGAACGATCACCCGGGCGACTACCGATCGAGTGGGTGTACTGCCTGTCACGTGGTCTATGCCAACGACCGCTCACCGGAGCATTCCGGCCCGTTTGCCAAATATGGACATCTCGGCCGAGGCGCATCCGCGGACCGCGCCATTCGGAAAGGGCAGGAGGGGCATCCGATTCAACACCGCCTCACCACGAGCATTCCTTCCAGTCAGTGCATGGTCTGCCACATGCACCAGCCGAACGGATTTATGAATACTTTTTACGGCTTTCAAATGTGGGACTACGAAACCGACGGCCGCGTGATGTACCCCAAAAAGCAAAAATATCCGTCGCCGGAAGAGGCCTTCGCTCTCATCGATGCGAATCCGGAAGAGGCTGTGCTGCGCGGCAAGTGGGGAGATAAGCGTTTTCTGGCGAATGTCAGCAAGCTCAACCCGAAGCTAAAAAAGACGCAATTCGCGGATTACAACGGGCATGGCTGGGTTTTCAGAGCTGTCTTCAAGAAAGATCGTAAAGGCAATCTGCTCGACAAGGACAACAAATCCATCCCATGGCAGTCTGAGCACAAGTTCCACGGCGTGGTTGAGCTTGAGGGCGAGTCATCCTTTTGTGATGAGTCCTGCCGCCGGTCGCCGAAGGCGGTCCACCTCAAAGACATTCACATGGAAAAAGGCATGCATTGCATCGACTGCCATTTTGACCGGGATTCGCACGGCACCGGCAAGTTGCACGGCGAGTTCCACAACGCGATCGAAATCCAATGTGTGGATTGTCACGGCAATGTGGCCGCGTTTGCTGCCCTGCGCACTTCCGGGGTTGCGGCTCCCGCAAACGGGACCGAGTTGACGGCATTGCGGACACCGTTCGGCGACGCAAGGTTCGAACGTGATGGCGACCGCCGCATTCAGCGGTCGATGCTGGTAGACACGCTGGCATGGGAAATAAGCCAGGTCAAGACGTCCATTAACCCCGCGTCTGCTTCCTTCAATCCAAAAGCGATGGCAGCCAAGCTCGTGTCGAAAGGCGGCCACGTGCAGGACCCGGAAACTCTCGACCCCGGACAATTGGCACACATTTATGAAAAAATGGAGTGCCAGGCTTGCCATACTTCGTGGATTACCAACTGTTTCGGATGCCACTTGCCACAGCAGGCCAATTGGAAGAAAGAGATGAACCATTTTGAAGGCGGCACCACCCGCAATTGGACAACTTACAACCCGCAGGTCATTCGCGACGACGGCTTCATGCTGTGTGTCAACGGTAGCACCAAAGGCAACAAGGTAACCACCGCGCGTTCGAGCAGCGCTTTGATTCTCAGCTCGCGTAATGCCAACCGCGAGCAGGTTTACCTGCAGCAACCGCCAATTTCTGCACCCGGATACAGTAGTCAGGCCTTTAATCCGCATTTTGCGCATACTGTCCGCAAGACCGAAACCCGAACCTGTTCCGACTGCCATCTTTCAGAAAGAAACGACAACAATGCCTGGATGGCTCAGATGCTTTTGCACGGCACCAATTTTGTCAATTTTATGGGTAAGTTTCTCTATGTTGCTGAGGGCAAGGCCGGCTTCGAAGCGGTGGAGGTTACCGAAACAGATGAGCCGCAGGCAGTCATCGGCAGTTACCTGCACAAGCTGGCCTACCCGGACTATTACCGGGAGCACCTGGGCCGGCAGCGCAAACTGGCTTCAAGCCACGGTCACGGCGGCGACGGAGTGCTCGGTCTGCAACTGCGCGGCGAGTATCTTTACACGGCCGGCGGAAAGGCGGGGTTTCGTGTTTATGATGTCGCCAATATTGACAACAAGGGTTATTCGCAGCGGATTGTTTCATCTCCGGTTTCGGCGTGGGGGCAGGACACTCACGTTGCGACCAGGTTCGCTACGGCCGTGGCTTTGCCAACCAATATGCCGGTAGATACCCGCCGACAGTCAGTGGTCGCCAACCCGGACAATCAGGAGAAGCCGCTGCATCCTCTGTACAGTTATGCGTACATCACTGACAAATACGAAGGGCTCATTCTGGTGGATGTGATGAACCTGGTCGATGGCGATCCGCGCAACAATTTTCTCAAGCGCGCCGTGACTTTCAATCCAGGCGGAGTTCTGAACGGCGCCATAAACTTGAGCGTGGCGGGCAATTACGTTTACGTCCTGTGTGATGCCGGATTGGTGGTGGTGAGTATCGAGAAGCCGCTTTCTCCGAACATCGTGGCAATGGTGTCTTCTCCGGAATTGCTCAGGCCGAAGGCGATCGCGATCCAGTTCCGCTACGCATTTATTTGCGATGAAACAGGCGTCAATGTGGTGGATATCACTGACCCGGCCCGGCCCGCGCTGGTGCCGGAAAGCTATGTCGCGCTGCCGCAGGCAAATGATATCTACTGTGCCCGCACCTACGCTTATGTGGCCGGCGGCCCGGCCGGCCTGGTAATCATCGATATCGAAAAGCCGGAATCGATTCGAGTCGACCAGGTATTCACCGCGAAAGGTAAACTGAACGACGTCCGCGGCGTCAAGGTTGCCTCCACCAATGCCAGTCTTTTTGCTTATGTAGCTGACGGGAGAAATGGTTTACGCGTCGTGCAACTCACTTCCCCCCTGACGCCGGGCCATCTGGGTTTTAGCCCAAGGCCTGCGCCGCTTCTTATCGCTTCACGGAAAACCCGTGGTGCTGCTCTGGCCGTTTCAAAAGGGCTTGACCGCGACCGCGCCGTCGACGAGAGCGGCAACCAGGTGAGCATCTTTGGCCGGCTTGGGTCGAGGCCCTTCACACTGACCGAGCAACAGTCATTCTATCGCGATGATACCGGAGAGATCTACACGGTCGAGGATGAGCTTTGGAAGAAGCTGATAAGGTTCGGCAAGATTTCTTTGACGGAATTCCCGGGTGACAAATCAGATTAGCGCCTCTGCCCGAACGGGGCTTGGCGGTTTGACCGTTGCCCGGCAACCGTGGATTTGTCGGACGGCTCTTCTATTGCTATTTCTTCTGATGGCCGTCAGTTTTGATTCCCCGGCCCTGGCGCAGAGGGGAAAGTACAAGACGCTGGGTTATCGTTCCTGCGGCACGGAGCAGGGGGCATGTCACCAGTCCGATGGAGTCTGGTGGAAAGGCGACCCGCATTTCGGAACCGTGCAGAGCCTGAAACGCAAGAAACAGAGATCTGTGCGCATCGCTACTGCCTACGGCCTGGCGCCCGGCAGCTATCTGAAAGGAAACTCCAAGTGCGCGGAGTGCCACGGCGAGGTCGTCGGCGGACGCGAGGGCAAGAATATTAACACCGGCGTTAGTTGTGAGAATTGCCACGGGCCGGCCGGCCCTAAAGGCGTCGGCTACTATGAAGTTCATCAGGAGGGCAGCGTCCCCAAAGATCCGCTGAGTACCGCTCGACCCGGCTATCAAAAGGCGCTGCAGGTAGGAATGCTACAGTTGCGCGATACCGGCATTCGGGCCAAAACATGCGTGCAGTGCCACCAGATCAACGACAAGAAGTTGTTGGAGGCAGATCATCCCACGGGAGAAGGATTCGACTATGTTAGAGCCATTCGGAATCAGATTTCGAAACACTGGGACTATGCGGTCAGGCCAGTGGACGTCGATGCAGGAATTTTCGCGTCAGCGGTTGCCGCGCGACCGATCCCGAGTTTTACCGTCAAGGTGGCCGCACCGGCACAAGTCGTCGCTGCTGCCGGCGTGGCCCGAACGGACACCGTATTTATTTATGTCGACCCGGAAGTCCCGCCATGGCTCAACCCGGGTACAAATATCTCAATCAGCCCCTTTGCGCCGGGACTCAGCAACGACGCGCCTGTCGATTCCATCCTCATCGCTGTGAAGAACTACATTGAATACGTCCATGAGCAGCTCCGCCGTGGGAAATAATCGGGACCTCTCAGCCTCGATTTATCGGGAGGAATTGTACAAAGACCGCTGGACCGGTTTCGAAAGGCAAAACGGTATCCTGAAGGTGTCCCGCCGGTTGCCTGCGGCCGAACTCAGGAAGTTCGAGATATTCCGCAAGTTCGACGACTCCTTTTTGTCCGAGCTGAGTCCCGATATTTCCGTGGCGGTTTGGGAGGACGGCAAGGTCTTGTTTGAGGAAGGCTCATACCTCGACCTGGCGTTTTACGTCGTGAAAGGGCATGTAAATATTTTTATAGGAAAACAGCAAGGCGGCAATGGCGGGCACAGCGGCAACGGGAGCATGGCGGGTCCCGACAGCAATGGCCCGCGCGAAAGTGCGGGGGCCTACTTCCTTTCCGATACCGTCTTTCAGACACAAGTTCAGCAGGTCCGGCGTGGTGGTGAGTTGACCTTTCTGTCATCGATGGATATCGACTTGCCGTGGGGCAGTACGCTTGACCTTGGACCTGGTGAGATTTTTGGCGAAACCGGGGCTTCAATCGGCTGGCCCCAGTCAGCTACTGCACAAACCGCCAGCCAATGCCTGTTGCTGCAGATCAGGATTCCCGCGCTGCAAAAAATGAAACGCAAGTCCGGAACGCTCAAACAACACCTTGACCAGGTCTATGTTGATCGCGCTCTGGCCGCACAGTTGAAGAATACCGCTATCTTCCAGAAATGCTCAGAGTCATTTGTGGAAGAGATTAAGCAAAGAATCGAGCTAAAGTCTTTTCGGCGCAATGAAGTCATCGCCCGGGAAGGGGAGTTCGCCACAGCGACTTACCTCATCCGTTCCGGCTTTGTCAAGCTTTCGCAGCAGATGGAACAGGGACACATCGTGGTCAACTATCTGTCCAAGGGCATGACCCTGGGCGATGCCGAGTACTTCGGCGGTCAGGGCAAGTGGCTATTCACGGCCACCTCGGTCGAGAGCACGGAACTGGTCATGGTGCCGGCCGAAGATTTCGCCAGGCTGATTCTCGAATATCCGGATGTTGAGAAACTTGTGTGGAACAGCTCGGTCGCGCGGCTAAAGGAATCCGGGTTGAGCAAGAAGTACATCGCCCGTTCCGAGTTCCTCCAGCAGGCATTGCAAAACGGACTTGTGGAAGGTACCAGCGTCCTGGTTATCGACCTGGAGACGTGTACCCGCTGCGATGACTGCGTCCGCGGCTGTGCGGAAACACACGGCGGCGCTCCGAAATTCATACGCGAGGGCGAAAAGTACGACGACTTCCTGATTACCCGTGCCTGTTACCATTGTACGGATCCGGTTTGCCTGATCGGATGTCCGACCGGTGCGATTCGGCGGACGGGTTTCAGAACGGCCGTGGCTATCGAAGAGGAGCTTTGTATCGGCTGCAAGTCGTGCTTTTACAGATGCCCGTACGACGCCATCACCATGGTGGAAGCAGCCGGAGATGGTGGTGCCCATGCCATTATCGAGAAGGGTGAAGATCTGCTGGCGACGAAGTGCGACTTGTGTCATGACTCCGGGCACACTGAGGCCTGCGTCTACAATTGCCCGCACGGATGCGCCTCCCGTATCGAGACGGTAGAGGATTTCAACCGGTTGCTCGAAAAAAAATCCGATTTTCCCAGGTCATGGAGCCTGGTGAAATCACGAAAATGGTTGATGCTTTTTCTTGTCTGCCTCACGGTCCTCCTGGTCACATTTGGGTTGAATATAACAGTGTCGGAGATGAATTCGGGAAACGGCTTTGGACTAGTCTTTGGCACTGTCGCGTTTGTATTCCTGGCTGGTGCAGGCTTGCTCGGTCTGCGGCGACGAACCATAAGGACCAGCACGGCGCGCGCGTTAGGCAGTACGGCTGCCTGGGTTCAGTTTCACCTCTACGGCGGTACGCTGTTTTTGGTGGCTTTCTTGATGCACACTGGCTTTCGGCTACCGCTGGGCTCGTTTTACACCTGGTTATGGGGACTATCCGTTTGGGTCGTAGCAGGTGGTTTTGTCGGCGTCTTCTTGCAAAAGTTCATTCCGAAAGTGCTTGCGTCCGGACTGTCGTTGGAAGTGATCTATGAGCGTATCCCCGAACTGGTGGCAGATCTCAAGCGTGAAGCTGACGAAATCGTCTCCGCGTGCTCCGCTCTTGTGGTGAATTTTTATGAGGAGCACGTCGCCGGATTTATGAGTGCTCCTGCCATCAGTGTTATCTACCTGATTGACATCACGGGTGGTATCCGCAAGCAGGAGAGACGGTTTGCCTACCTGCAAACCACTCTTTCGAAGGAAGATAATGAACGCCTGGCCCGCTTGCGAATCTTGCTGAAAACGAAGACTGAACTCGACGCACATTTCACGCTGCAGAAAGTGCTCCGGTGGTGGTTGTTCATCCATTTGCCCGCGTCGATAGTCTTGGTTCTGCTGGTAGCAATCCACCTGGCCGCGGTGCTCTACTATTGAATAGTATCTCTGTACAAAAAACCTGTGAACCCAATGCGTTCGTTTCCGGGGAACGCTCAAACCGGTTTAACCACACCGCACACTGGTGCGATTAAATGGAATCAAACGGAAAAAAGAAGGCCGCTGCGAGCATTCCTGCTATACCGGTCAGTCCGGGCTACATTCAGCCGGCCCGTCGCGCCGGCATGATTGCGGCGGGTTGCATTCTCAGCTTCTTGTTCATGAGCTACATGTATCAGAACAGCAGTTTTGAGGACGGTAGTTTTGTTTCGACCGGAGCGATCTCTTCTCCTCATGCAGATGTTGAAACGCGATGTTTGGTTTGCCATGTGGAGACCACTGGTTTTATGGATATTCGCTGCCGGGATTGTCATGAAAAGTCCAGCCAGTTCGCGATTTACGACTTCGCGACCCATTATCTCTACAACTCCAACGACCAGGAGCGGGTAACCGCCGCCGTGCAGGCTCAGGCCGGGCACGAGATGGCCTGCGGTACTTGCCACGAGGAGCACCTGGGGCGGAAGAACGACCTGGCTGACGTTTCCGACCAGAGATGCACGGGTTGTCATGGCTTTGATTCATTTGATGCCGGCCACCCTGAGTTCGAGTTTGTAAGAGAAGACAGCCGCGATGATTCCACGCTCTTGATGACACATCTGCGGCATACGGTTTTTGTCTTGCGGCAGAAGACCGGGATAGATGAGATCGAGTCACTTTTCGCTGTTCTGCGGGAGCAAACCGGATCGCCGGACCACTTCTTTATGGAAGCATGCTTGGAATGCCATGTCCCGGCCCCGGACGGCAAAGCGTTTCTTCCTCCCAACTTTGAGAAGCATTGCCAAAAATGCCACATCAAGTCTGATGCGGCTGTCATGGCATTGCCGAGCTTCAATCCCGATGAGCCGGATCGTCCGGGTGTGGAGACCATCACCCAGATGCAGCAGCGGGGTGGACCAGGCCTGTCCTGGACTTTCACGGTTGCACCGGATATTGTGTCAGATGAGGATGGTGAGGTCTCGAAAAACCGGATCATCCACAAGGATCCCTGGATTTTGGAGAATCTAAAGCGGATTCGAAAACAGTGGCTACAGGACTCCAGCCTGGCCGAAGTCCTGCCCACAACCGGCGATTCTGCCGGCCTCTCCAGCGGTGCCTTCTATGGCCGGGTGATTGCGGTCTTGCGCGAACACACCCGCGAGTTTCAGAGCAGGAGTGACTTGAGCGCCGAGGCCGCGAGACTGAACCTCTGGCTCGACCGAGCTGCACTCGCGTTGCATCAACCGGCGAGCGCGGTGGGTGGGAAGCCAGTCCCGCACCCGACGCGGAGGCAGGATGAAGTGCCGGGCGCTCCCCGGTCCGGCGAGTATCTACAACTGGTGGCAGATCTGACATCAGCAAACGGACCAGAATGCGGGAAGTGCCATGAGGTTAAGCATGCCGGCTTGCTGCCCGTGCAGGCCGAGCAGCAAGTACTGCACAGAGCAAGGTTCGACCATAGCGCGCACGTGATCCGGAGGCGCTGCACAGATTGCCATGACCGGATTCCTCTCAATGCAGAGTTGCTCAAACGGTCGGTCGCCAGTTACTCGACTTTCAAAAGCGAGTTCAAACGGGAGTTCGAGCAAGACCGGGCCGCCACGCAAAACATTCCGGGCGTAGCAGTGTGTCAGGAGTGCCACAGCGGGCAGCGGGTGCGTGCCAGTTGTGTTACTTGTCACAACTTTCATCCCAACAAGTCGCAGCGCGTGACGCTCGATTTGTTCTTTTCAAATCAGGGTAAAAAAAGTCAAACAAACCAAAGCAGAAGTTAATCAAACAAAAGGACGTGTCATGCAGACAGAAACAGATGCTCGCCGGTCGCTGAGAGTGCCTGCACCGCATTCGTTTAAACTGAGTATTGTGCTGGTGGGTGTCTTATTGCTTTTCAGCAACGAAGCTGTGCTCGCAAGCGACGCCATTCCGGACGAGATTTTGCGGGTTTTTGAAAACAAGTGCGCCTACGCAGGGTGTCATGTCGGGTCGGCACCGGCAGCGGATCTTAGTTTGTCGGAGGAGTCGGCCTTCGACGCTCTGGTCAACCAACCCAGCCTGGATTTTCCCAATATCCCGCTCGTAAAGCCTGGTGCGCCGCTCAAGAGCTACTTGATGATGAAAATGGTTGGCACATCAGGGATCAAGGGTCGCCGCATGCCCATAGAAGAGCCTCTGCAAAAAACCGAGCTGCGTGCTATCGCGGCCTGGATAAAATCCCTCGGGAGCAACGGGAGCCAAACTCCGGCGCCGAGACAGAAATACGCCGCCACTTTTCCGGGGTTTTCTTCAGCGACCCTGCAAACAACCGAGACTCTGGCGCGTGGGTCGTTTCTCTACCGTATCGCGCACCGCTGGCTGGGCAAAGTAGATTCAGGGTTTGACCAGTTTTTTGGTCTCGATGCCGGGGCGCACCTCCTGACGCAATTTGCCTTTCCATTAAGAGATAACCTTACACTGTCCGTGGGTCGGTCGGGTACGAACGCGACGTTCGGGTTTGAAACGAAGTGGCGCCTGTTCCGTGAGAAAACCGACGGCTCCGTGCCTTTTTCCGCTACCCTGTTTGGCGGGGTCGACTGGTTGACCCTTAAGGCGCTCCCCGACCCGCAGAATCCGGGACAAAATCTGTCAAGGTCTTCCGGCGAGCGCTTTCAATGGTACGGCCAGTTCATTCTGGCCAAAAAATTGTCACAGCGGTTCGCAGTACAGTTGAGCCCTGGCTTTCTGGTAAACGGCAACGTGACGGTGGTGAATGAAGAGCCGATCATCACATTGGGTTTAATCGGACGAATGGCGCTGTCAAAAAAACTAGCCGTCTTCGTGGAGGGTGCGCCAATACTGTCCGGGAGCAGTGGTGCGCTACCGGTGGGCGGTAGTACCAATGTCAATGGCCGACCCGTGGTCTATGATTCGTTTACGCTCGGACTCGAGCACCACCTGGGTGGTCATGTTTTCCACCTTTACATAACCAATTCCCTTGGACTGACAACGGCTCAGGTCATGAGCGGTGGGAACCTCAGTTTTTCTGATGGCGATTTTCGTTTGGGGTTTAATATTTATCGCTCTCTGGGGCTGCCTTAGCTCACCTGGATAACAGAGCGAATCTGTCAGCTCTGCGCGTGCTCCCGAGACCATTTGCTCTGGCATGCGGCCAAGATGCGGAGTGGTGCGTAGCCCATATAGAGCGACCCTGAATATCTGGCCATAGATTGTGCGTGCTCCCAACTATGAGGCATTTCTGACAACTGGAGCGGCGTGCACGTAATCTATGGCTAATAAAGGGAATACGGCTTCTACGGGTGCCGAGTTGGAGCGACGAAGCAATGTGCTCCGGCGTAGCGGGGCCAGTCAGTATTGCATTGATTCGTATGGCACGGGAGCACTACGAGTTCTTTGTCTTGCCGAACGATTCTGGCATTCGACGGGAGCTCCGAAAACTACTTGCGTTTGTTGTCTGGCTGACTATATTGGATTTAAGAAAGAGTGATTGCAGGATCAGACCGCACTGTGATGTAAAACTGGTGCCTTTTGCCATTGAAGGAGATTCAGATGAGTTATCGAATCGAAAAAGATAGTCTCGGTGAAGTCAAGGTTCCCGCCGACAAATATTGGGGAGCACAAACCCAGCGTTCGAAAGAGAACTTTCTTATTGGCGGCCAGACGATGCCGACGGAGATCATCCATGCTTTTGCTGTGTTGAAGAAGGCCGCGGCCCAGACCAACGCGGACTGTGGTGTTTTACCCTCTGACAAAGCCGAGGTCATCGGCACGGTCTGCGATGAGATTCTGGCAGGCAAGCACGAGGAGCATTTCCCGCTGGTCGTTTGGCAAACCGGCTCCGGCACCCAATCGAACATGAACGTCAACGAAGTCGTCGCAAATCGCGCCATCGAAATCCTCGGCGGTGAACTGGGCTCCAAAACACCGATTCACCCGAACGACGATGTGAACAAGTCACAGTCATCCAACGACACTTTCCCGACCGCGATGCACATCGCAGCCTATACCATGCTTACGGAAAAGACGCTGCCCGCAATACAGTCCTTACAGGAAACACTGGCTGGCAAGGCTGATAATTTTATGCATGTTGTCAAAATCGGCCGAACGCACCTCATGGATGCGACGCCGCTGACCCTGGGACAAGAATTTTCAGGTTATGCCTCGCAGCTCGCACACGGCGTCAGGGCGATTGAACACACATTGCCGCATTTGACCGAGCTTGCCCTGGGTGGTACGGCGGTCGGCACCGGAATTAACACGCCTCCGGGCTTTGCGGAGAAAGTAGCCGCCCGGATTGCTGAGGCCACAGGCCTGCCCTTTGTCTCCGCGGAGAATAAATTTGAGTCGCTGGCCGCACATGACGCCATCGTAGAAACCTCCGGCGCGCTCAAAACAGTGGCCGCCAGTTTAATGAAGATCGCCAACGATATCAGACTGCTCGCTTCCGGGCCACGCAGCGGCATCGGCGAAATCAATATTCCGGCCAACGAGCCCGGCTCGTCCATCATGCCGGGCAAGGTCAATCCCACGCAATCTGAAGCGCTGGCAATGGTTTGCGCGCAGGTGGCAGGCAATGATGTCGCGATTAACATCGGCGGAATGACCGGCCACTTCGAGTTGAATGTCTTTAAACCGGTGATGATTTATGATCTGCTCATGTCCGCACGCCTAATTGCGGATGCCTGCAATTCTTTCAACAAAAACTGTGTTGCCGGCATCACGCCGAACGAGGCGAATATCGAGCGGAATCTTACCAATTCCCTCATGCTTGTAACGGCTTTGAACCCATACATAGGATATGACAAAGCAGCGCAGGCAGCTAAGAGGGCCCATAGCGAGGGGACGACCTTGAAAGAAGCGGTTGTGAGTCTTGGCTTCCTGACCGATGCTGAATTTGACGAATACGTAGTTCCCGCGAAAATGGTGGGAGAGCTGCCAAAATAGAAACCTGTTATTCAAGTAGTAGCGTGCTCACCCAACACCGTCCAGGCAATGACCGCAGCACAGTTCTCCAGGAGGATGCGCAGGGTTTGTGCTTGCCTTGCACTGCAGTGTCTCCGTCCAGGTTTCGCAGGTTGCGTCCGCAAAACCCACTCCTGACACGTATTCCATGATCTAAATCCGGCTGGACTAGTTTGGGAAATCGTAGACAAGATCGTACCTGAGTTGCGACAAAGTACTTGCTTTTGTTTGTACGATGTTGTATTTCGTTAACAATTCGAGCAATACTCAAAGCCAATTGCGATGAATCCACTGCAATTGCACCGCACCGGGAGCCAGATCCCATACGATTTTTCGTCTGATATACCCGTTCCACTACATCCTCGTCCAGCAGATACCTCCGATTGTGCATGAAGTTAGCTATGATAGGTGTTAATTCGGTCTTTTGAGGCTTCTTCATAGTTTTGAGTTTAACTTTCAAGAGATTTTCTTTTATCCCTTACCAACCGTCGGTCTAATCACCAGGTACACGATGTGCTTAGCTTTATGCTGAACAGACAAACGGGCATCCTCCGACATCTCTCGTTTCTTCTCCTGTCGACACTTCTCTTGATCGGCGCCAGGACTGCGTCCGCCCAGGTCGAATGCGGCAATCCGGATCTCAGCGATGGCTGTGGCCGTCTGGTTCAGGTTTCTCCCGACAGCTTTGTCATGGATTTTTCCCAATGCGTTGATGAAAAGGGCAGAAATCGCGGCCTGGTGGTTCGGCTTGACCTCAAGCCGGGAAAGGGGAGGTTTAAGTGTCAACAGGTGACGCACATCACAAACGGACCGGACGTCAATTTTGAACCCGGATTCTACCGCATTCTCGCGGACATTGAGTACAACCGGCCTGATGATATAACCCAAACCAACGAAAGCTTCTACCTTGAGGTTGTTGGCGAAGATACTACCGGGCCGTGTGGCGAGGTGAATGTCAAAAACCGGTTTGTTGTGGTCCCTGATACCGCCGGGTTCTCTGCCGCTGTGGGGGACTCCATCAGGGTCGTACAAAACACCGGCCTATTTCACCTTTCCCCAGGCCAAAGAGTCTTTTTTAAACATTATCAAATCCTCGTTGATCCGGAGCTGACGCCGAATCCGACTCACCAGGATAGCCTGCTGATCAACAAGAATGCTGATGGCATAAGAGCGTTCGGGGATATCGAGAGTGTACATCTTTTTAGAATGACCTTTCAGCGAGTCGACCAGGATAGCGTATTTGCCCTGACAAAGACGGCCAACCGCGACAAGGTCACGCCCGGCGGGAGGATCGATTATGCGCTCCGCATCCAGAATACCAGTCCGGACGAAACCGTGCGGACACTCAGGCTGCGCGACGTCCTGCCGCCGCAGGTGACTCTGGACAGTGTCACACCTGCACCGGTTGCAATCATCGGTGACACTCTGATTTGGACATTTCCCGTGCTTGGGCCGGCAGAGACGATCGAAATCGACTACTCCGTGACCGTCGCAGATACATTCCAGTTACAGAGTTTGCCCCACGCGCTTAACAATGTCAGCAGCGTTACGTCTTCCTGCGGGCCGGACACTGCCGCGGCTCAGGTCCTGGTGATCCCTGCCTGCGACCTGGGTTTAACGAAGGTTGCGCTTTCCGATTCGGTGGTTGTGGGCAAGCGTGTCTCCTATACTTTAACTGTCGTCAACAACGGCCCATTCGCTGCTTTCGATGTAAGCCTGCTCGACATTCTGCCGGACTCGGTGACTTTTCTGAGCTCGTCGCGCCCGGCGCTATTGTCGGCTGGCGGGGATAGCGTTTTCTGGAGCTTCGATTCCCTGGCGCCGGGTGTCCCCGAAACCATCACCTATGCAGTGCAATTGCCGGCTCATTTTCCGGCCCTGCCGTTCGCCCTGCAAAATACAAGCATTCTGACTGCCGATTGTGGCTCCGCCGGCAGCAGCGCCACAGTGACAGTCGTACCGCCTCCGCCGTGCGAGCTTGGGTTGGTGAGTTTGGCCGGCATCGATTCCGTGGTGGTTGGTGAGGATTTTGGCGTCAGTTTGGTTTTGTCTAATCTGGGCCCGGCAGTCGCGCCGAATCCTGAAGTGTCAGCCATCCTGCCTGATTCGGTTGAATTCGTCAGCAGCATCCCGGTTGCGACAGTGCGCGGCGATACCCTTTTCTGGACGTTTGATTCGTTGGGAGTTGGCGCGCGCGATACGGTAAGCTACACGCTGCGTACGTCCGCGAGCCTCTCCGCGCTCCCGAAGTCGCTGGAGACCGTCAACATTATCGCGGCAGCGTGCGGCGTCGACACGACTGTGAGTTCATTCACCGTTCTGCCACCGCCGCCATGTGATTTGGTGTTTGACAGCGCTGCAAGTGCAGATTCGATTGTCGTCGGGGAGGAGCACACTTTCAGTTTGTCTTTTGCCAATCTGGGCCCGGCGGTCGCGCCGAATCCTGAAGTGTCAACCATCCTGCCTGATTCGGTTGCATTCGTCAGCAGCTTCCCGGTTGCGACGGTACGCGGCGATACCCTTTTCTGGACGTTTGATTCATTGGGAGTTGGCGCGCGCGACACGGTAAGCTACACGCTGCGTCCGTCTGCGAACCTTTCCGCGCTGCCGAAGTCGCTGGAGATAGTCAACATCATCACGGCAGCGTGCGGGGCCGACACGGCCATTCGTTCAATTGCCATTCTGCCACCGCCGCCATGCGATTTGGTGTTTGACAGCGCTGTAAGTTCGGATTCGATTGTGGTCGGGGAAGAAGTTACTTTTTCTCTGGCGTTCATCAACCTGGGCCCGGGAGTCCCATCAAGTTTCGAGGTCATTTCGGCTTTGCCCGACTCGGTTGAATTTCTCGGAGCTTCTGTCAGCCCGTCTATTTCGGTGGGTGGCGATTCTCTTTTTTGGAATTTTGATTCTCTTGCTGTCGGTGCGGGCGATACGATAAGCTACACCGTCAGACCATTGCCAGCGCTTGCTTTGTTGCCGGATGTTTTTGAAGCGAGAAGCATCATCCGATCCTCATGCGGCTCAGATTCGTCAAGGGCGTCGGTTGTTGTCACGCCGCCACCGCCATGCGATCTCACATTACAAAGCGTGGCCGGAGCTGATTCTGTTGTGGTCGGTGACGAAGTCAGCTTCACATTGGTTTTCGCGAACAACGGGCCTGCTGTGGCGCCGGCCGTGGAAATACTGTCTCTGCTGCCCGACTCCGTAGAATTCGTAAGTGCGTCTATCAAGCCCCTGATTTCTATCGAGCGGGACAAGCTGTTTTGGAAATTTCCTTCCCTGGCAGTCGGTGCCCGCGACACTATTACCTACATAGTAAGAGTCAACGAAACCTTGACAGCGCTGCCGCTGGTTTTAGAAACCAGCACTTTCATCACTTCGTCCTGCGGAGCGGACTCCGCAATTGCTTCAATCGTGGCGGTTCCACCTCCACCGTGTAATCTGGATTTGGCTCTGGCGGCCGATGTTGATTCCGTTGTTGTGGGTGAGACATTGCGCTATTCGATAGTCACCCGGAATTCCGGGCCGGCCGTGGCAGTCGGACTGCAAATCAGCGTTGCTTTATCAGAATTCCTGAGCTTTGGATTTGCCTCCTCACCGCCGACAGAAGTTGCGGCTGACACGCTGGTTTGGACCGTCGATTCGCTCGGTGTCGGTCAGGCTGATAGCATCACCTTTGCGGCAACATTATCCCCCGCCGTCACGCCACTACCGGCAGTGGTGGAAGTGTCTGCAACGGTGAGTTCCGTATGTGGCGCCGACAGCGCTGCCCTGAGTATTGTTGCCATTCCGCCACCACCGTGCCGGATTGCTTTGACAAATACGGCAAGCCGCGATTCGGTCATTACAGGTGAAGTCGTTTCATTTACGCACGCCATTAAGAATGACGGACCGGCCACAGCAATAGACCTTTCATTCCAGGCTGTCTTTTCAGAACCCATTACTTTTGTTTCCGGCACTGACGGCGTAGTCGTCAACGCGAGTGGGGACACGCTCTTTTGGTCGATAGATTCACTTGCCGTTGGCGCTGCAGAGACAATTAGCTACCAGGTACGCCCGACCGGGGGAGCCGGGCCTCTGCCGAGAACTCTGCAAAATCAGAGTTTCATCGCGGCGGACTGTGGGGCTGATACTGCCATTGCCGCGGTCGTGATCGTTCCTCCACCACCGTGCGACCTTTCCCTGGCCAACTTTGCGAACACCGATACTGTGATTGTAGGCAATCGCATCCGCCATGCCATGATCGTAACCAACCAGGGTCCGGCGACAGCCATCCCGTTGCACATCTACACGGTCCTGCCGGACTCTGTAGATTTTGTCGAAGCCAATCTGCAGCCGGATATTGCCGCTGGTGGCGATACGCTATTTTGGCAGTTAGATTCGTTGGCCAGCAGTCTTTCGGACACGATTTCTTACGTGGTTCAGGTGCGGGAGAAACTGTATCCGCTACCCCAGGTTTTGGAAACGGTAAGCGTTGTTTTCTCCGAATGTGGGGCCGACACCACGATCACCCGAGTCGTAGCGCGTGCACCTCTTCCTTGTATTCTTACGCTGCGCAGCCAAACCGAGGCCGATTCGGTTGTCGTCGGGAATGAACTAAACTTCTCGTTATTTCTGGACAACGCCGGACCGGCGACCGCTTTTGAGCTTGGCGTTCATACGGTTTTACCGGAATTCTCTGTGCTGAGTGCATCTTCGCCACAGGCCTTGCTTAGCGGGGACACGCTTTTCTGGCAGTTTGATTCTTTGCAAGCCGGCGCAAGCGTTGGGATTGATTTCAGGCTGCGGTTTAGTGAAAATTTTCCATCGCCGCCACAAGAAGTGCGCTTAGCCAGCTATGCAACCTCTGATTGTGGCGCCGACAGCGCCGTTGTAAGTTTGAGAGTTGTGCCAGCACCGCCGTGCGATCTGCAGGTTTCCAACGCGGCCACAGAAGACACTGTGTTTGCGGGCGGGAATCTGCGACACAATTTTCTGGTCGAAAATCTCGGTCCCGCCGTAGCTTATTCTCTAAATTTATTTGCGGCCTTGCCTGATTCGGTGACATTTATTGGCGCTAGCACTGAGCCCACCATTTCCGATAACGGCGACACGCTCTTTTGGCATTTGGACTCACTGGCAGTGGGAGAAGTCAGCAGTATCCGCTACGCCCTGGATATTGCCGGATCTCTGCGACCGTCGCCTCTCGAGTTGACGACGATCAGCGGTGTGAGCGCTGATTGCGGCGGCGACACGACGCTTACCACAGTTACGGCGATTGATACGACGGTTGAATGTGCGTTAGGCCTGACCGTTGCCACCGAAAGCGATTCTGTCAAGCCCGGCGATGTCGTGCCGATCGAAATCTCTCTCACCAATTTTGGGCCGGACGCTGCCGGTGACGTATCGATTACGCAAACCGTACCTGACGGACTATCTTTGCTGGCAGCCATGCCCGCACCCGAACGCAGTGGCAATACGTTTGTCTGGCGCTTTGCAACTCTGGGTGCCGGTGCGACGGAGACCATCAATTTTCAAGTTGCGACCGAACCGACGTACGATGTTTTGCCCGTCAGGTTTAACGGCGCGACTACGGTGCAGTCCGATTGTGACACGCTGGCATCCGGCTTTTCGATCTTTGTCGCACGGTTTTCTTACGACCTGCGAGTCACGAAATCGGTGAGTCCCGGGCGAATTAATCAAGATGATGAGCTCACATACCGTCTGGTTCTGGACAACCTTGGACCCGATGCGGCCACCGAGGTAAAGCTGACCGATGTCTTGCCGGATTCGTTCGTTGTCAGGGATTTTTTGAACCTGAGATCTGACTCTGAGAGCGAGCGGGAATTGGTCTGGGATTTTCAAAATATTGGCAGCGGCCAAAGCGTCGAAGTGACGTTCACCGCCGGGTTTGATCCGCAACTGGAGTTGCCCGGCCAGGCATTTGTCGCCAGGAATACGGCCATTGTAACTGGGCGTTTTGACAGCGATCCCTCCAACGATACTTCCCATGCTTTGGTTGAGTTCGTGCCGGATTTGCGTAACTGCGAGGAATTGTTCAGGTTTGATCGCAATGTGTTCGAGCCTGACAAGGGCAGTCCGCTGCAAATCAGCTTCGAGATCGACTCCGGCAGCGAGACGAGCATTGATCTTTACGACATCACGGGTTACCGGGTTAGCAATCTTCACCTGGGCGTATTCGGATTTGGTCCAAACGTGTTTTTGTGGGACGGCACCACCAAAGATGGGCAGCGGGTTGGCAGCGGCGTTTACCTGGTAGATTTCAGAACCCGTGACCGCGACGACAGACCCATCGAATGCATGCACAAACTCATCATTGTCCGATGAAGCGCATTTGCACAAAAGAGATTCTGACGGCTGCACTGGTGCTGCTCACCTGGGCGGGAGGCACGCAGCCCAGCTGGGCTCAGATAAGAGCGGGTTCAGCCTATCTCAAGATCTTGCCGGGCACGCGCCAGCAGACGCTGGGCAGCGGTCTGACTGGCGCGCTCGATGAGGCGTTTTCACTGTACGCCAATCCCGGCGCTACCGGTCAAATGCGCGAGTGGCATCTTTCGGGCAGTTACAACAAATGGATCGCGGACATTTACAACATATCCCTAATTGCGGGACGGCAATTGCGCGTCGGTTTGCCTTGGGGCGACAGGGTAAACGCTGCGGTTGGCGTGAGTTATCAGGGGTTTGGCGACTTTGATGCAACAGGTGTTTCCACTGCCGCGGTATCGGCTCAGGACCTTCTGCTGACTGCAAGCTTCGGTTTTCCTCTTTCGGAAATAAGCCGGAACCTGTCCCTGGGCTTCAACGCAAAGTACTTGCGCACGGAGCTGGCGCAGTTTTCGGCCAGTGCCCTGGTTTTTGACACCGGGTTGATCTATCGCACGCCCAGGTTCCGCTTCCCATTCTTATTTGAACAGGGTATTTTTTCCATCGGTGGCGCAATAACGCAATTAGGCAATTCTCTGACCTTTGCCAATGCCGGAACGCCGTTACCCCGCACCTTCCGCATCGGCGCCGGTTTGAACGTGGGCGCACACGATGAGCTGCAACTGCAAATAGTCGGGGATTATCGCAAAGTACGCGATGAAGTCGGGCGCTTCAGTCTTGGCGCCGAAGTCATGAATTTCCTGAGCCCGCTCAGCAGAAGTCTGGGACGGGTAGTCTCGTTGCGCGGGGGGTATGTGTTCAACTCAGCGCGCGAAACCAGGTTTTTGAGCAAGTATTCGTTCAGCCTCAGTTTCCGACTCGACGACTACATGAATCCGGGGAGACACGCGCGAGCTGCTGCGGTCGTTCCGCCAAGTACCGCGTTGCGCAGCGACCTCGGTGGACTTGGCAGCAGCCAGTTTTCTAATGTGATTCAGATTAGCTCGGATTTGAGCCCAATCGGTCCAGAGGCATTTGATTTTATAGAATCTGATTACCAGTCACGCGATGTTGCACTGGCGGCAACACAGCGGTTTCGTCTCTGCTCTACCATCGATCTGCAGTGGCAAGCGACGCGCGATCCCGACCTGTACGATGATGTCGACTATTTGTTGATCGTCGGTAGGGATGATAGCCTGCTCAGCCAGGTACTGCTGAACGCAAAGAGGGCGGGGGTTCCACAATCGTTGTTGCGCGCGCGTGAACCAGCGGACTTGCAGGCGGACCTGGGCGAGGTTAGGCTCATCGATTTTTCCCGGGCGAGTGGCGGTAAACAGAAGGAGTTTGAGCTTTCAGCCGGCGACGTGGTTGCACGCGCGATGGTCGCACGGCAGGACGAGGTCGTCAATTACACGTACCTGGATTCGGATACACCGGCCTGGTTGTATGAAACCGGTGCCTATTTCTGGACCGTCATCGCTTACGATCGCAACGGTCATTTACAGGTGATCGCGCGGCCGGGGCAGGAGATTTCACGATTTGATGTTGAACTGGATCCGACCCTGCAACTGACCCTTACCGAGACCACGCGCACCGGCGACGATTACGTTTCAAATGTGATCATCAGCAATACCGGCCAGACGACCCTTGCTGACAGTGTGCTGCTGCAGGTGGCTGGTATAGACTCGACGGCTCTGGTTTTCGAGATGCCTGAGCGATTGGCAGGGATGGGAATTGATATTGACCGGTCTCAACGTGGCGTCCTGAGTTCGGCGCCGGTGGATTCGGTGCTGGAAACGAGGATTGCCGGCCTGGCAGCGGGGCAGAGCCGTACGATTCGACTGCGCTGGCAGAGAGATTATCCCTTCCTGCTGGCAACCATTGATCCTGAAACGCGACTACTGTGCGAGCCGGTGCGTGACACGCTTGCTCTTTACGACGTCAAAATCGAGGCAAGGACTGAGGTCCCGCCGTTGCGTCCGGGTGTTCGCTTCGCTTTTAACCGGCACACGTTGAGCTATCTGGAGCCCGGCTCCAGGGAACGGCTGGACGTCATTCGGGCGGCCTTGCTTGCGGAGGAATTTGAAAATGCATTTGTGAAGCTGGAGGGTCACACCGACCAAACAGGGTTCCGCTGGAATAACCATCTGCCGCCCGCAGAACGACTTGCCGCGGACAAGCGCGACAACCTGAATCTCTCAAAAAAACGCATCGCAACGGTGGGTGGTTATTTGGGGGCACCGGTGGAGAATCATGGCGGCAGTATCGCGCCGGATAGAATTTGCGCCGTCGGCTTCGGACAGGAGAAACCCCGGCCAAGGAGCGAGATGCCGGGCTCGATCCTAACCGCAGTCGCGCAAGGGTTGCTCTCGAAATTGAAATTCAAGGCCCTGGCCGATTCCATGGACCGGCGTGTGGAGATCTCGCTTCTGAAGCAGCCCGTGCCTTGCGACGAGTCTGCCGTCGATGCGGAATCTGTGATTAAAACGGTCATGCTCGGCAACCAATTCAAGTACAGATTTATGGTCACTAATGATGGACCGAACGATGCACGTGAGGTTCGTGTCTGGCAGAAATTGCCCGAGCATCTGAGCGTCGTAGCGGTCGATTCTCTCGACCACTTCGAAGCTAAAAGAGACTCCTTGCATTGGCTCATCGCCAACCTGGCCGCCGGAGATACAGCAAATATCTCGTTGACCGTCAGGGTCAATTCACTTCCCGGCGGAGCCATTGTGAATGAAATCGAAACCTCGGCCGGTGTTGTGGCACCCTTCGACCTTGAGCCGGCCAACAATCGGGTACAGAGCGGTGACGTCTTTGCAATTGGCGGACGCATCGACGAGATTCCCATCTCAAGGAACGGCCATGAACCACCGGGCGCCCTGGATACGAATGCGGAAATTCAGCATGTGGTCAGGGCCGGAGAATCACTGTCACATATTGCCAGTATTTTCTCAAGAAGGCTCGGTTACACGATTTCGTGGCGGGACGTCTATCACCGCAATGCCAGGACTATCGGACGTTATCCGAATGCGATTGCAATCGGTATGAAGCTGGCAATTCCTGCGAAGGGAGAGGTTTGCAGCGCAAGCAACCACGCCGCCGAGGCCCGAAATGTAAGGATAGATGGCACCCCGAAAGCAGGGGCGACCCTGATCGGCAGATACACTTACCATGACGGCGAAGGTGACCCGGAGGGCGATACCAGATTTCGCTGGCTGCGAGGCGGGAGACCCATTGCGGGAGCCCGGTCTCAGAACTATAAACTTGTGAGCGCAGATCTTAACGCAACCTTGACTTTCGAGGTTACGCCGGCGGCGCAGGTCACTGACTGTCCGGTTGGTGCCGCACGTCAGGCAAGTCTCAGAATCAACCCATTTCCAGCGGTTTCTTCCGCAGGGACCATTCCAAGTCCAGTTGGCGCTCCCTCCTCGAATGGCCGCGACGGCCGCCATGAAGATCGCCCGCCCGAAGCGAGACGACTAAATGTAGACGGAGACTGCGCAGTCGGTCAAATCCTGCAAGCGCAATACGACTACTTTGACGGCGATGGCGATGACGAGGGTTTGTCATCCTACCGCTGGCTGCGCAACGACAACCAGATTCCAGGTGCGAGTGAGAGACATTACCGCATCCAGTACGATGATGTCGGCCAAAGTCTGAGGTTTGAAGTGACGCCTATCGACCGGCTCGGCAGAAAGGGCGTCGCATCCCAAAGCGCCCACTTTAGGATCCCGAAACGCCGCCTGCCAGGCCAGAGCTGTGGCGGCTAGCTTGATTTTTCAAAAGGAGAGCCGTATGTTCTAAGGCTTTGGCAGTTCACCAACGAGGAGGGAGAAAAATGCCTGGAGAAAAACCCGGATCCGCAAAGTCCTGGACCAATGTCCCCACCCGAGTTAAGAAGTTCATCTATTCCATTGTGGCCATTGTTGTCGCGCTCACCGTACTGCTCACCAAATTTGACGAACTAGTCGACACCTGGAACAACCTTTGGGCCAAGTTGTTTCCGCCTGGCCTGGATTACGTCGAGTTCGTGATTGACAGTTCCACTGCAATGGACGGCGAATTTGACGACGGCCAGAACAAATGGATTTCTCTGGTTTCCGCGGTACGGACATCATTACCACTATTTGATCCCAAACATACCGCAGTTCGGACCTACGGCGGGGCCTGTCTGGATCCGACCAGTACGCGTATGGTGGCAGACTTTGGCAACAGTTCAACGGAGGCAATTGAACAAAAAGTTGCGGAGGTAGTGGTTCAGGGGGAAGAGGCGCCGCTCTACAAAGCGCTTGCGGAAACTATCAATGACCTCCGTAAGCAAGAACGGTTTTCGAAAACTGACCCCTCGCTGACCAATCGCATTATTGTCATATCCGGTGGAGCTGCCTGCGATTACAATGAAATGTCTTTCAGGCAACTCAAGGAACGAATGCTTGAGTTGGGCATCAGGCTTGAATTCAGTCTCATAGGCATGAAGGCGGAGGGATTGGCTTTGCAGCAATTGTCTAATCTCGCCAAAGAACTGGACACCAGACTCTATGCCGTGGATCGAAGCCAGGAATTGCTCAACGCAGTTGAGGCTAAACAGCCGGTGGATGCTTTCACTAAGGCAAAAGAGTACTATGAAAGCGAGCAGGATAGTCGCGCCTTGCCTCTGCTCGACATGTACGAAAATAAACCCGAAGCCATGGTCATGAGCGGCAACATTCACGCGAACATGAACAATCCCAACCGCGACGAGGCCAAAGCCGTTGCCCTCTATCGCCGGGCCGGTACCGCCGGTAACGGCGAGGCGTGGTTCCAGTTGGGAAATATCTATAGCGAGAAAGCCCTGCAAGACAGCGCGCGCGTCTACTGGGAAAAAGCGGTGGACCTTGGGTTTGACCGGGCGAAAGACCGGCTGAAAGAGCTAACGGCGGCCAAGTAACGGGGCCTTTCCCGCCAGCAGTAGCGTGCCAATTTGCTGCTGCTGGCGGGTGCCGTCAACCTGTTGGTCACTATTCTTGGTGGAGCAGTGGCAGGAACGTTCCACACGGTGCCATAGGTGGGTGCCTCTACTTACCCGGTGCAGGCATCACAAACCCGTCACCATTTCTTCTTTATCCCCGCGCAGAAAACGTACCACATCCACGACGTCGATGACCAGCGAGATGCTGTTGACCGCGATGACTCCTCGTAGCCACATGCCGAAGAACTCGCCCGGCGCAAAGTAGGGTAGACGTATGATCAGGTAGGCAATAAGCGGGAACCACAGAAAGTGACCCGCACCCAGAAGCCGGCTAAAACCGGTGCGGGCGGTGATCAGGGCCATTAACATTGCGCTCGCCATGATGGTCGCCAGCACAATTTTTGCCTCTATGTGTTGGAGAAAGAAAATGGGGATAACCATATTTATCACCATCAGGAGCATAACCCATGTTTGCGCGTAGACCGGCATTTTGAGTAAGCCCCGCATGAATTTCAACATTGCGGTCACTTTAACCTCCTTTTTGAATCGAGTTTTTGTCAGCACTTCTTAAAAGCGCCTCTATCCTGTAACGTCGCCCGACGGCATTATCTTCCAGAAAATCAACAGAATCGTTTAACATGATGGGGTTGGTAATGATGATGATCTTACACACTACTGACCGCAGGGTTTCAAAATGACGATTGTGACCACTGGCTTGTCACGACTACGTAACATTTGATTGATTTATTTGATCCAAATGAATGATTTCGTATAATTAGGTCTTTGTTCCGGTCATAAACCAACTGATTGAATCCCGAATCATGACAAGCTCGAACTACCTCTTCTACTCCCGTCGCGTGACCCGACCGGTCATGGTCGGTAATGTTGGCATCGGCGGAAATAACCCGATTCGGGTGCAGTCTATGACAATCGCCGACACGATGGACACGCGAGCTACCGTTAGGGAAGTGGCAGAACTTGCCGAAGCCGGCTGCGAGATCGTCAGAATCACCGCGCCCTCGTTGCGGGAAGCTGAAAACCTGGGCCGGATCAAAAGTGAGTTGATCAAACTTGGCGTAGATGTGCCGCTGGTCGCCGATATCCACTTTACTCCCAATGCCGCGCTGGTCGCTGCCGAGCACGTGGAAAAAGTCCGGATAAACCCGGGCAACTACGCTGACAAGAAGAAATTTGAGCAACGTGATTACACCGAAAACGAGTACGCCGCGGAACTGCGCCGCATCGAAGAGAAATTCCGTCCACTGGTGCTCAAATGTAAAACGCTAAAACGTGCAATGCGAATCGGCACCAATCATGGCTCACTCTCAGATCGCATTATGAATCGATTCGGGGATACGGCTGAAGGCATGGTTGAGTCCGCACTCGAGTTTGTGCACATGTGCCGCAAGTTCGATTACCACGACATCATCTTATCAATGAAATCGTCCAATCCGCTGGTGGCGATTCAAGCGTATCGCCTTCTTGCAGCACGAATGGATGAACTGGGTATGGATTATCCTTTCCACCTAGGCGTGACTGAGGCCGGTGATGGTGTTGAAGGCAGAATCAAGTCGGCGGTAGGCATCGGCGCATTGCTGGAAGATGGCATCGGCGATACCATCCGTGTGTCTTTGACGGAAGATGCGGTGGCAGAGGTGCCGGTCGCTCACAAACTTGTAGAGAAATACAACAGTCGCATCGCGGTCCGCCGGGCGGCCGACGACTGCATCGCAGTGGACTCGCCCGATCTTTCTGTCGTTAATCCGAATCCATTCGAGTATCGCCGCCGGGAGACCATCCCGGTAAATCAGGTTTATTACACTCTGGGCGCCGGCAACCTTCCGCGCGTGGAGTTGACCCTCAACAGCCCACTGCACTCAAAAAAGAGCGCTCTTGCTGAGATTGGTAAGATGCTAGGTAGGTCCCCCGACAACCTCTTGAGCCTGGTCAAGCAGTCTAATGGGACCAAACCCGCTACCGCGGAAACTGTTCATCTTACCGTAAAGTCTCAAGATGACCTCAATGCGTTGACGGCACTGCGACACAGCGCGGCGACCCAAAAGATGTACATCCCGTTTGCAGTCGACGTGAGTTCCGCGCCTGAGTTGGCGGAGAGAGTTGCCCGGTTCGCAGACCGGTTGGTTTTTTCCTGTACCGCAGGTTGTGAACGAACAACATTAACGAATATGGCCAGGGCAGGCTTGATCTGCGGAAAACCGGTGGAATGGAAGATCGTAACCGGCAACGATGGCAGTCGAATGCGGTTTTGTCAAATTGACGATGCGCTGAACACTATTCTGGAAGTTTGCGCCGAACTGGATTTCTGGGACTGCATTTTTTCACTCGGCTCGCGGGACTGCTCCTCCGCGCTTGTTCATGACTACCACTTCCTGGCAGGCAGGCTGGATGCGCGGCAAGCCACTCTGCCGATTCTGCTCCGCTTCAAAGCAAGCGAACAGTATGAAGCCACACTCTTGCAGGCCTCGTCGCAACTTGGCGTCTTGCTGTGTGATGGCATCGGCGACTCTATTCATATCGACTCCGACTCTCTTCCTCCCGGCCAGTTGCTTGACCTGAGCTACACCCTGTTGCAGGCGACTCGTATGCGAATCACCAAAACTGACTACATTTCGTGTCCTTCCTGTGGCCGGACATTGTTTGACTTACAAACCACCACAGAGCGAATCAAATCGAAAACCAATCACTTGACCGGTGTTAAGATCGCTATCATGGGGTGCATCGTGAATGGGCCGGGTGAGATGGCGGATGCTGATTTCGGTTATGTCGGCGCCGGGCCCGGCGTGGTCGACCTGTTTGTCGGCAAGGAACGGGTGGAGCGTAATATTGCTGAATCTGAGGCTGACGAACGATTGATTCGGCTGATTAAGCAGAATGGTAGGTGGGTAGAGCAGTAAACACCGCCGCCGCTTGCCTCCCGGACTTTTACCAATGATCTGAAGAGATCGCTTCCCCCGGGCGTCTGGAGTGGGAAGAGTTAGCGGCCACGAATGCGCTACACGCCGTATTTCAGTAACAATTCTTGCCTCACCGGACATGTGCAGAAAGAGGTGTCACCAAACCGTATCATGTAAGGACACAGAACCACTGAATTCTCACACACGAAGATATCAGGAACATTGTGGTAGCTCTTGATGCTGCAGTCACGGTCACTGCCACACACCCCTTCCTTTGCACATTGACACTTCCAGGCACACTTTGTTGCTTTTCTGAGGGTTGACCGGTCGATCTCGTACATCTTCACGCCCCTCCTTAAGTTACGACTAGTTGGCAGCTGGTCCACAGATTGTTCAAAGTTCTTGTTCTGCTCGTTTCTAAGGAAGAATGCTATTCTACGAATAGGAATTCGCTTGTCAAGCGTAAAACCCCACAAATAGTGCCTGGCAAGAGGTTCCGCTGTGACTTAGTTCCGTAGCGTTCGCACGGGTTTAACCCAAAAAAAGTTGTTGCAGGATGACCTTCCGGGCAATTGACGACTAATACCGGATAATCCTCAATTGGAGTCTACGAATGTACCTGGAATCCCAATGAGAAACATCCAGGTAGAAGTCACCCCTGGTGCTATCAGCAAAGACCCATCTACTTCTTTTCGGGGGCCCACAGACTCTTTCCGCACAATACTATTAGGTGGGTGAGACTTGGGTGGTGACACTTAGGTTGATCTCAAGTCTCTGTTCTGAACGAAGATACATCTCATCACATTTGGGTTCCGGCTAAATCGGATATCCCAATCTCAATATAGTCACCTCGATCCCGGGTAGCAATGAAATTGTTTCATTTATGCCATCTTTCTATGGAAGCGGACAGGGCATCGCTGGTGTTATAATTTCTTAACATCGCTTGCATGTCCCATGTCCTCCGCGTATCATGCACCATGATGTGAAGACCGGCTTCCGACTTCCGAGTGACTCCAGTTGCAGACTTATTCCTCCTATTGTACGTGTGAGAGACAGTAGCTGTATCGATGTACTGCATTCCCTCAGGCACCTGAGTAGTAGACTGAAACACTACTGAAATATACCCGGAGACCGCGAGCATCATCCCTTTAGGCGTTTGGTGGACTTCATTTGGCTTACTTTTGTTTGCGGGAGGCGCCATCGTGCGTCTTCTTGTCACAAGCAGTCGTCTGCGGACGGACAAAGATAGGTACAAAAGATTAGTCGAAGAAAGTCTGTGTGGCCTCTATAAAGCTTCGCCCGAAGCAGGGCTCATTTTCGCAAATTCAGCTTTTTTGAACATGTTTGGTTTTGACTCGCTGCAGGAGGCCCAGCAGAGCGACCTCAAAGAATTACATCCTGATACCAAACTCTGGACCCGCCAACTGCGTCGGCAAATCAAGATCCCCGCGACAGAAATAGAATGCTCCAGGAAGGGCGGTGAGACGTTTTGGGGACTATCCCGTGTTGTGGGGGAGTTTGACGGCCGGGGAGAACTGACTGAGATCAATGGCGCGGTCCTTGACATCAGCGCGTGCAAACAGGCAGAGTTATCGCTGTCCAGGGCTCAAGAGCGTTACCAACAAGCTGTGCTCGGGGCCAATCTTGGCGTGTGCTGCTATGACCCAGAAACGCAGCGCTCCGTCCTGTCACCCGGCTTTATGAAGCAGTTTGGCTATGACCTGCAGGACCCCGAAGAAAGTTACAATCTTTATTGCTCACTCGTGCATGACGACGACAAGTCAGTAGTGACTGCGGTAATGCAGGCACACTTGCACGAGGGGAAGCCTTACGGTCTGGAGTATCGCGTTCGCACCCGGTCTAACGAATTGCGCTGGGTTCGGTCCTGGGGGCAAGTGTCCAATGGTCATGCCGGTCTACCGGAGGAGGTGACCGCCTTCATTCAGGATATTACCCCTACTAAGCAAACGGCGCGGGTTTTACAGGAGAGTGAGGAAAAGTTTCGCCAGCTGGTAGAAAACACGGGTGAGGTTTTCTGGATTGTCAGTCCTGACTGGGAGAGCGTCTTTTACATCAGTCCACTCTACGAGGAAATATGGGGCCGGTCGACTCAGAGCCTGCTGGCAACGCCACTATCCTGGATCGAGGCTGTGCACCCCGATGACCGTGCGCCTGTGGCTGAGCAGATCAAAGCCCTTGGCCAAGGAGACCATGCTGCATCCGTCCTACCCGAATACCGGGTGGTTCAGCCGGACGGAACCGAACGGTGGGTCTGCGCGCGTGCATTTCCGATACGCAACAAGACCGGGGAGGTGGTCCGCATCGTGGGGACTGCCGAAGATATCACGGAGCGCAAGGAGATAGAACACGCTTTACAGAAAGAAACGGAGCGCGCCCAGCTCTACCTCGACAATGCCGGCGAAATCCTGCTTGTAATCAACGCAGATGGGACTGTCAGCCTGATCAATAGCCTCGGCTGCAAGTTGTTAGGCCGCCGCGAAACTGACATCGTCGGCTGTGATTGGTTCGAGCAGTTTATTCCGGAATCAAGCAGAGCGGGAGCACGAATCGCATTTGCGAAACTCGTGTCGGGCGCAACCAGGTCCGTAGAGCGTACCGAGAATCCGATTCTGACCAAGGGCGGGCAGGAGCGAGTCTTTGTTTGGCATAACCGGGTCTTGCGCGACGACGATGGCAAGGTTACCGCCGCTCTAAGCTCCGGTGTGGATGTGACCGGTAGGAAAGTCGCGGAAGCAAAGCTGCAACGACGGCTCAAAATGGAAGAGATGGTAGCCGGAATATCAAGGAACCTTGCGGGCTGCGGCTTGAAGGAATCGGACGCGCGCGTCACCTCAGCCCTGCAGACGCTGGCCCAATCTACCGGGGCGGTCCGGGGTTCACTTTTCGTTTTTTCGGAGAATCTGAACAGGGTAACCAACACACACGAGTGGTGTTCAGAGCAATGTGACTCGCAAATCCCGTTGCTCCAGGATGTTCCCACAGAAACATTTGGCTACTATGGAAAATTGCTGCGGAACTTCGAGGAAGTTGCCATAGGCAGTCCGGATGACCTGCCGGCAGATGCGGTTGGTGAAAGAGCATGGTGTGAAGTGCATGGCTTCCGGCCCCTGCTCTTCGTCCCCATGATTTCAGCTAATGTCCTTTACGGCGCTGTCGGCTTTTATGGTAAAGTGGGCGAGGAACGGCACTGGTCGGCAGAGTTCTCTGGATTGCTGACCCTTGTCGGTAACACACTTGTGAATGTACTGGAGAGGCTGCGGAGCGAAAGGTATTTAACAGACAGTGAAAAAAAGTATCGTAGCTTGTTCGAGCATGCCAACGATTCCGTGTTCGTCATCGACCCGGCATCGCACGCTTTTCTGGATGCCAATGAGAAAGCCCATGAAAGGCTCGGATACACTCGTAATGAACTGCTGCAAATGACTGTTGCTGATCTTAGTGCGCCCGAACTATCTGAGAAAATCCCGCACAATATTCAGGAACTTAAGGCCAAAGGGGGCCATGTTTTTGAGCATCTGCATCGGCGCAAAGATGGCACCAATGTACCAGTTGAAATTAGCGCGCGCATTGTGCCTTTTGGCGGCCGGGAGATCTTTCTGGCATTTGTCCGCGATATCTCGGATCGCAAGAAAGCCGAGCAAAGGCTGGAGGAAGGGCGGGAGCGAATCCGGGCTATCGTGGATAACGTCGCCGACGCTCTCATCACCATTAATACCCGTGGCCTGGTGCAAACTTATAATCCGGCGGCGGAGAAGATCTTTGGTTACCAAAGCACGGAAATCATTGGTGGAGATGTTGGCGTTCTTATGCCTGCGCGCTACAGAGCGAAGCATTCCACATACCTACAACAAGCCATCAGCTCCGGCCCCAAAAAAGTGTTCAGCTTTCGCCGTGAAGAAGAGGGGAGACGCAAAGACGGCACAGTCTTCCCAATTCGTCTTGCCGTGAGTGAAGTCAGAATGGCGGACAGCACGTTGTTCATCGCCATTGTTCGGGACATCACAAAGGAGAGGGCGGCAAAGGAGGCTCTGCAGGAATCGGAGAGGCGTCACCGGACATTGTTTGAAACCATGGTTCAGGGTGTCGTCTACCACGACGGCGATGGGCGAATCATTTCCGCGAACCCTGCGGCAGAAGCAATACTCGGCCTGGCACTGCCGCAACTGATGGGAAGAGATTCATTGGATCCACACTGGCAGGCCATTCATGAAGATGGCTCGCACTTCCCGGGAGAAACGCATCCGGCTATGGTTGCTTTGCGGACGGGCAAGGAAGTCCGGAACGTCTTGATGGGCCTATTCAACTCCTCCGAAAAGAAGCATCGCTGGGTCAAAGTGAACGCCCATCCCCAGTTAGAGCCGGGGCAAAAGACGCCATTTCGGGTTTGTACGACGTTTGAAGATGTGACAGGGCTCAAAGAAGTTGAAATCGAACTGCAGTCATCGCTGCGACATAAAAAACTGTTACTGAAGGAGATACATCACCGCGTCAAGAACAATTTGCAGGTGGTGTCGAGCTTGCTCAACTTACAAGCGAATAGCATCGACGGTATCACCACGAAGGAGGCCCTCCAGGAGAGTCGCGCCCGGGTGCAGTCCATGGCACTCCTGCATGAGAAGCTCTACCAATCCCAGGACCTCGCAACTGTCGATTTCGAAAACTATTTGAACTGTCTGATCTCTGCTTCCGCGGCGTCGCAAGTCGATACGACAAGAGACATTTCCATGAGTGTCGATGCCAAAGATATAACGCTTGACATGGACCGGTCAATCCTCTGTGGTCTGCTCGTCAGTGAACTTGTATCCAACTCTTTAAAACACGCCTTCAAGGGTCGCAGCAGAGGGAAGATCGCGGTTACGGTTACAAAGGACGCCGGCAAGCAACGCCACGTTCTGTGTGTGCAGGACGATGGTACCGGGCTACCTGAGCAAATTCATGTGGAAGCAGCGAGCACACTGGGGCTCAGGCTTGTCGCCATGTTTGCAAGACAACTTGGTGCCGAGCTGGTGATCATTCGCAAATCCGGAACCGGATTCTGCGTGACTTTTTGACCAATTCCAATCGTGCGAGTGGAGAAAATGAAAACGGGACAAAAACAAATATTGATTGTTGAAGACGAAGTCGTAGTGGCGGAAGATATTGCTTCTTCGTTGAGAGGAAATGGTTATTCCGTTTCAGCGATTGCGCACAACGGAGCGGACGCCATTGATCTAGCCACGAAGCTGGAGCCTGATCTGGTGCTCATGGACATCAAGATCAACGGAGATATGGATGGTATTGCCACCGCTGCCCGGATCCGTTCCCTGACCGAGATACCCATCATCTATCTAACCGCACATTCTGACCGCGCCACCGTAAACCGGGCCAAAACAACTTTGCCTTCCAACTATCTGGTAAAACCTCTGCGTGAGGACCAGCTGTTTACAATGGTAGAAATCGCTTTTTCCAGAGAAGAGGCTGCACACAACACCGGGGGCACTGCTGTAAAAAGAGAGAATGCAACGAGCAGTTCTCATCGAACCAGGATATTTATCGTTGAGAGGCAGCCTGTCGCAAGGCAAGGACTTTCACAACTCATTGCTGCCGAGGATGACCTGCTCGTGTGCGGCGAAGCTGACATGGCCACACAGGCCGTAGATGCTATCTCGGTGATGAAGCCTGATTTGATCCTAGCGGAGAGTCTGGATGGCGGGAAGAGACTCCTCGATCTGGTGCGCGACATTAGAGAGCGTGCACCGGACATTCTTGTGATGGTCTATTCCGGCATCACGGACCCCCTGTGCGCGGAACGGGTGCTGCAGGCCGGCGCCTCGGGTTTTGTTCTGAAAAGCGAATCACCGGTCAGAGTATTGGAGGCGATCCGTAGCGTTTTGCACGGCTCCATTTATGTGAGTCGTGAGATCGAGCCAAGGGTGCTGCACGGTCTGTTGAAGGCTCCTGCAGGCGATGACGGCTCCGTGCACAACAGTTTGACGGAGCGCGAGCGACAGGTATTTGATTTGATTGGCCGGGGAATAAGGCCGGCTGAAATGGCCGGGAAACTCCACCTGAGTATCAAGACAATTGAGACCTACCAGGCACACATCAAGCGAAAACTGCGTCTGAAGAATGCAAATGAACTACTGCAATACGCGATCAAGTGGAACCAGCTAAACAACGCCGCTTGAACCACAGCTCTTAAACGCCCGTAACAATCCGCCAAATCTTCGGGGATTCCAGCAATCTGAACGCAATCGGTTCGTGTGTAGAGTCCTGAGCAAGACCTCCTCCCTTTCCTTGTTACTGGAACTCCGGGAAAACCCTGATGAGTCCTAAGGGATATTGGATGAAATTCTCATTGATAACCCTGATTCATAGTTCGCTGCATCCGGTCGACAATTAAGATGAACCGCGAACGAAAGCAATTCGAGAATAGATGATCGTTAGGAAACGGTCGCTGACCAGTCACGCAATCGCACCTGGTAGAGGTCGCAATGAATACGAAAAATATCCGAAAGAACATGGCTGAGCCGGTCACAGTGAAGTGTGAAAGCGCAGCTGCCCCGAGTAGCGGCAAAAAGGTACTGATCGTCGAGGATGACCAGCTCAGCCAGAGGGTTTCGCAGGCCATCCTGGAAAAAGCAGGCTATGATGTCTTCCTGACAACAGGCGGCATGGAGGCGATAAATGCTGCACTCACGCAAGACTTCGATCTGATCCTGATGGATATCTACATGCCTGGCATGGATGGCCTGGAGACCACCAGACTCCTGCGTGCTCTCGAGGCGTCGGAACAAAAACCTCGAGTGCCTATCGTCGCTCTGACAGCCCATGCTATCATCGGTTGCCGGGAGGATTGTCTGCGTAACGACATGGACGACTATCTGACTAAACCAACTACAAAAGCGCAACTTCTAAGAGTGGTTGCACGCTGGGTTGAGTCTGCAACGGAAAATTCATTCATTAAGAGTACTTCGCCGCCGGAGAAGGTTCCAGCCTTCGAGTAGTCGAGACGATTGGCGCAGGCCTCACCGGTTAGCCGGCGGGCAAAGAAGAGGCCTGCGCCACCTCGACGCATTTTGTTCCTCCTGAAGTCCGTTCCCCCCTTCTCTTCCACAATCTGCAGCAGAACACCACAAAAAATATCCCATCAGTAAAGATTGACTTTAGGTCTCTTTCTTTTTATATTTTCAGGTTTTGTCAAGAACTATTGTCCCTTTAACGGAGCGGTGATGCAACAGGACTTACCCAAAGTTTACGACTCACAAAATGTGGAAGAGCGGATTTATCAGACGTGGCTTGAAAAGAAGTATTTTAAGGCGTCGGTCAATGCCGAACGGCAGCCGTACACTATTGTGATCCCACCGCCCAATGTGACGGATGTGCTGCACATGGGACACGCTTACAATAATACTATTCAGGATATTCTGATCAGGTTTCGGCGCATGCAGGGGCGGGAGTCCCTCTGGCTGCCGGGAACCGATCATGCCGGCATTGCCACTCAAAATGTGGTAGAGCGGCATTTGCGCAAGGAAGAGGACATGAGCCGGCACGACATCGGACGGGAGAGATTCGTCGAGCTGGCCTGGGCCTGGAAGCAGGACCGGGGCGACAAAATCATCGAGCAACTTAAAAAGATGGGTTTCTCGTGTGACTGGGACCGGCTCAGCTTCACCTTGAGTCCGGAGCTTAGCAACGCGGTTTTGGAGGTCTTCGTACGCCTCTTCAACAAGGGACTGATCTATAAGGGCAGGTACATCATCAACTGGTGCCCACGCTGCCAGACCGCTCTGGCCGATGAAGAAGTCGAGCACGAGGAGCGCCAGGGCAACCTCTGGTACATCAAGTATCCGGTCAAAGACAGCAAACATTTTATCGTAGTCGCAACCACGCGCCCGGAAACCATGCTGGGCGATGTTGCGGTGGCGGTCCATCCGGAGGATCCACGCTACAAAGAACTGATCGGTCGGACTGCCGTTCTTCCGGTTGTCGGCCGTGAGCTACAAATCGTGGCTGATGAGTTGGTGGACAAAGAGTTTGGAACCGGCGCCGTGAAAATTACACCCGCGCACGATCCTAACGACTTCGACATGGGGCAGCGCCACAACCTCACTCCGGTCAACGTCATGAATGAAGACGCCACCATGAATGATGTGGTGCCGCAATTCGCCGGCATGGACAGGCTCAAAGCTCGCAAGCATCTGTTGAAGCAATTGAAGGAGGGGGGTTTCCTCGAAAAGGTCGAGGACCACACTCACGCCGTCGGCCACTGCTATCGCTGCAACACGATTGTTGAACCCTACCTGTCAGCGCAATGGTTTGTGAAAATGAAGCCCCTGGCGGAACCGGCCCTGGCAGCGGTGCGGGATGGCAAACTAAAACTGCACCCGGCCCGCTGGCGGAAAGTGTTCATCCACTGGCTGGAGAATATTCACGACTGGTGCATCAGCCGTCAGATTTGGTGGGGCCACCGGATTCCGGTTTATACTTGCGCCAACTGTGACTCCTTGGTTGCCGCCATCGAGAGCCCGGCCAATTGTGAGAATTGTGGCTCAAGCGAGTTGGTGCAGGAAACAGATGTCCTGGACACCTGGTTTTCGTCACAACTGTGGCCTTTCGCAACACTGGGTTGGCCGGAAGAAACCGAGGATTTGAAGTACTTCTACCCCACGGACACGCTGGTTACCGGACCCGACATTATTTTCTTCTGGGTTTCCCGCATGGTCATGATGGGACTTGAATTCATGGGGGACATCCCGTTTAACGACGTCTATTTCAACGGCATTATCCGGGACAAGCAGGGCCACAAAATGAGCAAGTCGCGCGGCAATGGCATCGACCCGTTGATTATGGTCGAGCGCTACAGCGCGGATGCCGTGCGTTATTCTCTGCTCGAACTTTCCGCCGAAGGGCAGGACATCAACCTGTCTGAAAACGATTTTGAAATCGGGCGTAACTTCTCAAATAAAGTCTGGAACGCGTTTCGTTTTCTTTGGATAAGCCTTGAGCAACAAGATATCCAAAACGCGACAGCAGAGTACATCGGGCAGGCCTCGACGGCGGGAAGCTTGGATCTGGCTGACCGTTGGCTCCTCAGCCGTCTGCAAAAGACCATCAAGAAAGTTACTCGCAGCCTTGAGCAGTTTAAGTTGCACGAATGCATCGAAGCCATCTACGGATTTTTCTGGGGAGAATACTGCGACTGGTACCTGGAGTTGATCAAACCCCGCCTCTATAGCAACGACGACGATACCGGTAAGCGCGCTACCCTGGCCACAGCAACGTTCGCCATGAAAAAGATCCTGCAACTGCTGCACCCGATTGTGCCCTTCATTACCGAAGAGTTGTGGCAAAAAATCCGCAACGATTCCGATGCCGAAAGCGTCGTGACTTCGGCCTGGCCCACTGAGGTTCGATCGCTTATCAACAACAAAGCCGAGACAGATATGGGATTGATCAAAGACATGATCGGCGCGATCCGTAACATCCGCGGCGAGATGAATGTGGCCCCCAATAAGGCTGCGACCGTCCTGATCACTGAAGGGACAACCAATGGGGCGGGACCGGACATTATTCTCTCGAATTCCGCTTACTTTAAGCATCTCGCCAAAGTAGATAAGCTCGAGTTTGCCAGCAAGTCCGAGAAGCCGGCAAAGGCGGCAAGCTCCATTGTAAACAAGATGGAGCTGTTCATGCCCCTGGAGGGCCTGATCGACTTTGAGGTTGAGAAAGTCCGTCTCCAGAAGGAAGTCGATCGTATCGAGAAGCAATTGGAGGGACTGAACCGGAAACTGCAAAGCCATGACTTCATCAATAAAGCCCCGAAAGAGATTGTGGCCCGCGAGCGTAAAAAGAAGGACGACTTTCAGTCAAACTTGAACAAACTCAGGAGAAACCTGGAGAGTTTGGGAGCATGACCATGCACGAAATAATGTCCGCGCTGTTGCCGGCGCGGCTGCTGTCCCGGGCCTTTTTTCTGGCGACCTGCTTGAGCACTGCGGGTTTCACTCAGGCGCAACAGACGGCGGTTACGGTCTATAATGACAACCTGGCGCTGGTCCGGGAAGTCCGCACCTTTTCACTCAAAAAAGGGGAGTCGGAAGTCCGTTATCGTGACGTCGCTGCTCAGATCGACCCGACTTCAGTGTTCTTCGCATCTCTGACGGCGCCGGAGAAGGTGACCATCCTGGAGCAGAACTACGAATACGATCTGGTCAATTCCGCCAAGATTCTGCACAAATACATCGACCGCAGCATCACTTTGCAGTTAGCCGGGGAAACCAGCTATTCCGGCAAGCTTCTCAGTGCGGTCGGCGGTGATGTGATTTTACAAACAGATGACGGCTTAAAGGTCATAAGCCGCAAATCAGTGGAGAACCTGTCTTTTCCGAGCCTGCCGGAAGGGTTTGTTACGCGGCCCACACTGGTTTGGAAGCTCGATTGTAGCCAACCGGGTAGTCACGCAACTGAGATTGGCTATCTGACCACCGGCATAAATTGGCATGCGGAATACATCGGTGTCAGCAATCACGATGATTCGCGATTGGAACTGAGCGCATGGGTTTCTATCGAAAATAACTCCGGCGCCGCCTATCACGATGCGAAACTCAAGCTGGTTGCGGGAGATGTGCATCGCGCCCGTCTGGAGGTTCGGCGCAAGGTATTCCAGCCACAGGTGATGGAAATGGCAACGCGGCCCGATGCCATGCAAGAGAAAGCCTTTTTTGAATATCACCTGTACACTCTGCAGCGTCCTGCCACTCTGGCCAACAGCCAGATCAAGCAAATCTCGCTGTTCAGTCCCGCCCATGTGGCGTTGCGCAAAAAGTATCTGTTCCGCGGAGATACGGGAACGGGAAAGGTGCGGGTTAGCCTGGCATTTGAAAACAGCAAGAAAGACGACTTAGGCCTGCCATTGCCGCAAGGCAAGATCCGGCTCTACAAACGGGATGACGACAAGTCGCTGGTGTTTATCGGTGAGGATTTTGTCAAGCACACACCGAAAGACGAAGAGGTCCGGGTGTCTGCCGGCAACGCATTTGATATCGTCGGTGAGCGCCGGCAAACCGAGCGCAGGTCGATCGGCAAGAGTTCCTGGGAAGAATCGTGGGAGATCAAGCTGCGCAATCACAAGGAAGAAGCAATCCAGGTCGTGATTGAAGAGGGGTTGAATACCGGCTGGGAAATTCTGCGCAATTCGCACGACTATAACCGCAAGGATGCGCAGACAATCGAGTTTCCGGTGTCAGTTGCCAAAGATGCTGAGACAGTTGTGACTTATACGGTGAGGTACAGCAGGTAGCCAGGGTCAGAACTGCCTCGGTCAAACAACCACCAATTCAAACAGACATTGCTGAACACATCCGTCCAGTTCCTCAAAGGGATTGGTGAAAAAAGAGCTGAGAGCTTAAAGGAGGTAGGGGTCCGCACGGTTCTCGATCTTCTGTACTATTTTCCCCGCCGTTACCTGGATCGTAGCCACATTACCAGGATCAAAGATTTGCGTGAAGATCTCACCACAACTATTGTGGGGCAGGTGCGACTTTGCGGAATCGCCGGGGGCAGGAAGAAGCGCTTCGTGCTTTCGTTGCAAGACGATACCGGGGTGCTGAACTGCGTTTGGTTCAACCGGGTGCAGTATTGGTCCAGGATTTTTACGCGGGGAGAAACATTGGCGGTCAGCGGCAAAGTCAGCCATTTCGGCAATTACCAGATTGTACACCCTGATTTCGATCGGCTCAGCGACAATGGGGATTCGAACTTTCAGAACACGGGACGGATTATTCCGCTCTATCCGTCGAGTGACACGTTGAGCAGGGTCGGACTCGACAGCCGGGGATTTCGCCGGGTGCAGCGAGAGGCGCTGGCCGGCTCTGTGCAGGAGCTGCAGGAAACGCTACCCGAGAGCCTGCGCAAAAGACAGGAACTGGTAGACCTGCGCACGGCAATTTCCAGCATTCATTTTCCGGAGAGCAAAATGGATCTGGTTGCGGCCCGTACGCGTCTCAAGTTCGATGAGCTGTTCTATCTGGAGCTCATGCTCGCGTACCGCAAGCGCAGCGTCGAAGGTGCAAACAAGGGAATCGAGTTCCGCAAAGTCGGTGCTCGCACGCGCGACCTGATCGCCTCTTTGCCGTACGAGTTGACGAGCGCGCAGAAGAAGGTCCTGCACGAAATCCGCGCCGACATGAAACAAGAGTCACCGATGAATCGCTTGCTGCAAGGTGACGTCGGCTCTGGCAAGACTGTGGTGGCGCTGGTCACGATGTTGATGGCCATCGAGAATGGCTTTCAGTCCGCGCTGATGGCCCCGACTGAGATTTTGGCCGAACAGCACTACCTGACCATGACAGAGATGCTGCAAGGACTCAATGTTGCTGTCGTTCTGCTGGTGGGCAGTCAAAAGAAAGCGGAACGTGAGGCAGTCCTGGAATCGATCCGTAGCGGGCAGGCAGACGTCGTGGTTGGCACGCACGCGCTTATTCAGGGTAAAGTCGATTACAAAAATCTCGGCCTCACGGTCATTGACGAGCAGCACCGCTTCGGTGTGATGCAGCGGGCAGCATTGATCGAGAAAGGACGAACCCCCGACGTACTGGTCATGACTGCGACGCCGATCCCGAGAACGCTGTCTATGACGTTGTATGGTGATCTGGATGTCTCGATCATTGATGAGCTGCCGCCCGGACGCAAGCCGATCAAGACTTACTGGCGCAGCGACAAAAAACGAAATGAAATCTACAGATTCGTCAGAGAGCAGGTAGAACAGGGCGAGCAGGCATACATTATTTTTCCGCTGATTGAAGAATCCGAAAAGATAGACCTGCAGGCGGCCGTGGAAAATTTTGAAACTATGCGGCAAGATGTCTTCGCACGCCGCACGGTCGGCCTTTTGCATGGCAGGATGAAAAGCGATGAAAAAGAAACCGTCATGCGTGAGTTCAAAAATGGAAACATTGATGTTCTGGTGAGTACAACTGTCATTGAGGTTGGGGTTAACGTGCCCAACGCTACTGTTATGGTTATCGAAAACGCAGAGCGCTTTGGCCTGCCGCAGTTGCATCAGCTTCGTGGCAGAGTGGGGCGTGGACAACAGGAATCGTACTGTTTTCTGGTTGCGCATTATCCGATATCTGCTGAAGGGAAAGTCAGGCTTGATACGTTGACCACGACCAACGATGGCTTCAAGATCGCCGAGGTCGACCTGAAGCTGCGCGGGCCGGGCGAGTTTTTTGGTACGAAGCAAAGCGGTCTGCCGGAGCTCAAGATCGCCGACATTGTTAAAGACACGGAATTGCTGATTCGGGCGCGCGAGGAAGCATTCGCGCTCGCGAGTCAGGACAAGCAGATTTTAGATTTTGAAAACACCACGGTCCGAACCCATTTCTTTAAAAAATATCGTGACAAATTCGAACTTGCTAAGGTGGGGTAGTTCCGGCCCGGGCATAGACACAGGAGGTTGAACCTTTTTTGATGGCACACAAACAGATTAATAAAATCAACGCAGCCGCGGTTTTTCTGATTTCTTTTGTGGTGTATTGTCTGACGGTGGCGCCGACCACGTCATATTGGGATTGTGGCGAGTTTATTACCTGCTCATATATCATGGGCGTGCCGCATCCTCCCGGAACACCCCTCTTTGTTCTGTTAGGCCGGATTTTTTCTATCATCCCCTTTGTGGCGGACATTGGCTTGCGTGTCAATATGATGTCCGTGATCGTAAGCGCGCTCAGCGTCATGTTTTCCTACTTGATTATCGTTCGTCTGCTGCGGGTCTGGATGGGCGTGCCTGAGACCGGCGAAGAGAAGGTGAAGGTATATAGCGGCGGCATCATCGGCGCGCTCGGCTTTGCGTTTACGGATTCATTTTGGTTCAATGCGGTCGAAGCTGAAGTCTATGCCATGTCCATGTTTTTCACCGCTATCGTCGTGTGGTTGATCCTGGTCTGGCGCGAACATGCGGACGATAAACTGGGTGACCACATTCTGCTGCTGATCGCGTATCTGATCGGCCTTGCCACCGGCATCCACCTGTTGAACATTCTGGCAATTCCGTCGCTTTTCCTGGTGGTTTACTTTCGCAAGGGAAAACTGGAATGGGGCACGTTCTTCATTTGGAGCGTGGTTGCGGGACTGACCTTTGCGCTGATTTACCCGGGACTTGTGAAAGGCATTCCGTGGGTGATGAAGGAATTTTCGTTCACTGTGCTGGGTTTGATTTTTCTTGCCACCTGCGGTGTGACATACTATATGATTCAAAAAAACCGGCGAATCGTAAGCCTTCTGCTCATGGGCATCGTGCTGGTGACGATTGGCTATTCGATGTATGGGGCACTCTACATTCGTTCCGGCCTCAAGCCCGCCATCAACGAGAACCATCCCGATACCCCCACAAAATTCGTCAGCTACCTGAATCGCGAACAGTATGGCGACATTCCCCTCACAGAACGGCGCGCGCCGATGTGGGAATATCAAATCAAGAAGATGTATGTCCGTTATTTTGGGTGGCAGTTTATCGGGCACGGCACTACCCTGGGACCGGACAATTATGTGGTTGAAACGCTTTCCGGGCGCGGTCTTTATGCGTTGCCTTTTCTGGTGGGTTTGATCGGCATGATCTATCATTTCAGGCGTGACTGGAAGGGTTCGTCGGTTATCTTGGCGCTTTTCGTGATGACGGGTATCGCCATCACGATTTATCTCAACCAGGAGGACCCGCAACCGAGAGAGCGAGACTATGCCTACGTCGGCTCCTTCTTCGCCTTTGCCATTTGGATTGGGCTCGGGGCTACTGCCATTGTTGAGAAAGTCCTACAGATTGCGCAAGATAGCCAGGCCGTACGTAAAGCCGGCGGTGTTTTGACCATCGCCATCCTGCTGCTGGCAATCCCGATCAACTTGCTGAGTTTCAATTACGAGAGCCACAACCGTTCCGGAAATTATGTGGCGTTCGACTATTCCTACAACATATTGCAGAGCTGCGAACAGGATGCGATCATTTTTACCAATGGAGACAACGATACATTTCCCCTCTGGTTTCTGCAGTATGTTTACAAAATCAGGCAGGACGTACGCGTGGTCAATCTAAGTCTGCTGAACACAGATTGGTACATCAAACAGCTCCGGGACGAGGAGCCGAAAGTGCCGATTTCTTTCTCCGATGAGCAGATCGATGCTCTGCAGGCGATTCTGTGGGAAAAGCCGCGACCCATCAAGATCGATATTCCGCGCGCAACGACTCTGAGCGTTCTACAGTCCTCAAAAGACAACTCTGGCTTAAAACCGGAAGATATCCCGGAGCAACCGGCTCTGTCCTTTGAACTGACCAACAGCAAAGAGATCTCCGGCCATCCGGTGCTCCTGGTACAGGACAGGATGGTCATGCACATCATTGCCGCCAACAAGTTCAAAAAGCCGGTTTATTTTGCCGTAACTGTCGCCGGTTCCAATATGCTGAATCTGGATAATCGCAGGAATACCAGAGGCGGCAAGAACTATCTGCGGATGGATGGCCTGGCATTCAGAGTGATGCCGTACCCCGGGCCGCCGAGCTTCATGGCCTATGACAAGATTGAAGAAAACCTGTTCGAGAAGTTCCAGTACCGCAATCTGAATAACCCGGACGTCTTTTACAATCGTAACATCAAAGGCCTGCTGCAGAATTATCGGTCCGCGTTCATCAGGCTTACCAATTACTACCAAACCCAAAAGAATGATGAGAAGGCCCTGGCCGTCCTCGACCGAATGGAAGAAGTGATGCCCGAAGCGGTCATCCCCATGCGAGATTACCGGCTGTCTTTAAATTTCGGTCGAATCTACGCCGACGCCGGTCGTCCCGAGGAGCTCCGCAAGCGCCTGGAGAATGTCCTGACAGAGCATCCTCTGCGGCCGGTTGAGAAGGTGTTCCTTGCGGAGTATTATCGCCAGGAGCTGCACGACGACGCCAAAGCCGAATCACTGGTGGTCTCGGTGAAGAACAGCACACCGAATGTGCCGCAATCATACGGCTGGCTGGTAAGTCATTACTCGCGGACGAAAGAGTATGGCAAGGCGAGCAAGGTTCTGTCCGAGTGGCTCGCAATCAACCCTGAAGACAAGAACGCTCGCAAACAGTTGACCGACCTTGAAGCCCTGGCAAATCTCGCAGGCGACAATGCAGGTGGGGATGAAGCCGGCAATGGTCCGTCCTCGCGGGAAAACTCAACACCGTAGAGTTGGTTAGCGTAGTGCAACCACTTGTATCTATTGTCATCCCGCACTACAATGGTAAAGGCATTTTGTACAAATGCCTGGCGTGTATCGCAGCGACGAAGTATGAAAACCTGGAGACCATCGTCGTTGACAATGCTTCTACCGACAGCAGTCTGGCGTCGATGGCGACGGACTTCCCCCAGGTCAAGGTTGTTTACAGCAACACGAATTCAGGCTATGCCGGTGGCTGCAATACCGGCTTTGAACATGCGGCCGGTGAGCTCATTCTGTTCCTTAACAATGATACGGAATTCGCCCCGGACTGGCTGGACAAACTGGTTGCTGCGATAGGCAAAGACGAACGCATCGCCGCTTGCCAGCCCAAGCTGCTCGCGCTCGCCAACCAGGATACATTTGACTATTCCGGTGCGGCCGGCGGTTTGCTCGACAAGTACGGTTTTCCGTTTGCACGTGGCCGGATTTTTTTTACGCTTGAAAAGGACACGCAACAGTACGATCAATCTGCGGATATCTTCTGGGCTTCCGGTACGGCGACTCTGGTTCGACGCACAGCGCTCGAGGCCGCCGGCAATTTCGATGAAGATTTCTTTGCCCACATGGAAGAGATCGATTTGAATTGGCGCTTCCATCTGCACGGTTTCAGGGTTGTAGCCGTGCCGCAATCGGTTGTTCTTCACAATTCCGGGTCAACGCTGAGGCCCGATTCATTTAAGAAAATGTACTTGAACCATCGCAATAGTCTCTCCATGCTCCTGAAAAACTACCAACTGCGCACACTGGTTTGGGCAGTGCCGGTGCGTTTGTCGCTGGAAGGCGTCGCTGTTTTTTATTCCTTACTGAAACTGGACTTCGTTCGGGTCGCAGCCATATTTGCTGCCTTCTTTTCCGTGATTCTTCGCTGTGGCAGTCTTGTGGCGAAACGCCGAAAAGTGCAAAGCTGCCGCAAGGTTGCCGATTCGCAGGTTTTTCGAAAAATGCTTGACGGTAGCATCGTCTGGCTTTATTTTGTACGCAGAGTGCGCAGGACTCAGGATCTTGGTGCACAGGCCGTACTTGCCTGATTGGACCGTCTGGCTACCTTGGAACCTGATTTTGAGACAACCCCCTGTCCTGTTTGCGGAAGCGACGACCATGCGCCGTTGTACAAGGCGCCGGATCGCTTTGCGTTGACACGAGGCGACTACTTGTCGCTGGTTCAATGCCGGGAGTGCGCGCTCGGGTTTCTCAACCCGCGGCCGACACCGGAGAAGATTGCGGACTATTACCAGAGTGCCGGGTATCAGCCTTTTTTGTCCGCGAAGAGGAGGAAGAGCGCGTGGGATCAGTTGTACAGTCTGGCGCGCACGGCGGCTGTCCGGCGCAAACGAACCAAAATTGAGAAGGTCAAGCCGACGGGAAACTTGCTTGATGTAGGGTGCGGCACAGGCGAGTTTTCGCATGAAATGCAGTCACACGACTGGACGGTTGCCGGGGTTGAAAAAGACCCGCGAGCTGCGCAATTTGCCCGGGAAAAATATGATCTGTCAGTCACGGTGGGCGACCTGGGCGATATTGGTGAGCAGCAGGCTGCCTTCGATGTGGTGACTTTCTGGCATGTTCTCGAGCATCTTTTCGATCCCGTTGGCGTGCTCAAACAAGTTGAAAATGTGCTCAAGCCCGATGGATTTGCATTGATCGCTGCGCCCGACTTTGCCAGCTTTGATTCCGGCTTCTACGGGAGCAATTGGGTCGCCCTGGATGCTCCGCGCCATTTGCTGCATTTTAATCCGCAAAGTATGCAGCACCTTTGTCGTGCGGCCGGCCTGACCGTGCTGGGACACTACCAAATGGTGCTGGACGCATTCTACAATTGTCTTATGAGCGAAATGTTGATTTCCGCCCGTAGCGGCGCCAACAGCGCGTTGCAGCTCTACCGGTTCGTACGTGGTGCGGCCATAGCTTCTGCGTCCGTGCTATTGGCGTCGAGATTGGGCACAAAAAAACTCGGCTCGTCAGTTCTATACATTATCCGAAAGGCCTAGTGGTATGAAAACATTGCATTTGCTTACGGCCGTGTGTCTGGCTGTGGCGCTGATCCTCCTGCCGGGTTGTCTGGGCAAACCTGAGAGCTACGGCGAGGGTACAGCGCTCTTTGTCGTGGCTGATTCATTGCTTTGGAATGAAACCGAGGAATCACTGCGCCAGACCTTTGAGCGGGTCATTCCGACGCCGAAACCCGAAAGGCTCTTTGAAGTGATTTGGGTTCCACCAGAGAAGCTCAACGAATTTGCAACTCGTACCAATCTGGCCATTTTGGGTGTTCTGCCATCCGATGGCAAGATCAGCCGCAAAGTCACAAATATGCTGTCGGCCGCTGTCAAAGAAAAGGTAGTTGCAGGTTCCGCTTATGTTTTTCCGAAAGAAGATCCGTGGGCCAAGAACCAATTGATGCTCGTGCTGGCATCCAACACAGCGGCGGAGCTCAATCAAAAGCTCACTGAAAATAAGGAATACCTTTACAATCTCCTTGAGGAACGACTGCTGCACAAGACGAGCGCGCAGATGTTTGTGCAGCACGAGCAAAAGGACTTGAGCGCGGAAATTCTGGGAAAATACGGCTGGACGGTCAGAATCCAGCACGATTACTTTGAAGATATCGACCGTCCGCAAAACGGTTTTTACCGGTTAAGAAGGAGCCTGCCCGGCCGGGAGCGCTGGCTGTCCGTCCATTGGCTGGATGACCCGGATCCGTCGATAATTACGGAAGACTGGATTTTGCAGACCAGGGACAAGATCGCTGGCAAGTTTTCCGGCTCCGACCTGATATTCCGGGACGCACAGTATCTCAGTTTTGAGGAAGTTGAGTTTGCGGGCCGGCCCGCAACCAGGGTGCAAGGATTATGGGAAAATGAGGAGGAGCAGGCGGGCGGACCGTTTCGCAACTACACCTTTTTTGATGAGGATACCGGGCGTATTTATATGGTTGACATTGCAGTCTTCTTCCCTGCGGGCAAAAAAGAGCCGTTCCTGAGACAACTCGACGTCATGGCCCAGACGTTTCGTACAACACAGGACTTGCAGAAAAAGGACAAGAGTTAAATTATGGTTGAAAAGAATACGCCAGTTGCCATTGTGATGGGCAGTAAGTCCGATGCCGCCACCATGGAGAAGTGCGAGCAGTATTTGGATTATTTCGGGATAGGGTACCAGACGTTTATCCTGTCCGCGCACCGGACTCCGGATGCGACCGCTGAGTTTGCCCGCACAGCCGCAGCCAACGGATTCAAGGTCTTGATTGGTGCAGCAGGTATGGCCGCCCATCTGTCCGGAGTACTGGCCGCCCACACGACGCTGCCGGTCATCGGCGTGCCCATGGCTAACTCAGCTCTGAGCGGAGTCGATGCTTTGTATGCGACCGTGCAGATGCCCGCCGGCGTCCCTGTCGCCACACTTGCGGTTGGCTCGGCCGGCGCAGCCAATGCCGCGATCCTGGCCGCTCAAATTCTGGCGCTCTCCGAGCCTGACTTGTCCGCCAGGCTGCAGGAGTTTAAACAAGCGGAATGCCGCATCTGAATTCCCGAGGAACGCCACGGTGATAACGAGGGTCACGGAGTTTTTCGAGTTTGACAAGCATGGGACAACCCTTCGGCAGGAAGTGGTCGCGGGCATAACTACATTCCTGACGATGTCCTACATCATCGTTGTGAATCCGAAGATCCTCGAAGCGGCAGGCATTCCGTTTGACGCTTCGCTGGTGGCTACGATCTTGACGGCCGCGTTCGGGACCCTCCTGATGGCCTTTTACGCAAAGCGGCCGTTTGCCATCGCGCCTTACATGGGCGAAAATGCCTTTATCGCCTATACGGTGGTTGTGGTTCTCGGCTACTCCTGGCAGGCTGCATTGGCGGCCATTTTTGTGAGCGGCGTCTTGTTTGTTTTGCTCACGGCCCTCAAGCTGCGCAAGTGGCTGGTCGAATCCGTCCCGCAATCGTTGCGCCACAGTTTTTCGGTCGGCATCGGTCTCTTCCTGACATTTATCGGGCTTAACTCCACTGGCATTGTTTCACTCGGGACCGCGGACGCACCAGTCAGAATCGGGGCGGTAACCAGTCCACAGGTGCTGCTCGCCATCGCCGGTTTCTTTCTGATTAGCTTTCTGATGATTCGCAAAATCGCGGGCGGCATACTGCTGGGCATCCTGACCATCACCTTTGCGTCATTCGCGCTTGGACTGTCGCCGCCGCCGGAGAGATTAATCAGCCTGCCGCCTGCCCTATCACCGACATTGCTGAAACTCGACTTAGGGAGCATCACAGATGTTGGGTTTTTTGCCGTAATCCTGACAGTCTTTGTCATGGCTTTTGTCGACACCATGGGGACCCTGATCGGGGTTTCCTCCAGAGCCGGCTTTCTGGATGACGACGGCAACTTGCCCGAAATCGAAAAACCGATGATGGCAGATGCGCTTGCGACCACATTTGCCGGGCTGGTGGGCACTACCACCGCCGGGGCTTATATCGAATCGGCTGCCGGCATCGCCGCCGGCGGGAGAACGGGCTTCACTGCGGTCGTCGTTGCGCTGTTGTTTCTTTTGTCACTTTTCTTCGCGCCATTCATGACCGCGGTGCCGCCGCAAGCTTACGGCCCGGCTCTGATAGTTGTGGGTTTTTTGATGCTCTCATCCATCCGCCGGATCGACTTTGAGGATTATACCGAGTTTTTTCCGGCAGTTACAGTGATCGCCCTGATGAGTTTTACATTCAACATCGGCGTTGGCATAACCGCGGGCTTCGTGCTCTATCCGATATTCAAGGTTGTCGCTGGCCGCTCCGATGAAGTGAATTCCGGCCTGTGGGTCATGAGTGCATTATCTCTTCTATTTTATATTTTTTATCCATATTCTTAACCTGGACAGTTCATGAAGCTGCGCATTGAGCACAAATCCAACGATTCATGTGATTCAGGAGGAGTCCTTTTCGAGCAGGGCCGGTTGGCTGCAACAGGCCCTGACCGAACCCGAAAGGATCCGTGCATGATGACGGGGAAGCAATTCATGACAAGTGCAGGTTGAATGAGTGGTCTCTAGTTCAGAACGATCAGCATTTTAGTAACGGAAAATCACAATCAACTTTGCAACGATATAAACGATATAAATGAACATTGGTGTTGTCGGCACATTCATCCGCGATCGAATTCTACCCTGGAGACGGCCCGAAACAGCCAGCATTGGCGGTCTGTTCTTTACGACTTCGTATCTGGCAAAGTTTGCTGAGCCAGGGACCACCATTTTGCCAGTTGCCTGCCTGGGCGAGGACTTCGCAGATGAAGTCAGGACGGCGCTGGCTGTTTATCCCAATGTCGATCTTTCTGCCACGACTATTTTGCCGCGACCGAATACCCAGGTGACGCTAACGTACAGCGGTCCCGTCGATCGCGAGGAAGTGACCACAACGCCGATGCCCCCTCTGCAGGCATCGGCCCTGGAACCGTTGCTTGATGCGGATGCCGTTGTCGTCAATCTGATTACGGGTTACGACGTCGAATTAGACGCGTTGCAGGCGTTTCGCAAGCGCGCGCGCGGATTGCTCTATCTCGACTTTCATTCGCGTGCGCTGGCCATCGACCGCAACGGCAAACGTTTCCACCGGCAACCCGGTGACTGGCAGGAATGGGTAAGGCAGGCAGATGTCTTGCAGCTAAATGAAATGGAAGCCGCCACGTTGTCCGGCCTGGCGCCGGAAGACCGAAAGGGATTCGAAGTATTCGCGCAGCGCATTCTTGATTTGGGCCCCTCGGTCTGTCACATTACGCTCGGCGAACATGGATCTTTGTGGTGTCGCCGCTCACAGGGACAAGTAGAGGTTCATAAAATAGCGCAGACAGCCGTCGACGAGGTTGTGGACACGACCGGTTGCGGAGACGCATTTGAAGCCGCCTACATCGCAAGTGTGTTGGCCGGCGCCACCGAAGTCGATGCAACCCGGTTCGCGCACAAAGCCGCTGCCTTCAATTGTTCATTTGCGGGCAGTACCGGTATTTTCACCGAAAGTGGCAAAATCCGGGCCCACGCACACTAAACGGAAGCTCTGACAACTTGAAACTGCTAAAGAAAAAAGCACTCATTACCGGCTCAAACGGGCTGCTCGGCCAGAAACTGGTGCAGGCGTTTCTGCCGGAGTACGATGTTTACGGGGTTGGCACCAAACCTGAAGCACTTTTGCATCTGAAAGGTTATTCCTACTCCAGGTGCGATATCAGTAAACAGCGTGAAATTGTTGATTTGGTCAAATCTATCGGTCCCGATATCATCGTTAATTCGGCGGCCTACACGGATGTCGACGGCAGCGAAGTCAACCGGGACGCCTGTTGGCAGGTGAATTGTGTCGGGGTTAAGAACCTTGGTGTGGCCGCGAAAAGAGTCGACGCGTTTCTCGTACACATCTCCACCGACTACGTTTTCGATGGCCGGTCGGGTAACTATGCTGAGGACTCTAAGCCAAACCCGCTCGGATATTACGGCAGGTCAAAGCTGGCGGGAGAGAACGAGCTGATTCTGACTGGAGCTGAGAGTGCCATTGCCAGGACCATGGTGCTCTACGGCATGGGAAGTGGGTTAGGTCCTAATTTTGCAACCTGGCTGATCGACAAGCTAAGCCGTGGTGAGGCGGTCAACATTGTCGATGATCAGTTCGGCCACCCGACTCTGGTGGACGACCTCGCCCAGGGAGTCAAGCGCATTGCCAAGCTACGGAAGCAGGGAGTTTTTCACGTGACTGGCCGCGAGTGTGATAGCCGCTATGGTTTTGCCGTGACATTGGCGGAGGTCTTTGGGTTTGACGCCTCTCTGATCAATCGCATACAGACCAGGGACCTGAATCAGAAGGCGCCGCGACCGCTTAACTCGAGTTTTGATCTAAGCAAATTGCGAAACGAAATAGGCATCGAACTTGGCGGCATTAAGGAAGGCTTGAAAAAGCTCAAAAAGCAACTGCAGTCTGCCAGCCCGGGCAGGGGAGCAAAATCATAATGGAAAAAGTTGTCATCATCATTCCCACTTACAATGAGATCGAAAACATAGAAAGTTTGCTGGCAAAGATAATCGCTCTGAATCTGCCGAATCTAACGGTCTTGATCGTCGATGACAACTCGCCGGACGGCACTGGTGACTGGGTCGAAAGCCGTACGAAAGAGGACATGCGAATAAAGCTGCTGCGCCGCCCGCGCAAACTTGGCCTCGGCAAGGCTTATGTGGCTGGGTTCAAGTATGCCCTCGAAAATGGCTATGACCTTGTTTTTGAAATGGACGGTGACCACTCGCACAGCCCGGGCGAGGTCCCCGGCATGCTGGAAAAGGCCAAGACCCACGATCTGGTCATCGGTTCGCGCTACCTGACCGGGGTCAATGTCATCAATTGGCCGTTTTCACGCTTGTTGATTAGCCTTGGGGCAAATCTTTACACCAGACTGATCACCCGGCTACCGGTGCAGGACTGTACGAGCGGGTTCAAGTGCTTCCGGCGCTCCGTGCTGGAGGGGCTCAACCTGGATAATATTTCCAGTGACGGCTACTCATTTCAGATCGAGATGACTTACAAGGCCTGGCGGCGTGATTTCCGCATCATCGAACATCCGATTATTTTCGTTGACCGCGCAAAGGGCACTTCAAAGCTCAATATCAGAGTGATGTGGGAAGCGGTTTGGGTGGTTTGGAAACTGCGCTTGCTGAGTTTGATACACCAACTCAAGTCATGATTGAAACATCAAAAAGTGCAGGCTTTGTTGGCGTCGCGGCCAACACCAGCGAGTCGAAAGACAAAACGCTCGAGCTCTCGGTCGTTATCGTCAACTATAACGTCAAGGAGTTTCTCGAGCAGACGCTGGTGTCCGTGACCAAAGCGCTTGATACAATCCCCTCCAACATCATTGTTGTGGACAATGCTTCTGTCGACGGCAGCCAACAGCTTATCCGGGAGCGTTTTCCGGACGTGACGCTGGTGGCGAACCCCGAAAACGCAGGCTTTGCAAAAGCGTCCAATCAGGGAATCCGGATGTCGCAAGCCCGGTTTGTCGCGCTGCTGAATCCTGACACCATTGTTGAGGAAAGCACGTTTTCCCGGATGCTCGAGTTTTTTCACGACAACCCCAGGGCCGGCATGGCAGGTTGCAAAATCCTCAATCCCGACGGCACCTTGCAGCTTGCGTGCCGCAGAAGCTTTCCGACCCCGTGGGTCGCATTCACCAAGCTGAGCGGATTGAGCTTCCTCTTTGCGAAAAGCAAGATGTTCGGGAGGTACAACCTCACCTATCTTGATCCCGATGAAACTCATGCGGTCGATGCGATTTCTGGTTCGTTTATGATGGTGCGCAGCTCGACTTTAGAACAGGTTGGCCTTTTGGATGAGTCTTTTTTTCTCTACGGCGAAGATCTTGACTGGTGCTACCGCATGGGCAAGAACGGGTGGGATGTAATGTATTTTCCCGGTACGCAGATTATCCACTTTAAAGGGGAAAGCTCGAAGAAGGCACGATTCGATAACCTGCGGACGTTTTATCACTCGATGGACCTGTTCGCCCGCAAACATTTCAAGAAAAACTACTACCGTGTCCCGTACCGCTTGCTTTGGGCGGGCATTTGGTTGCGCGCGGGTTTGTCTCTTTTGTGGAATCTCGTGACACATTCCGCAGCGGCCGTGGCTGATTTTGTTCTGCTCAGCGTGAGCTTGGTGATGGGCGTTTTTCTCAGGTTTGGCAGCATGTCTGAACTACCCGCATTCAAAGTCGTAATTCCGGCATATTCGCTTATCTGGCTCCTGACGCTGTTTGTTTCAGGAAGCTACGACCGTCGCAAATACTCTTTCTGGACTGCGGCAAGCGCGATAACGTTTGGATTTTTCATCAATGCCAGTCTGACATTTTTTTTCAAGCAGTATGCTTTCTCCCGCGCTGTCGTGCTGTATAGCTTTGTGCTGGCGCTGTTGCTTGTGTCCGGGTGGCGCGTTCTGGTCAAACTTCTCCCCAGATTTGGCAACGGACGGTTCAAAGGCACTTTAGGGCGGACCTTGCTGGCGCGCAGCACGTTGATTGTTGGCGATCTGGAGTCCGGCGGCCGGCTCATCAAAAAGCTGAATTCCAAAGTCGACAGCGGCTACGACATCGCGGGGTTGGTTAGTCTCAACGGTGAAAATGCCGGAGAGTTGATCAATGGCGTCTACGTGCTGGGCGGCTTGGATCGTCTCAACACCATTATCAGAGAGAGCCACGCGCAGGAGGTTATTTTTTCAACGCACGGGCTAACGTATGACCAGATTCTACGGATCATCGCCAGCTCTAATAGTCAACGCGTGAACTTTAAGTTGATTCCAACCAACATGGAAGTTATTATCGGCAAGGCTTCTATAGATCGCATCGACGACATGCCGCTCCTTGAGATCGACTATAAGTTGCACCGCAGAGGGTACCGATTTGTCAAGCGTTTGTTTGATGTAGCGGTTGCCGGGGCGTATATCGGCGCCACTTTCCCGATTTATGTTGTGAAGAAGTACGTTTTCCGGGCTGTTCTGGAAGACAGGTTTTTTTTCAGAGACGGGCGGGAGGTGACTCTGCAGGCTTTCACCTCCGGCAGGTCGAACTTTTGGGACAAGCTGCCGTACTTAGTGGCCGTTCTGCAGGGACACCTCAGTTTGGTCGGCAGTGAAATCAATTGGGACAAACTCGCCTCGACTGAAAACTCCGTGGAACTTAAACCGGGTTTGACGGGTATTGTGCAGGTGAACCGGGCCAAAGAACTTAGTGATGACGATAAGCAGAAGTACCAGATTTATTACCTGAAAAACTACTCGCCTCTTCTCGACATCGAGATTTTGGTGCGAGCAATATTCAAAGTATGAGAGTGCCATGAGTGAATACACGCTTGAATTTGAAAAACCCATAGTTGAGCTTGAGAGAAAAATCCGTGAGATGAGGGAGTATTCACAAAGTGAAAACGTCGAGATCGCAGATGAACTTAAGACTCTCGAACAAAAAGCAGAAAAGTTGCGCAAGGACATATATTCCAAGCTGACGCGCTGGCAGCGTTTGCAGGTGGCCCGGCATCCGCAGAGACCCTATTCCCGCGACTACATCGAGCGGATTGCAGATTCGTTTGTTGAGATGCACGGCGACCGCGCGTTTGGCGACGACCCGGCGATCATCGCCGGCATCGGCAAAGTGGGTGACCGCAAGGTTGCCATCATCGGGCACCAGAAGGGACGCACTACCAAACAGAAACTGCACAGAAACTTCGGCATGCCGCATCCAGAGGGTTACCGCAAAGCATTGCGCGTCATGAAGCTTGCGGAAAAATTCAAGCGCCCCATAATCTGTCTTCTCGACACGCCGGGTGCCTTCCCCGGCATCGGCGCGGAAGAGCGCGGGCAGGCCGAAGCCATAGCCCGCAATCTCTTTGAGATGACACGCTTGCGGGTGCCGATTGTCGTGATCGTGATAGGAGAAGGCGCCTCGGGTGGCGCGCTCGGGATCGGCATCGGCGACCGGGTGTTGATGATGGAAAATACCTGGTACTCGGTGATCTCGCCCGAAGGTTGTGCCGCCATTCTTTGGCGCGACAGCACCAAAGCCGAACAGGCTGCGGAAGCGATGAAGGTAACTGCACATGATTTGCTTGAACTGGGTGTGGTGGACAAGGCCATTACCGAGCCATTGGGAGGCGCTCACCACAATTATGACGAATCCGCCCGCGTGCTGAAAGAACACATCATCGCCGAACTGGATGAACTACAGACGCTCGAACCGGAGCAGTTGGTTGAAGCACGGATGGAGAAGTACGACGCAATGGGGTTCTTCAACGAATGAAACGGTCTCCCGTTTCCAGCTTAACTTCAATAAAACCCGCAAGAACTGCCTTCTAAAAAGGACTTGACTATTTAGGTTTTTTGTCTTACCTTTTTCTGATCTATTGGCTTCTCAGGATTAGTGTCCCATTAACTTTGACAATATGTGGTTTATTAGACTTTTGTACGACAATCCGGTCTCACTAAGCACTAAAGGGAAGCCCGTTTGTTTGGATATGGGCTTTTTTTATGTCATATAGAATTCAACTACAAAACTTTGAAGGGCCGCTCGATCTGCTTCTCTTTCTGATTCGGAAGAACGAGGTGGATATCTACGACATCCCGGTGGCGAAGATTACCGGGCAGTACATGCAGTATCTGGAAGCGATTGAGCTGCTGGACCTGGATAACGCCAGCGAATATATTCTGATGGCGGCCACGCTCATTCGCATCAAGGCCCAGCTACTTCTGCCCAAGCCGGTTTTGGAAGACGATGAGGAAGCCGAGGATCCGAGACAGGAGTTAATCCAGCGCTTGCTGGAATATCAGCGCTTCAAAGAAGTCGCATCCGGGCTTGGTGATCTGGAGTCGGAGAGCAGGGATTATTTCAAACTAAAGAACCTGGTGGTCGAGGATGAAGAGCCGTTGCCCGAAGACGAGCAATGGCTGGGCAAGGAGGACGTGACTCTGTACGATCTGATGTCCGTTTTTGTCGACGTTTTGAAACGGGTGCCGCCGGTTACGGAGCACACCGTCGAGAGCATCCCGGTCACAATCGACGACCAATCAAAGTATGTTTTAGATCTGCTCGACCTTAAGGAAAGCGTTCTTTTCAGAGAGCTCCTTGGGCAAATCAAAGAAAGGATTGTTCTGATTGTTACCTTCATTGCAATCCTCGAACTGGTGAGAAGAAATCGCGTTGCTGTCGATCAAACCAACCCTTTCTCTGAGATTTGGATTCGAAAAAGTTGATGGAAGATGCCTACAAAAAACAAATTGTTGAAGGCCTTGTTTTTGCAAGCGACACGCCAATCTCTGAGCAGAAGATAGCTGCCCTCGTCGAGGAAATTACGCCGGCACAGGTCAGAAAAGTCGTTGGGCAGTTAAACGAGGAATACACAAAGAGCAAGCGTTCCTTCCAGATCGCAAGGGTGGCAAGTGGTTTTCAAATCAAGACGCGAAAAGATCTTTCACCCTGGGTTAAGAAGTTGTTTAAGGGACGCATTCGCGCCCGGCTTAGTCAGGCAGGCCTGGAATCGCTTGCCATCATCGTATTTAAGCAACCGATAGGTCGGGTCGACATCGATGCAATTCGTGGTGTCAATTCCGGCGGTGTGATCAAGACCCTCCTCGAAAGGAACCTGGTCAGCATAGCAGGCCGGTCAGCGGGTCCCGGGAAACCAATTCTCTACGGTACAACCAAAGAGTTCCTGAACTACCTTGGCGTCGACGAAATAAAGGATCTGCCGAAGCCTAAGGAGATCGAGGAAATTATGGGTAAACTCGACAGCTCAGAAGCAGTTGCCGACAACATCCTGGACGCACTTACCGCCGGCGACGAACTGGAAGCGGAAGTAGAGGTGGTAGAAACTGAGCCAGACAATAGCGCAACAAGCTTAGACGACCACAATGACGGAAACGGTAAGACTGAATAAATACCTGGCCGGTTGTGGTGTTGCCGCCAGAAGGAAATGTGACGAACTGATTTCGGCAGGCAGGGTCATGGTCAACGGTACAGTCGAGACACGCCTGGGCAGCAGAGTGACCAGTGCAGACCGGGTGTACCTTAACAACACGTTGGTCGTTCCGGAAATAAAAGACCGGTACATTCTTTTGAATAAGCCCTGTGGTTTTGTGACAACCGCCGCCGATGAAAAACAACGCAAGACCGTGTTCGACCTTGTGAGTGTCAAAGGACGGCTGTTTCCTGTTGGGCGCCTCGATCGTGACACCAGTGGTCTGCTGTTGTTGACCAATGATGGCGACCTGGCGCACCGGATCACACACCCACGGTACGAGATAAGGAAATGCTACGAGGTCACTCTAGGCCGGGCCTTGACCGAAGATGGCCGGTTGGCGTTGCAAGCGGGCGTCGCGCTGGAAGAAGGCATTACATCGCCGTGCCGTATTTCATGGCCGAATGAGCGGCACAAAGAAATACTGAGAATGACCATGCATCAGGGGTGGAACCGGCAAATACGCCGGATGTTTTCCGTTCTGGGTTACGAGGTAAAGCGTTTGCGCAGAGCGCAAATCGGGTCGCTCAGCTTGACGGGCCTGCCGTCGGGCAAATGGCGCGACCTGTCGAATGACGAAGTTGTTCATCTGAAGAAAGAAGTTTATGGAAATCAAAGATAAGCGTGTGATGATCTTGGGCGGCTGGGGCCTGGTTGGTATGGCCATTTGCCGCCAGATGCTTGACGAAGGTCCCAGGGAGTTAATCATTCTCTCGTTGCACGAACAAGATGCGCGTGACGCTTGCGCTGAACTTAAGAGGACGCACAAAACCGATACCCTGCTCACCCCGTTCTGGGGGAATGTTTTTGTTCGTGATTCAATGCAGAGTCTGAGCCGCGTAGAAATCCTTGAAAACGAGCAATATCGCAATTGGCTGATAGAGGATACCCTGGAACCCCTGAGTGAATCACTTCTTGCCGGTTCGCATCTCTTTCAGACAATTGACCGGTTCAAGCCTGACATCGTTGTTGATTGCATAAACTCGGCCACTGCGGTTGCCTACCAGGATGTTTTTACCGGCTATTATAACCTCAAGTCCGAATTGAAAAAATCCAAACACGACGAAAGCTGCAGCACCGGGCTGGTATCCGAGGTCGAGAAGTTGCTCTGCACATTGTACATCCCACAGCTCATCCGGCACGTTCAGATTCTGTATGAAGCCATGCGGCGCTCGAAAACCAGATTTTATGTTAAGATCGGAACCAGCGGCACAGGCGGAATGGGACTGAATATTCCGTATACACACTCGGAGGAAAAGCCATCGCGGCAATTGCTTAGCAAGTCGACGGTGGCAGGTGCGCATAGCCTGCTCCTGTTCCTCATGGCCCGCACTCCGGATGCGCCGATTACCAAAGAGATTAAACCGACAGCAGCTATTGCCTGGAAAAAAATTGCCCACGGCCCGATCCGCAAAGGCGGTAAGACTGTCGGGCTGTATGACTGCCCGCCTGAAAATGCCTTCAAGCTTAAGGGTACCATTGATATCAGGCAGAACGGGACTCCGGTAAAGCTCGGAGACCAGGTCCTTGAATCCGTTTATGTCGACACCGGAGAGAACGGCATTTTTTCTTACGGTGAGTTTTCGGCGATTTCCTCTTCCGGGCAGATGGAGCTCGTGACCCCGGAGGAGATTGCCAAGAATGTGGTTTATGAAATAAAAGGCGGCAATACCGGGCACGATATCATAAACGCGTTGGACAATGCCACCATGGGACCGACTTACCGCGCCGGCCTCATGCGTCAGGCCGCTCTGTCAAAGATGGAAAGGTTGATGCAGGAGCATGAGTGTGACAGCGTCGCTTTTGAGTTGCTGGGCCCACCGCGCCTGAGCAAACTGTTGTTCGAGGCACATCTGCTCAAGAGAGTCTGCGGCAGCATGCCGAATGTTCTGGAGGTTTCCGCCGACCAATTGTCAAAGCGGGTCGAGGCTCTCGTCGGCACAGACGCGCAGTTGCGTGCGTCCGTGCTCTCAATCGGTATACCGATCCTGTTGCGCGACGGTGTCCGGCTGCTGCGTGGGCCAAACATGAAAATTCCGCCTTTTCGTGGTGAATATGAGTTTGAAGTTAACGCGGAAGCGGTGGACAATTGGGCGAAGGACGGATGGGTTGACTTACGACAAAAGAACATGGAGGCCTGGCAGGAGCGAATCAAGCTCATCAGGTCAGAAATTCAAGAGATTCCTGAACATGATACGAGTTCCCGCTACGACCGGGACAGGTATTATTGGTTGGACGATGACGAGCTCAATATCGGGAAGATCGTAGGCTGGCTCTTTGCTAACGAAGAGCACGGCTTGCGCATGAAAGCCTAAGAGATGGATTTGCACGATAATTTTGTCATAGCTATCGACGGCCCTGCCGGTTCGGGAAAAAGTACTGTCGCCAAAATGGTTGCGGCTCGGCTTGGCGCTCTTTATCTTGATTCGGGCGCTCTTTATCGTGCGGTCACGCTGCTGGTTTTGCGACACAAGCTTGCGCCTGGTCGGGATACGGATCCAATCGTCGAGCTTCTTAAATCGAGCACGATTGAATTGAACAACTCCGACAAAGGAACGTTCATCTTTCTTGATGGCGAAGACGTTACTTCCGAAATTCGTTCACAGGAAGTGACGGCACTTGTATCGGAGGTCTCCGAAAACCTGGCAATTCGCGAAGTCGTAACCGGACGCCTGCACGATCTGGCACAATTTCGATCGGTCGTCATGGATGGCCGTGACATCGGAACCGTGGTTTTTCCCGCCGCGGATCTGAAGATTTTTCTGACGGCCTCCCTGGCGGAGCGTGCCCGCCGCCGTCACCTGGAATTACAGCAATGCGGGACTGTTATCGAGTTCACCGCACTGCAGGAAGAAATTTCAAGGCGAGATAAATATGATTCTGAACGCAAGGTTGCACCCTTGAAAAGAGCCGAAGATGCTATTCTACTGGACACTTCCAATCTGAATAGTATTCAGGTTTCCGACAGAATCGTTGATATATTTGCAAAGCTTAGTATGGATTTGACCACTAATTAACACTCAAAGGAGGTAATTTTCTATGTCTGAGAACATGGATGAAATCAAAGGAAGCGCTAGCGCTTCAGATGAATCGAAAGGAGGTGATAAGATTATAACAAGCGATGTGACCTCTAACGGCGATTCCGCACCCGTGCAGTCCACGGCTCCCAAATGGGAAGAAAAGACCATATCCATCGACGATTTGGAAGATGAGGAAGAATATTCCGAATCGGAGTACAGCGAGTTGTTGGGTCTCTATGAGGAAACTCTGACCGACTTTGTTGAAGGGGAACTGGTTGTTGGAAAAATTTTGGCTGTCAATGACAAAGATGTGGCTGTTGATATCGGTTTCAAGTCCGAAGGCGTTATCCCTATCGATGAGTTCGGTAGACCTGAGTCGATCAATGTTGGCGACGATATCGAGGTTTTCCTGGATAATGTGGAAGACAGCGACGGACAGTTGGTTCTGTCAAAACGTAAAGCTGACTTTATGCGGACCTGGGGTCGGGTCATCGACTCCTACAATCAGGATGAGACCCTTACCGGCGTTTGCAGCCGTCGTATAAAGGGTGGTATGGTTGTGGATTTACAGGGCGTTGATGCGTTCCTGCCGGGTTCACAAATAGATGTTCGGCCAGTGCGCGATTTCGATGCGTTGATCGGACAAGAGATGGAATTCAAAATCGTCAAGGTCAATGAGGTACGCAAGAATATCGTGGTTTCACACCGGGTTCTGATAGAAGAGGGCATGCGGGATCAGCGTGAAAAGATTCTCAGCAACCTGGAAAAAGGCCAGATTCTCGAAGGCATTGTCAAGAACATTACCGACTTTGGTGTGTTCATCGACCTCGGTGGCGTCGACGGTTTATTACACATAAACGATTTGTCCTGGGGTCGGGTCAACCATCCCTCGGAGGTCGTTTCACTGGATGAGAAGATCAAGATTCAGATTCTGGATTTTAACGATGAGAAGAATAGAATCTCGCTTGGCCTGAAACAACTGCTGCCGCATCCTTGGGACAACGTCAAGGACAAATATACAGAAGGCGACGTGATCAAGGGCAAGGTCGTCAATATTTCGGACTACGGCTCCTTTATCGAGTTGGAAAAGGGAGTAGAAGGTTTGATCCATATCTCCGAAATGTCCTGGACCCAACACATTAAGCACCCGTCAAAGATTCTTTCTCTCGGCGAGATAATCGAGACCAAGGTTCTTAATATCGATCACGAGGGGCGCAAGATTTCTCTGGGTCTCAAGCAACTGGAGCCCGATCCCTGGGAAGGCATTGAAGCAAAATACCCGGTGGGCACGAGCCAAAGCGGCACCGTGCGCAATCTTACTAATTTTGGCGCTTTCGTCGAATTGGAAGAGGGTGTGGATGGTCTGATCCACATCTCGGACTTGTCGTGGACCAAGAAGATTCGGCACCCAGGAGAGGTTCTGAAAAAGGGCGATGAAGTCAATGTCGCGGTTCTGAACATCGATCCGGGCAACCGCCGGATTTCGCTTGGGTACAAGCAAATCATGGATAATCCCTGGGACACGTTCGAATCACAATATGGCGTAGACGCCAAAACCAAGGGTAAAGTTGTTCGCATGATCGAAAAAGGTGTGATCATCGAACTTCCGGAAGAGGTGGATGGCTTTGTGCCGATGTCCCAATTGGCAAAGGAAGGCATGCGTAAGCCGTCTGATGGTTACCAGGTTGGCGACGAGCTCGATCTTGTGGTCATTGAGTTCAACAAGGAGAACAAGAAGATCATCCTTTCGGAAAAGCGGGCCGTCGGTGCGAAGGCTGACGCCACTCCGGCCGACGAAGAGGCGATCGCGGCCTTTGAAGAAGAGGTCGGTACCTCGGCGAAGAAACAAAAGCCTGCTAAGAAACCTGCGGCAAAAGCGGAAAAGGCAGAAGCCACGGGCACTGCTCAGGAGGCCGTCGATGAACCTGCCGGCGACTCTGCGGAGGGTGAAGCAGCCCCGGAAGCCGCACAGGATCAGGAGGCTGCCGCAGCCGCAGCCCCAGCCGAAGCCGAAGCAGTAGAGGCAGAGCCGGCAGAAGCGGCAGAAGCGGAAGCAGCGCAGACGGATGATTCGGAAGATAAGTCTGATGACACCGCCGCTGACGCAGAAAGCAAGGCAAAGGACGAAGACAAGGCCTAGGGCTGCGCTGGAATGGCCTCATAGAAACAAGACGCTGACACAGTTCACTTAAAACTGAGGGAAAACAATGTGGGCACTTAAATGGTTTTTGGCTGTAATTATGATCTTGGTCATCCTGGGTTTTGCTCTGCAAAACAGCAGCCAGACCGTCGACGTTGTCTTTTTGTCCAGTGCGTGGCAGGCTCAAAGTGTCCAACTTTGGCTTGTGATTTATGCGTCATTTGGACTCGGCGTCTTGTTTTGGCTGGCCGTCTCGATTTTTCAGGTACTGGAATTAAAGACGACTATCCGAAAGCTCAAGAAAGAAAGTCGGGGAGTCCAGAGTGAGCTTGAGAGCCTGCGGAATCTCTCCATCGGAGAAGATGACGCCGGATATCAATTGAAAGAAGAAGCCTAATCCAAGATGGAAGCCACTGTTGTTCTACTGTTCGTAATTCTGAGCGCCGCAATTGCGGTGGTTGCTATTTTGCTCTCCAGAAGAAACACTGGTGACACCGGAGATGAAGCGACCTCCCACTATACGGACGGGCTGAACCACCTGCTTGCGGGCCGCAAGAGCGAAGCTCTGGAAAAGTTCAGAGCCACCGTCAAACAGGATAGCACCAACGTCGATGCCTACATCAAGGTCGGCGATGTCTTGCGCGAACTGGGTCAACCGGAGCGAGCGATCACGGTACATAAGCACCTCACCGTTCGCACCGGCCTGAGCCCGAAGCAGAGACAGCAGATTCTGCAGTGCCTGGCTACCGATTATCAGGTGGCAAAGCAATTCGATAACGCTTTGAGTGTCCTTGACCAGGTGCTGCATGACGACCGTGCAGCGGACTGGGCCAGAGAGATGAAACTGGGCATCCTGGAGGCGCAGGAGGAGTGGGAACTGGCATTCCAGGTGTGTACTGAACTTGGCCGGCGCAACGGCCGTCCCCGCAAGGCCAGGCTTGCACTGTACAAAGTACATGAAGGAATCAAGTGCCAGTCTGCGGAGCAGGTAAAGGACGCCAGGCTTCGGTTCCGCGAGTCCATCAAGATCGACCCGGAGGGTCCGCCCGGTTATATCTACCTGGCCGATTCCTACAAATCTGAAGGCAGCACCGGCGAAGCGCTCAAGACTCTGAAGGAATTTGTCAAGAAGGTGCCCGACCAGTCTTTCCTCGCGCTGGATAGAATCAAGCACCTGATGTATGAGGGTGGCATCTACAGTGAGATTTCAGGTTTCTATGAGCAGCTTCTCAGGCAACATCCGGAAAATCTGTCTCTCCGGCTGGCATTGGCTGAGAACTACGAAAAGAAGGGCGACTATCAGCGCGCCATCGATGGTTGCCAGGAGGTCTTACAGAAGGACCCCGGAAACAAAGAGGCCCGGAAGGCCTTGATTCGTCTCTATCACAATGCCGGAGATGATGATGAGGCTCTGCGAATTGCCCTTGAGTTGATCGATGAGTCCGTTCGGGAAAAGGAAAAAATGGAGTTTGACCTGCAAGCCTACTGGGAAACAACGCAACAAGGTTAAGCCTGAATCTGACCAGGCGTTAGGCGCTCCGCCTACGCGCTACGCAAGTCAACTCGTATACCCTTTTCGTGAGTGGTGCGATTTGGCTTTTTCATTATATGAGTAAATTTACTTTCACAATTGCTTTTCTGCTGATTTCGTTCGGCACACTGTTTTGCCAAAACACGGCATTTGATCTGGAAAAGATCCTGCGGAATGGCTCCCCGGAACACTTTAAGCGGAAAGTCCAGGATTACGTACGCTTGCATCCGGGCACGCCGGAGGCGCTTTATTTACAGGCAATGGCGTCCCAGGATGGGCGGGAATCTATAGAGCTTTATACTCGGATCATCAAAGAGTTTCCCGAGTCTCAGCTTGCCGAAAAGGCCATGTATCGTAACGCTCACTACTATTTTTCCCGTGGCCTGTACGTGGCAGCCCGGCGCGAATTTTTGAAGCTGATAGAAAAACACCCGAACTCGCAACTGGCCACTGACGCACTGTATTTTTCGGCCGCGTGTCTTTGTGCGTCGCGAAAGCTGGATGCGTGCAAGAATGAGCTGGAGAATTTCGTTAAGAGATATCGTAAGTCGGACCTGACCCGGTTGGCGCGCGAGGATTTGCGCGAACTGTCCACGGATTCAACGGTGCCGGCAAGTAGAAGTTCAGGCTCCCCGACAACAGGAAAGTACACTCTGCAAGTCGGCGCTTTCCAGGTCGCAAACAACGCTCTGAACCTGAGGGATTACTTCTCCAGGATGGGACTTCAGGCAGAGATCCGAGAAAAGAAAACCCCGAACAGCAAGATGTATCTCGTTTGGGTGGGCTCGTTCGAGAGCGAGGCGTCGGCGCGGTTGGCCGGTGACAATCTCAAGCGCGACCACGGCAAACCCTACCGTATCGTATCACGCTAAGCCTGGAAAAGAGCAGCCATGCTGACACCTGTGCAAGAAGCGATTGAGATTTCCCTGAGCCAGGCACCACCTGCGAAAGAGAGTGAAGAAGTGGCGCTGCCGCAGGCCGGTGGGCGCGTGCTCGCTGAAGACGTATTCTCTGACCTCGATATGCCTCCGTTTGACAAGTCGGCGATGGATGGTTACGCGTTGCGGGCGGATGATCTCGACTCATCTCGGGCAGTGCTCGACGTTGTCGCTACAATCCCGGCCGGCAGCTATCCCGACATCTCAATTGCAAGCGGACAGGCAGCGAAGATCATGACGGGTGCACCTGTGCCCGCCGGTGCTGACAGCGTTCAGATGGTTGAGAAGACCGCAGCGCTGCCCGGAGACAAAGTAAGGATCGATGAGCCGGTTCCGCCTGGAAAGCACATTGCCAGGCAGGGAGAGGTTTTGCGCAGCGGTGAAAAAGCGCTCGACCGGGGAACCTACATCACCTCCGCGGTCATTGGGTTGCTTGCTACGGTCGGCAAAGACCGGGTGCGTGTCTTTCGGGCGCCCACCGTCAGCATCTTGGTAACTGGCGATGAACTGGTCGAAGTACATGAAAAGCCCGCATTGGGCCAGATTAGAAACAGCAACGGACATGCGCTCCGCAATCAGGTTGCAGGGTTGGGAGCCACTCCCAAAATGCTTGGGGTTGTCACTGACACGGTTGAGGATTTGCGCAGCAAGATTCGGGAGGGCCTCGAGGGTGACGTCCTCTTGATTACCGGCGGTGTTTCCATGGGCGAATTCGACTTCGTTGAAGCTGTTCTCGATGAGCTGGGAGTCAGGTTTTTTTTTACAAAAGTAAATATCAAACCCGGCAAACCCACGGTCTTCGGTAAGAGCGAAAAGACGCTGGTGTTTGGCCTGCCTGGAAATCCTGTTTCGACCAGCACCGTTTTCGAGGTAATGGTAAGGCCGGTTTTGCGCAAGATGATGGGACTCGGCACTTTGCATAATCCGGTCGTGCAAGGCATCCTGCAAGCTGATTTTGTAAGTAAAACGAACCGCGAAAGCTATCAACCGGCCCTGACTTCCTTCGACGGTCAGTGCTTCCGCACGAGGCCGGTTTCCTCGCGTGGGTCTGCGGATGTGCAGGCCTTCGCACAGAGCAATTCCCTCCTGGTTGCGCCACCGGACGTTTACGAATTGGCCGCCGGACAGTCCGTTAGCGTGATGCTCGAGCCCTCATTCTGGCAGGGGGGGCACTCCGTCTTGTGACATCGTATTGTACTTGCCTCACCAAACGACGATCCGGACTCCTGCAATCCGTCCAGGACAGTTTGATTATCTCTTGTTTCGTTTTACTCTTTGCCTGGAACAGCCCCGCCCTGGCCCAGACTGCGATTGATATTGTTTACCCCAAGGAAGGTGACCTCGTCACCGCAACCGATTCAACGTTCATTTTTGGCTCGGTCACGGGCACCAATGTGCGTCTGCTGGTCCAGGGCACACCGGTGCGGGTTCATCCCGCCGGCACTTTTCTGGCCTATGTCCCTGTTTCCCGCGGCGAGTTTACTTTCGAACTGACGGCGATCACGGGGAGTGATTCGGTAACAGCGGTACGAAACGTGCTTATTCCACCTTGGCCGGCCCCGATAGCCGCCGACAGTTTAGTCATAGACACAACATCTCTGCAGCCCCGGCACGACCTGGAGGTAATGACCGGTGATCTGGTGAACGTTGCTTTCAGGGGCACGCCGGGCATGAGTGCGGCATTTTCAATTCCCGGCTTGTTGGAGAGCACCCCGATGGTTGAACTCAATCCGTCGTCCGAAGCCTATTGGGGCGAAGCCGTTTTCGGTTTGGGGCGGACCTATCTTGCCCCGGCCCGGACAGGCTTTTACCAGGGCGTGTTTCCGGTTTCAGACCTTGCTGCGGGCACTGGCCGGGTGATGTTTGAGTTGAGCGACGCCGATGGCTCGCAGCGCACCGCAACCGCGCCCGGCAAGCTCAGCGCCGGCGACAACAGTGTTCCGAGAGTGGCCCGGTTGCTTGGCAAAACCAACGTTACGCGTACCGCACCTGGCCTGGCTTACGACCTTTTTCTGCCCCGGGGAGTTAAACTGGCCATTACTGGCAAAAATGGGGACTACTACCGGGCACGACTGAGCGACACTGCTGTCACCTGGATTCAGTCCCGGCTACTGGAGTTTTTGCCGGTTGGCACACCCATGCCGGTCGGCAAAGTCTCTGTAGTACGTACGCAGAATCGGGGGAGCTCAACGGCCATCCGAATACACCTGCAGGAAAAACTCCCGTTCCGAGTTGAACAGTTGCCGGATCCGGCACAGTTACTGGTTACGATTTTTGGGGCCACTTCTGACACCGATTGGATAAAGTATGATTTTTCCGATGATTTCATTAAACAGGTAAGCTGGTCCCAGCCGGCAAGGGGTGTCTACCAACTCACGGTCGCAATTGACGGCAAGCAACAGTGGGGCTTCAGTCCGTACTATGACGGTAACGTGCTTGTCGTTGATGTAAGAAAACCTCCGGCGGAATTGCGACTGAAGGGCCTGGTGGTTTGCGTAGATCCCGGACACGGGCCGGCCGACGGGGCTGTCGGACCGAGCAGGATGTTGGAGCGGGACGCCACACTGCGACTGGCGCTAGTCCTGAAAGAAAAGTTAGAAAAAAAAGGCGCCACGGTCTTCCTGACCCGCAAGGAGCAGCATGGGGCCGGCCTTTTGGTGCGGACAGATATGGCGCGTTATCTTGAGGCGGATCTTTTTCTCAGCCTGCACTTCAACGCGTTGCCTGATGGTGTCAATCCGTTCATGAGTCGGGGAACAAGCACCTACTATTATCATCCGCAAAGCCGCCCGCTTGCTGCCGCTATCCAACGGCAAATGCTAAAGAAACTTAAGTTGTCAAACTTCGGTTTATACTATGACAACCTGGCCGTTTGTCGAATCACTCAGATGCCTTCGGTTTTGATTGAACCGGCTTTCATGATGCACCCGGAGGAAGAGGCTTTAATCGGCACCGAAAAGTTTCAAAAGGAAACCGCCGCTGCCATTGTGAAAGGCGTCGAAGAATTCCTCAAATCGGCCAAAGAATAATTGGTCAATACGTGGACCCCAGTCCGGAGGGAGTAAAATGCTCGAAGCTTGCCTGAATACCCGAAGCTTGCTGGTTGCAGGTGCTTTTGTTTTTATGAGCTGCAGCAATTACAATGGCAACGTCGACTCCGGAAAGCCAGCCGGCAAGAGTGATTCTCAGTCCATTTATGTAGACACGGTTGAACCCACCAGACCGTCATTTACAGCAGAACAGCTCAGCTTAAGGATCAAAGGCAATCTGCCTTCGCCTGCCTACAAGTTTGATAGATTCGAAGTCAAGGTCAAAGGTCGTGAAATTGCCATCAGGCCACTGGCAACGATAGATACCTCCGTGATGGCTGCTCAGGTTCTGGTTCCTTTCGAGCAAGTCTGCGAGGTTGAAAACGTAAAGCCGGGTAGTTATGAAGTGAAGGTCTACGGCCGGGGAGGAAATGTCGTTTCGATAGAAAATATCAAGGTCGAGGACTAGGTTTTCCCCTCAGTCTCTTTTCGCTCTAACAAAACTGGATTAGTGGCAGCTATGGCAGGCACAGGATTCATCTACCACCCCGACTACTTGCGCCACAACACGGGTAGTGGACACCCGGAACGCAGTGAGCGTTTGCAGGCATTGGTACGCCATCTTGCGGGTACGGACTTCTATTCCGAACTTGCGCACATCACCCCCGAACCTGCTGCGGATGAACTGATCCGCACGGTACACCCGCAATCCTACCTGGATTTCGTACAAAATTCATGCGAAACCAGACTTCAATATTTGGACTCCGATACTGTCGTGTGTGAGCATTCTTACCGCAGTGCGCTTCTCGCGGTGGGAGGCGTCGTTACCGCGTGTCGGGCAGTCATGGCAGGGAAGGTTGCCAATGCTTTTTGCGTTGTCAGGCCTCCGGGACATCACGCCGAGCCTGAACGGGCGATGGGCTTTTGTCTGATAAATAATGTCGCCGTCGCCGCCCGGTACCTGCAACGCCAGGCCGGTATCCAGCGCGTTTGCATTATCGACTGGGACGTGCATCATGGCAACGGTACCCAGGCGGTCTTCTACAACGACCCTTCAGTGTTGTATATCAGCCTGCATCAGCATCCGCTCTACCCGGGCACGGGTGCGACAGATGAGCGAGGGCTGGATGAAGGGACAGGATACAACCGCAATTTTCCACTTCCTGCGGGGACGGGAGATGATGAGTACATTCGTATCTTAGAGTCGCAGATTAGCCGGGGTGTTGCTGAATTCAAGCCTGATTTTCTCCTGCTGTCTGCAGGATTTGATGCACACCACCAAGATCCGCTTGCAAAGATGCTTGTCACTGAAGCTGGGTTCTCGGAAATGACCCGGCTGGTTAAGGAGATGGCAGCAGAACATTGCGGCGGGCGTCTGGTGTCTGCCCTGGAAGGAGGGTACCATCTGGAGGCCTTGTCGGCCAGTGTTGAAAATCATTTGCGCGTACTGCTTGACTTTTAGACAGAAAAATCGGACCTTTGGATAACTGTTCTCGGTCTTTGATTTTTTTGACAATTAAGAACGAATGATGGGGACTTGACATGATCGAATTCGCCGCCGATACCGGGCTGAAGCCGGGCGATTCGCATCGATACCTGCAACAACGCAAAAAGATGATTAAGGAACAGATCATCTCGCGTGGTGTGCGCAGTTCACGTGTCCTGAAGGCCATCGAGAGTGTGCCTCGACACAGGTTTGTCGACGAAGGCAGCGAAGGCAATGCGTATGATGACACACCCCTGCCAATCGGAGAAAGCCAGACCATATCGCAACCGTTCATCGTGGCTTATATGACCGCCGCCCTGGATTTGCGCGGCGGCGAAAAAGTCCTTGAAGTCGGTACCGGTTCCGGCTACCAGGCCGCTGTCCTCGCTGAATTGGTCAACGAGGTTTATAGCATCGAAATCAATGAAAATCTGATTATTGAAGTGGCTCTTCGGCTCAAGAAAATGGGCATCGGGAATATCGATCTTCGTTTTGGTGATGGCTACCAGGGGTGGCAGGAAGAGGCTCCTTTTGACTGCATTGTGGTAACTGCTGCGCCTGATCATATTCCGCCGTCACTGGTAGAGCAGCTTCGGGTAGGAGGCCGGATGGTCATTCCTGTCGGCGATAGTGAACAGGAGCTGGTCTTGGTCACCAAGCGCCAGGATGGTACCTACCATCGCGAGTCACGGATCCCGGTTAGATTTGTTCCCATGCTTCGACAAACCGAGCGCAACAACTGAGCGGATGAGAAAGCTCATCACGGAACAGGACGTTCTCGATTCATGGAAAAAGCGTAGAACCAAACTATACTTAGACCCTGAGGGGATCGTTACCCCGGCCGCTCAGGAAGCTGCAAAGTCCCACCAGATTGCCATCATATGGCAGACACCGTCCAATCCAGGTACGAGTAAACCTCAGCCCAAGTCAAAAATCGCCAAAGTGATTGTCGGATGCGACCACGGCGGTTTCGACCTCAAACAGACTGTAGTGGAGAATCTGTCTGAATTGGGTTATGAAGTTGAGGACGTCGGGACGTTTTCAACCGAAGCGGTGGATTACCCTGATTATGCGCACTTGGTTGCGCAGAAAGTAGCACAGAACCTCACATTTGCGGGAATTATTATCGATGGTGCTGGAGTCGGTTCCGCCATCACGGCCAATAAGGTGCCGGGCGTCAGGGCTGCTGCCTGTTATGACACTTACACGGCGCACAACAGCCGCGAGCACAACTATGCGAATGTGCTGACACTCGGCAGCCGGGTTATTGGCGTCGATACGGCAAAGCAGATAATTAAGGAATGGCTGTCCACTGACTATGGCGCTGACCGGCACGGCCGTCGGGTTGACAAGATCACCCTGATCGAAAAGAGGTACAGCAACAAATAGCAGTGCAACCTGCAGCCGTTTTTTTCGTTACTGACTGCAGAAGCTAGAGACAACGCATTTTCAGAAAGGGAGCGGCTTATGTCAGACCCTGAGAATAAAGGGGCCGAAAAAGCATCGGAGAGTACCGGTGACGGTAAAACAAATCGTGTCTACAGATCATCTTCTGATCGAGTCATCTCAGGTGTGTGTGGCGGTCTTGCCAGTTATCTGAATATCGATGCAATTATTATTCGTGTAGTCTGGGCCTCCGCGGTGCTGTTTGGTGGCGTGGGATTGCTGGCCTACATTCTGGCCTGGATCATTATCCCAGAAAACAATCACTCTGAACCGAAAGAGTCCCCGAAGGAGCCGGGAAGGTCCGGCCTGGTTTGGGGCGTCATCCTGGTCGCCGTCGGTACTGTGTTTTTGGTAAGACAATTCGACTGGTTTCATTTCTACCCGTTCCAATACTGCTGGCAGTGGTACCCAAGCTTTTGGAATCTCAGATTGGACCTTGTCTTGCCTCTGCTGCTTATTCTGGTAGGCGGCTACTACGTATATAATGTCCTTAAGAAGGAAGGCGATAGCAGTCAAGAGGTTGCCTCTCAAAGTGGAGAAAAAACAATGGATAGCAATAAAAGACTAACGCGCTCAACTAAGGACAGGATGATCTCCGGTGTTTGCGGTGGCCTAGCCTCATACTTCAAGGTGGACCCATCGCTGGTACGGATTGGCTTCGCCCTCCTGACCCTGGCTTCCGGTGGGTTTGCGGGAATCGTGGCTTATATTATCATGATGGTGGTGGTTCCTGAAGAAGCGGGTGAAGATGCTTCCGGGAGCGCCACGCAGGCGGCTGCAACACCCGAAACAACTACCGCAGCGGCAGCAAAACCGCCCGCAGCCACAACACAAAAAGCAGCCCCGAAAAAGAAGACAAGCACCCGGAAGACAACCACCCGGAAAACAACCGCGCGGAAAACGCCGCCGAAACAGACCTGAGGAGCAGTATGGAGGAGAGCCGCAAATCTTTCTTGCCCGGCATCGCTCTGATCGCTGTCGGTACCATTCTGCTGCTGCAGCGCATGGACCTGATCAGTTTCCGGTGGCGCGATCTTTACCCCTTGCTTATGTTGGCCATAAGCGGCACGCTTTACGCAATGGCCTACTTCAAAGATGACAAGAAGTCGTCGTTTCCTGCCGGGATTCTTCTGGTGCTCGGTGTCTTCTTTTTTTTAAGAAACTACGATCTCTTTTCCTTCGATTTTTATTTCTACTACCCAGGCGAATTTTGGCCGATCTTTTTGCTTGCAATTGGATTTGGTTACATCAGCAGGTTCTTGTTCGACAGGAGCGCTGTGAACCTCCTGGTGCCGGCCGCTATCTGGTTCGGCTTGGGGGTTCTGTTCATGCTTGGCCATGCGGGCTTTCTTCATCGCATCCGTTTGCGAACGTATTGGCCGCTGATTTTGATTGCGGTCGGAGCCGGTCTAGTTATCAGCAATCTGCGTGGGAAAAGAGCATGAGTTTCCCTGATTTCAACGTTGTTTTCTCCATTTTATAGAATTACCAGTGCCCTATTTCGAGTCAATGTTTTTCCCCTGCAATTTGCCTTGAACTTTAACCCATCCGTAACTACCTTATAAATTCGGAATCAGGACGCATCCTGACAAACCAAGTCGTGTTCAGTTCGGCTGGAACGGCAGTTTTGTTTGCGTCTCACCGTAGAACTGCAGCGCCGGGCTGCTAGTGCGTTGTGCCAGGTTATTGAGTTAGCAGTCAGATTGGTTAGAGGATTTTTCGATTACAACGGAGCACATTTTTGCAGGGGATTTATCTCGAAAACGGCACCACACAACTGAAAGATCTTCCTACGCCGGCTCCCAAAGCCGACGAAGCTCTGGTGAGAGTTTCGATGGCAGGGGTCTGCAACACGGATCTGGAACTCATGAAAGGGTACATGGGATTCGAGGGCGTATTGGGCCATGAATTTGTAGGCGTAGTTGACCAGTGCAGCAAGGGTGACTGGCGCGGCAAGCGTGTGTGCGGAGAGATAAATTTTGGCTGCGGGACATGCGGCTTTTGTGCGCGTGGCCTGGAACGGCATTGCCCAAACCGGACCGTGTTAGGCATTCTGAACCAGAATGGCGCTTTCGCCGAGTCCGTGGTGATTCCGTGCGCCAACCTCATATCGGTACCAGATACGATCTCCGACTCTGCCGCAGTTTTTGTGGAGCCACTTGCTGCTGCATTTGAGATTCTCGAACAAGTGCAGATTCAACCCAAGGATCGGGTCGCGGTTGTGGGCGACGGCAAACTCGGCTTGCTCATCTGCCAGGTTCTTCTGCTCACCGGTTGTGAATTAACCTTGACTGGAAAACACGAATCGAAGCTGGCCATTGCGCGATCGTGGGGTCTTGAAGCGCGCAACAAAGATGAAGTCACAGAGGGCGAGTTTGATCTGGTGGTAGAAGCTTCCGGGTCTGCCGCCGGCTTTGCCACGGCTTTGGAGTTGCTGCGACCCCGGGGCACGCTTGTGTTAAAGAGCACCTACGCCGGCAAGCTGGAACTGGATGCAGCCCCTATCGTGATCAACGAGATCACGGTCATTGGCTCGCGCTGCGGACTGTTTGCGCCCGCGACTAGGGCACTGGCCCGCAACCAGGTCAGGGTGGATGAGCTGGTCGATGCGGTGTTTCCATTTGAACAGGCCGCTGAGGCACTGGCACGGGCCGCACTCCCCGGAACCCTAAAAGTCCTGTTGCAAGTCAATGGTTAACGTAAAAGTCGACTTGGGAAAAAACTCCTACCCTATTTTTATTGGCGAAGGGACGCTGGCAAAGATCGGGGAAATGTTGGAGCTCTATGGCTTCACACATGAAATAATCATCATTTCAGACGCAACCGTAGCGGAGCTTTATTCGGAACAACTGTCCCACGGTTTAAAGCGGCATTGCACGGTTTTGGGTATGCTGACTGTCCCTGCCGGAGAGCCGTCCAAGTCGATGGCTGTGGTTGAACGCCTCGTCACTGAAATGCTGGAAATGAAAGCCACGCGGGCTGCGGTTGTGCTTGCGCTTGGCGGCGGAGTTTTGGGCGACATTGTCGGCTTTACCGCTGCCATTTACAAGCGCGGTATTCCCTACATTCAAATCCCGACGACGTTGTTGGCGCAGGTGGATTCAAGCATTGGCGGTAAAACCGGGGTCAACCACCCGTTAGGCAAAAATCAAATCGGGGCGATTCACCAACCGAAGCTAGTTTGGACCGACCTGGCCTTTCTCAAATCTCTGCCCCGGCGCGAGATTATCTGCGGCATGGGTGAAATCGTAAAATATGCCATTCTTGGCGACCCCCGTTTATTCGATCTTTTGGAAGCAGAATTAGACGCCGTCCTGGCGCTCGATCCTGATTTACTCACAGGCATCGTAGAAAAGTGCAGCCGCATGAAGGCGGACATCGTCTCCAAAGACGAGCGTGAAAACGGCCTGCGCAGGGTCCTGAATTTGGGCCATACCGTCGGCCACGGATTCGAAGGCGCCCTGGGCTACGGTAAGATTTCGCATGGCGAGGCGGTTCTGCTCGGCACATTGGCTGAGGCCAAGATCGCCCGTGACATCGGCCTGCTTGCTGCCGGTGACTTCGGTCGCATCGAGAAACTGGTGTCTCGATTTGGCCTGCAGGCTGCGCTCAAAGATGTAGATTCAGACAAAGTGCTGGAGTTGATGGGTAGCGACAAAAAGGCCGTGGCGGGCAAATCCAGGTTTGCCTTACCGAAAGAGATCGGCGAAGTTGAAATAGTGGAGGACGTGCCTCTTACCAAAATCCGTAGCGGCATCGAGTTCGTATCCGGAAAAGGATAGGGACGCAAACCTGCCCGCAGCCACCGGGTTGAAATATTCTCAGTCGAAGACTGTTCAGAATTATTGACAGAGTTGGCCCGTCGACTACTGTTCCCGCGTTTTGCTTGCCATTCGATAGAGCTTTCTTTTCGCCAGCTACTTGTTTTGCCAAAAAACGCGGTATAAACATTGGGGCGTTTATGCCTTTTCGGAGGAGTGACGATATTCAATAAATGAGGGGTCTACACCTGCTTGCAAGGAACGACCTCATTCGTTTCGGAGTTAAGAAGAGTGTGGGGCCTCAGAATAGACTTTGAAAGCCATCGTGCGATTTCAATTGTAGCAGCACAGATTAAGGTGGTCGCATAACCGAAGTAACTAATTGCAAACTGGAATGAGTGCGCCTTGACTTCTCGGGTTCTGCCGGCTTTATTTCTACTTTCACTAACTGCAGCGGCATTTGGACAGGGGTTCTACAAAGGGTACACCGCGGCCCCGAAGGGCAGTGAGGACTGCAATCCTTGCGTAGAAAATGTCACACACTCCGTAAACACACTCAGAGACCACGGCGAAACACTTGGGTTCAATTGGGGCGACGACTATCCGACGATTACCGGTTCGGGAACCAAACGCCACTGGCAGGGCGTACAGCGTTTCGCGCCCATCGCCGCCACCGGCCTCGTGCTGCCGTACGTGGTGGTGTCCTCTTCACATGGCCGGCAATCTTTTCCTTTCTTACCTGAGCAGGCTGCGCACTTTGCTGTCGTCGAGTTTGCGTCCCGGGATACCGACGGGCTGCGCATGCGCTCAAACCGCCTCGTACGCGGTCAATTGACGCGGAATGTTGCCCCCAATCCCTTGGATCGGATTATCAGATCTGTTGACCTGACTGATGGGGTGACCTCCGGGTACTGGCATGCCGGTGGCATTCAAGCTATCGGCAAGTATCTTCTGATCGGTGCGCACAGCAGCAATGAATTGGAGCCGGATGCCCTTATTTCGCTTTGGGATATGTCCAACCCAGCTGCGCCTGTGCCGGTATGGCGTGAAAAGTTCTTTCAGAACTTCGTCAATTCGATGGGCGTGATCAAACTTGAGGATGGCAAGTTCCTGATCATGCGGGCTACAGCCGACGCCCGCGAACTGGATTTTTGGATCAGTCCGGCCCTGGACGATGTTTCCGGTTTCCTGCAGGGTGAGCAGGACAGCGGGTTTTGGGATCGTTGGTATTTTGATGAGCTGGATCGCAATGGCATCGACACCAACTGGCTTTTTGATTGCGATTACATTCTTTACGACGACGGCGACAAAGGCTACCAGAACACCAACCTGGTCACTGATTGCGAGACCGGTGAAATTTACCTGATCGGAACGCACGGCCGTTGCCCGGGCCCGTTTCGGCTGGGAAGTGATTTTGTAGATGCCTATCGCATCGATATCCCAAAGTCGAGGCCCAGTGATCCTTTTGCCCCGGGTGAGGGGGTATTCATCACAAAAACCGCCAAGCGAAAGATGCGCCCCTCTGCAAACTCCGGCAACGTTGAAGGCGACTTTCAGGCTGCGGGCGGAATTTATCCCGGCCCGGACAACAAGCTTTATGTCTACGCCACCGAGCAGGGCAGGGATGGCCCGGGCGGTTCGGTGAAGATGATTGAATTTGGACCTGAGGAAGCGCGTTCAGTGGTGACCACACTGGAGCATGCCTGGGCCGAGCTTTACGAGCATCCCGCTTTCAGCGGCAGGTCGATCATCCTGGACTATACGGACCGTGCGTTGCGGGATTACGATGATTTTGCCAACATAGAGGAGTTTGCGGCGGGTGTCGACACGGGCGTCGCTCTGGCATCGTCGATCATCTATGCATTGCCGGTGGGCACGAAATTGCGCCTCTTTGCGGGCCATAACCAAAGCGGCCCGCATTTTGACTTGCAGGGCACGGGTCGCGCCGAGAGAATCCCCGACCTGACCGAGCACGAGCTGAGCGATGGCCGGAGCGCTGACGACAATTTCAGGTCAGGCGCTTGGGATGCCGTTCTGACCTCCTCGGAGCACCGCAGTGAGACGCGCCCGCCGCTCAGATTCGCTTTGTACCAGAACTACCCAAACCCGTTCAATCCGACAACCACGATTCGTTACGCTCTCGCGATTGACACAAAAGTGGTTATTGAAATCAGTAATGTGCTTGGACAGAGGGTCAGGTCCCTGGTGGCTGAGAATCAAAGTAAAGGCATGAAATCCGTCATTTGGGACGGTAAAGATGACTTCGGACAGCTTGTCCCTTCCGGAGTTTACGTTCTCAGATTGGAAGCGGCGGATTTCGTAAAGTATAGGAAGCTGACCCTCCTCAAGTAACTTCTTCCTTGGCAAAAGGCTGCCGGTTGCAAAAAATCCAACATTCATGGCACTGCAACAGGAGATTCCCGTGCAATAGCTAATCTTGCACGCCCGCAGCAGCTCTTCCGGGCACTCTCGCAACTTCGGTGCAACTTGACAGTCGTTACCCCGTAGGTGACTAATCAGGTAGCATTTCTGCTACAATTATCGTAGATTCCCACTCTTTCAAACTCTTTTGACCAGATTCTGGAGGCAAATGTGACTGTCAAACAGGTTGCAGCCAACATCCTGTGCTGTTTTCTTGCGACAACCGTGCCGGCCACCTTCTTGCTCGCCAGTGATGACGATTCCGGTAAGACCAGTCCGGTAGTGCCTGCTTTACGAATTGTAAATGCGACTCAGACGGAAACACCTCCGGAGATAGATGGCCAGGTCCTGGATGAAGCTACCTGGCAGCAGGCGGAAGCCACGACCTCTTTTTGGCAAACAACCCCTAATGAAGGAGAGGCGGCCAGCCAAAAAACCGAAGTGAAGATCCTCTACTCCAGCACAGCTCTTTACATTGGCGTGTTCTGCTACGACCAAAATCCGGAAGAGATTGTGGTTGCCGACAGCAGGCGGGATTCCCCTTTGGATGAGACAGATTCGTTTCAAATTATCCTGGACACATTTCACGACAAACAAAACGGTTTCCTGTTTGCGACCAATCCCGCGGGAATCGAGTACGACGCGCAGATTACCAATGAAGGTGAAGGCAGGTTCGGCGGCAGCTCAGGTGAGTTTAACCTGAACTGGGATGCATCCTGGCGCGTCGAGACCCAGATTCTCGAAAATGGCTGGACCGCAGAGTTCGAGATTCCGTTCAGGACGATTCGCTTCAACAGCGGCGAGAGCCAGACCTGGGGCGTCAATTTTCAACGCAACATTCGCCGGCGCAACGAGCGGTCTTTTTGGGCGCCGTTGCCGCGCCAGTTCAATATTCAAAAGATCTCTCTGGCGGGTGAATTAAGGGGACTGCGCGACATCCGGCAGAACAACCTGAAAGTCGTGCCCTATTCTTTGGGCGACGTAACGCGCGATTTTGGCAGCGGTTCGGATTCTGAGATAGATGGTGACATTGGTGCGGACCTCAAGTACAGTGTAACGCCAAGCCTGACGCTGGACGCAACTTATAACACGGATTTTGCTCAAGTTGAAGTCGATGACCAGCAGATCAACCTGGATCGCTTTAGTTTGTTCTTTCCGGAGAAGCGACCGTTTTTTCTTGAAAATGCCGGTTTCTTTCAGGTCGGCACCCCGCAGTCGGTGGAACTGTTTTTTAGCCGGAGAATCGGAATTTCTGAAGACGGCGTTGAGGTGCCAATCGTTGGCGGAGGCCGCCTTTCAGGCAAGACCGCCGGACTCAATTTAGGTTTTCTGAACATGCAGACCGAGGCAGTTGACTTCATCGATTCCGCCGAAGACGACACCGTTCAAATTCAAAAAAATAACTTTGCGGTCGCACGCGTCGCCAAAGAATTTCCGAACCGGTCTGCAGTGGGGGCCCTGTTCGTCAATCGCCAGGGTTTCGGCAAGTTCTCTACCGACAACGACTACAACCGCACCCTGGCAGTGGACGGTAGATGGGGGATAGGAAGATTTGGCCAACTGTCCGGCTATGCCGCACACACGTTTTCTCCCGATCTCGATGGCGATGAGAATGCGTTTCGGCTGCGCGGTGAGTATAATTCAGAATCGTGGCTTCTCAATCTTTCGTACTCCCAGGTCGGCGAGGATTTTAACCCCGAAGTCGGTTTTCTGAATAGAGACGGATTTCGCCGGCTCCAGGGCGTCGTCTTTTACAATTACCGCCCGAAAGATTTTCTCGGGTTCCTGGAGTTGCGGCCTCATGTTTCGTACAATTCTTTCTGGAATTTCGATGGCTTTCAGGAAACCGGGCGTTGGCATATCGATAATCACTGGGAGTGGAAAAGCGGATACGAGATTCACACCGGCATTAACATTACGCGGCAGGGCGTGACCGAGGAATTCGATATTTTCCCGGATATCTTTGTTCAGCCAGGCACTTACGACCATGTGGAAGCCCAGTTAAGCTTTTTTACAAATCAGGGCGCCTGGTGGAGTTTTCGAACTTCTGCGACAATCGGCGGATTTTTTGGTGGTGATCGTGTTTCGCTTAGTCCTTCAATTCGGTTTCGCATTGGCGATGCTTTCAACGCTCAATTGAACTGGGACCGCAACGACATCAATTTACCTGTAGGGGATTTTGTGACTAATCTGGCACGGCTGCGTTTGTCTTATTCCTTTACGCCCCGTGTCTTTGTCCAAGGCTTGATGCAGTACAATGATCGCGACGATATCTGGTCCACGAATTTTCGCCTCGGCTGGCTGAGTGCTGCCAACACAGGTTTGTTCATGGTCTACCGCGAAACCCAGGAAGAGCTTGACGGCGTTTTTGAGACGCAATTCCGTAGTTTTACTGTTAAGTACAGCAAGCTTTTTGACCTGCTTAATTAGAAGTACTGACTCACCAACTTCCAGGTCTAATCTGAAAACCGGCGGTTCTTAGCCCTGTTGTTGGACGCGGAATTATGTGCCGAGCTTTCATAAGGACAAAATTGCGAAAACTCATTGCTATTCTCTCCGTCATTGTCAGTGTCATTCTGTTTGCCACTGCATGCTTGTTTCTTTGGGGTGGCTCCGGATCTCTGACGGCGCTTGAAATAAACTGGGTCGAGTCTCAGGAGCAGAACCAAGCACAGCCTGGCGACACGTTGACCATCATGACTTACAATCTCGGCTATCTGAGCGGGATGGCAAACAACCTGCCGGTTCGCAAAAGCGAGGCGTTTTTTGCGAACAACCTGAGTACGGTCGTGGAGTTGCTGCGGGAGGTCAGGCCGGACTTAGTCGGTTTCCAGGAGATCGATCTGGGTTCGAAGCGATCTCATTTCGTCGACCAGGTTCACTCGATTTCTCAGCAGACAGATTTGGCAAATATCGCGTTTGCCGCCAACTGGGACAAAAAGTATGTTCCGTACCCGTTTGGAACGCCACAAACCCATTTTGGCCGGATCCTGTCAGGACAGGCAGTGATGAGCCGGCATACGATTTTAGCCACCGAACGCCACGTGCTTTCTCCCCGAACTTGGCCGCTGTACTACCGGCCATTCTATATTGACCGCGTTGCGCAAGTCTCTATCATCGACCTGGGTCGCGAAGTTGCACTGATCAACGTGCACCTGGAACATGAGCTAAGATCGCTGCGGGAGAAACAGGCCCGCGAGGTACTGCAGTTGGTCAGGACTTACCGGGAGCGTTATCCCGTGCTTCTAATTGGTGATTTTAATCATATCCCGCCGGCCCACGTTGTTCCGGAGGACCGCGGCGCGCAGGAAGAAACGATCCGGTTGTTTTCCTCCGTCGACGACTTGCAACCCGCGTTCTCTGATGAAATGCTGGTGAATGACACGCCCCTTTCTTTTACCTACTCAAGCGCGAATCCAGAGCAAAAGATCGATTACATTTTCTATGACACACGCTATTTCGAAGCGGTGGAAGCCTTTGTTCCGGACAAAGCAACCGGGGCGTCTGACCACTTGCCGGTGGTCATGCGCTTCGTCTGGCGGCAAAATATGGACACGCGGTCAGGTGGGTAGCTCGAACCGCTGTCCGGCGCAGCACCGCCTGTTTTGAGAAATCCAATCAATACCCAAAACATAATCAGGAGTATCTGAATGAGTGTAATAGACTTCGGCAAAATGCCTGACACAAGTCGTGTTTGGATTTTCGCCGCGCAGCGGCCCCTCGACAGTGGGGAAGTAAACCTGCTCGAAGAGAACATGGCAGCATTCCTGCAGGACTGGACCGCGCATAGGAGAAATCTCACCGCCGCCTGGCAGTTGTTCTGCGGGCAGTTTATAGTTGTTGCGGTTGATGAGAACCGGACCGGGGCTTCGGGATGTTCAATCGACACGCTGGTCCGAAATCTCCGCCACCTTGAGACCTCTCTCGATTGCCTAATAGTGGGAACAGCAGCCAGCGTGTTTTACCGCGACGCTACTGATGAAATACGTTGTGTGGACCGTCCCGCGTTTAAGCGACTGGTCACTGAGGGCAAAGTTACGGCTGAGACGACGGTGTTTAACACGACGGTAGAAACTATAGGTGATGTCCGAGGGGGGAAATGGGAATTGCCGATGCGTGACTCGTGGCATTGGGCAGCCTTTACACCGGCATCAGCCTGAGCGACCTGAGTGCTCAATGAGAAAAGAGCCGGCTTGGACAAACCGGCTCTTCTTCACATACCTAGTGGCCGACCCAGCTCGCGCGGGAGGCTCTGCGCCATTCCTGCCGGGTGGACTCGCTGCGCCACAGGTGGACCGCGTAAGCCACCCCGAGAAGGCAACAAAATGTAAAAACAACTATGGTAACCATTGTTCTGCTCCGTTCGATAAGTGTGATGTTGCAATTAGTCTTAGTAACGAAGGACACCTCTAAAAGTTGCTGGCAAGATCAAAAACATAGATTTACTTAAAAGGTGCAGAATCAACTACTTATAAGCAGACACTCCTGTTAACTTTTTGTAAAAACTGGCCCTTGAAATTAAGAGAATGATTTTCTATTTTCAGACACTGAAATCAATGCATTGAACATTGAGGAAAAGAAATGGCGAAAGCAATTTGGAACGGCAAGATTCTGGCGGAGAGCGACCAGTGCGAAGTGGTTGAAGGCAATCAGTATTTCCCCCCCGATTCGCTGCAAGGCGATTATTTTGAGGATAGTCAGACTGTAACGGAGTGCGCGTGGAAGGGAACGGCGAACTACTATCATCTCAGGGTAGACGGTCAGGTGAACGTGGACGCGGCCTGGTGCTACCGGAACCCAAAGGAGGCGGCCAGCAATATCAAAGACTACGTCGCGTTCTGGCGTGGAGTTGAAGTGGTCGATTGACCGGACTGCTGTTGTCTAATACGCATTGATGGATGTCAAAGAACAATCAGTCACGGTCAGTCGGACGGCCAGGTACTATCAGCTCGGTCAGGTGACGGAAGAAACCCGGCAGATTTGGTTTGTCTGTCACGGATACGGATATCTGGCCCGACAGTTTATCGCCAAGTTTGAGACTTTGTGCGATGCCGCCACCGTCATCGTTGCACCGGAGGGCCTGTCACGGTTTTATCTGAGCGGCTTTGCCGGACGGGTCGGAGCATGCTGGATGACAAAAGATGGACGCGAAGATGAGATTGACGATTACGTCAGATACCTCGACCAGGTGTATGACAATGTCCTGGGCCGGGAGCCCCGTGAGAATCTAAAGGTCATAGTCCTGGGGTTTTCCCAGGGTGCTGCGGCCGGAGCGCGATGGGTCGCCTTTGGCAAATCGGCAGTACACCGGCTGATACTCTGGGCCGGGCTCGTGCCGCCGGAGTTCAGCACCAAACAGAGCTTTAGAAAACTGGCAGCACGTGGTCTCACACTTGTGGCTGGCAGAGAAGATGAACTGGCCACGCCAGATAGAATTACCCAGCATCTCGACGTTCTCAAAAGTTGCCACGTACCTTTCACCTTTCTTCAGTTTGACGGCGGCCACGAATTGGACACAAATCTCCTGGTAGAACTTCAGAGCAAACTATAGATCACAAAAACAGGGGAATAGAAGCAGGCCTCAAGTATAGATCTAAGTACGGAGGATTTTCCTTCAATTCCTGAAAACAGGGAAGTTTGTCTCATGACCCAAAAGAAATCTGTGCCCATCGCCTTATCCATTCTTCTGGCTCCTGCTTTGCTCTCGCCAGTTTTTTCACAGTCCAAGTGGGAAGAGACGTTCGATACGACTGAAATACCGGAAGGGTGGCGCACCATCAATAACGATGGCAGCCCCTCGAGCGCGGAAACGTCCGGAACCTTCGATTATGTCGAACTTGTGGAGTTTGTTGACGACAACGGTGCCGTCGTCGATCAGGTCGGGCCGCAGACGGGAGCGCGGTTCTGGTTTAGCGATTTTGAGAATGCCAATGCGAGCGGTTTGATCGATGAGTGGCTGATCAGTCCGAAAATCGCGGGCATTGCATCTGGCGATTTTCTGTCGTTTTACGCCGGTGCACCGGATGGCGAGTTCGATGACTCTCTGCGCGTTTTTGTCTCTACCGCCGACAGCAGTCTCGCCAGCTTCACGAACCAGATCGACTATTTCAAGGTCGCGGGTGCAACGGACGATTACGCGGAGTATACTTTCGATCTGTCCGCTTTCGCTGGTCTGGATATTTTTGTCGCGGTCAACTACCACATTGTTGACGGCGGCCCCAACGGCAACCACTCCGATTCAGTCTGGCTGGACCATTTTTCCGTGAGCAGCACCGTCACGGGAGTAAGCGGGCCGTCGAGCCGGATCGACCGGTTTGCATTGCAGCAGAACTATCCCAATCCTTTTAACCCCAGCACGGAGATTGTTTTCCAGTTAGGGTTTCAGACTGAAGTTACTTTGGTCATTTACAATCTCCTGGGACAGGAGGTTGCGGTTTTGCTGGATGAGAAGCCGTTTGTGGCCGGAGCCCACTCTGTGTCTTTTGAGCCCACTAATCTGGCGGCCGGGGTCTACTACTACAGGTTGACGGCCGGAGATTTTACGGATTTAAAAAGAATGACTTTGTTGAAGTAATGACTAACCTGGATCAAAATTATTAGGATTCTAACATGAAGAAAAATATGAAAAGCCCTCTGTTGGTTATGACAATGGTCCTCTTGCTTGCCGGCAATATCTGGTCCGGAAGCAAGCAAGGTCTGCTTCTACAGGAGTCTTTTGAGGGGGATACCTTTCCTCCGGCAGGGTGGAGCAAACTCACTGAACTCGGCGGTACGGGTTGGGCGCAAGCTGCCGTGGATTCTTCTCTGGCCGGCTTGATCGGACTGGGGACAGTTGATACACCCGCCGGCGGTGGTAATGCCGTCGCATACGCTTCATGGGTGACAGGCGATGCAGACCAGAATGCCAACACCACGCAGGCAACCGAGCAGTGGCTCATTACGCCGCAAATTGCCGGTGTGCAAGCCGGTGATTCACTCAGGTTCTCGATGAAGTTCTTTTCGCAGTTTTTCGACAATCTCGATATCGTCGTGAGTACCACAAATGCCGACAGTATCGCGTCTTTTGACACGACGTTGCTGCGGATTGTCTTTGACCCGGCTAATCCGCTCAATGACTGGCAGAGGTTCAGCGTTGACTTGAGCAGCTTTGCCGGTCAAGCTATCTTTATCGGCTTTCGGGAGCATGTGCCCTCAACGGTAAACTCCGGCGATGCCGTGCTTATCGATTTAGTCGAAGTCGGCTCGCTGGTCACTTCTGTAGACGACCAGACCAGTCAGCCGACGCAGTTTTCTCTCAACCAAAACTTTCCTAATCCGTTTAATCCCAGCACCAATATTAGTTTCACGCTGTCGCAGCGTGCCGAAGTCAGTCTGAAGGTCTATAACGTCATTGGGCAGTCTGTGGCGGTGCTGATCGAGCGGCAAATACTGGAGGCGGGAGCAAGAACGATTCAGTTCAACGCAACTGCTTTGCCCACCGGCGTTTACTACTACAAACTTGAGGCGGGTAATGCTGTTGCGGTGAAACGGATGACGCTTGTGCGTTAGTTTCGGAGTCGGGCCCTCATCGCCATGCACATAGTTGGGCAATGAGGGCTGGACTTCTTGTCACCGGTACCGTGCCGGATATGGTCCCTTATCTCAGAAGCAGCATTTTGTTGGCTAATCTGGCGTTGCCAACCGTGAGCCGGTAGAGGTAGATCCCGCTTGCGACCGGGCCGCCGTCGTCGTCCCTGCCGTCCCAGGTCACTTGGTTTCCCCCAATCTGTACTCTTTCGCTGACCAAAGTCCTGATGCGCTGACCGAGCGTGTTGAATATTTCCAGCTCAACCATCGCATCCGAATCTGCCTGCGAGATGGCATACACAATTGTGGTCGAGGGATTGAACGGGTTGGGGAAATTTAGACCCAAAGAGAAGTTGACCGGCGTTTGCCCATCCGGCCTGACACTGGTTATGATAAAGTCGAATGCCTCTTGCGCATTTGCCACACCCGCACCATAGGTGAAGTCATGGCCAGGTGTGCCGCGGTCGTCTGCGGAGGTTAGCAGGGCGTTTTTTATTTGTGCCGGCGTAAGACTCGGGTGTCCCTCCAACAGCAGTGCCGCAATCGCAGCTATGTGTGGCGCGGCGGCCGATGTCCCCAGGAACCTGGTACCGGAAGCCGTTGCAATCCCAAACCCACCAGCTCCTGTAATTCTGACCGCGTCTGCGGCTGTTATGTCAGGCTTGGATCGCGACTCGGCCGGGAAAAACAGACGGACCGGTCCGAGCGAACTAAAACCCTCAATAGTGTCGAATCCGGGATCGAGAACGCTGATTGCCGCAACAGCGATAGACCCTTGTGCAGATTGTTGTCCGGGAATGACGCTGCCGTCACGCACATTGAACTCCTGGACCTGAAACCCATCGCCGGTATAATGCATTTCCAGTAGGTTTGTTGACGCACTCAAGTTCTGGACAACCACATTCACATTAACGGGTACGGTGCCGGTGTTTTCATATCTTGCCACTTCGATGGCGAACTGTCCGGCGCCGCCGTCCTGTACATCGTTGCTCAGGGCCAGTATCTGAGTCATTGCCGCATTCATAATGATAAGATCGTAATCGTTGCTCGGATTGAAATATGGCTCGTTCCACTGCAGCACCACTGTCAGCGTCGTGCCGTCATCGACCTGCATCCTCTGACCGACATCGCTGGCACCTGATGCCGCACGGCCGAAGTCATGCACTGCTCGCGACGTTCCCTCAATGGTCAGGCTGCCCGCAACGTAGTCCCGCTCATAGTGCACACGTGCCTGATTGCCGACCGCGGTAACATAGGTGACGCCCTGAGCCACAACCTGATCCACTTTTGTTGCGAGCGCGCCATCCTGAAAAAAGGGTTCACCGAGAAATCCGAGGTCGTCCACAATGACATCGCACCCTTCTCCGCCGAATGCATCGTTGGCCAGGTAGTCGATGGCATCGAGCATCTCCACGCTCGTCTCCGGTCCGGAGAAAGCCAGATCTGCTCCGGGCGCCAGGTCGTGCACGATTTCAAGCATGGCCGTGGCTTCGTCGCCGGAACCCTGCAGGCTGGGATCGATATCGATGGCCGAGGGTAAATCAGCGGTGCTCTGCGCTTGCGAACGACTGTCGACGCCGTTGGAAATGACGCCCACTCTGATCCCCGACCCGTCTCTGGAATTACCAATTCTGACCAGGTTAGCTTTCAACAGGGCGTCGCCTTCGGTGTTGACTGAGCCGCTCATGTTTATGGCGTAGTCTGGCGGGCGAATATGCAGCACCGCGTCAAGCGTGGCGACTTCTTGCAGACGGGTCAATGGAACCCAGGCCTGGACAAGCCCGGCTTCAGCATTTACAATCTCCAGCTCAACGTTCCGGTCCAGCAATCTTTTAATTGTGGATTGCCCGGTTTCGGAAAGGTAGATATAGGTCTGCACCTTGCCGTCGGTGTCAATCCCTCTCGATGAGGCAAGAGTGCCGCTTCTTTTTAGGGCATCACCGGTCAAACCGGTCGACTCGTCTGTTAAGGCGCGTAAATCGGCGCTTATCTTATGATTGACTTGCGCCGGCCGGGTTGTTTCGTGCAAAATGATTTTTTCGGACTGAGCCTGGGACAGGGCAGTCCCGGCCGGGAAAAGTGCAAGCAGGTGAAAAATGGCGGCGTAAATTAGACAGCTGCTGGGTCGGGTGGATTGAGTCTGTGACATGGTTGATCCTTTTCCGGGTTACTGGTTGAGTCCGTTCTTTAAGATACCACGAAGATAGGCGGTCTATTTCAAGGAAAATAGACGAAGTCGTAATTGCTCCAATTCTTATGCCAATCAACGCCTAAGGGTTTTGGCGTAATCGGGGGAAGAAATTCTCAGGACGGTTGCCCACTGTTCCAATGCTGCTATGGCCTGGTATCGCACCCAAGCCTGCACCACTTTCATCTGCTTATCTTCTGTTTCTATTCTGACACCACGGTTCCGTAATTCCACCAGCGTCTCCGCCGTGACTTGCTCCAGATGGATGTAACACTGTATTTGACCCGCGTCATTGACCTTCACCTGAGATGTGGAAAAAGTACTGAGCGGTTTGCGGCGGCCTTGCGGCGACTTTTGATATTTCTCCAACTGAGCAACCACAAGCTGAATGGCATCTGTGACCTTTGCGCTGGTTTGCGGGCGCAGCTTGGCATTTTGCCGGACGTTGGCCTCATCATCTGAAGCGCAATTCAGGCAGACGGAGAGCATGAGGCAGGTAATCAAAGTGGACGTTAAAGGTCGGATTGCAGGTGTCATCATCTGAATTGCCGGTTTTTAACCCGCACTATTCACCCATCATTCCGAAGAATTCTTCCGGGTGGAGCCGTGCCTGCTGCAGACTCTGTTCGAAAAAGATTCCTCCTGAATGACAATAATCGTTAGATTTGTGATCAATGCGCAGCTCCAATGAGTTATTTACTAACAGTTCTCACTTCGTGAATAGCATTTAGTTGTCAGATTCTACAGAAGTTAAGCAAATCCACTCCCGGGAGGGGACAGATTCAAACTCGTAGAGAGTTTGAATCAGCGGTGGGTGCGTGACCAGCGGCAGAGCAGACGTACCCACCCCGGTTCAAAACGTTGAACGCGATTTGAACCTGCCCCTCCGCGCGTTGCGCGTTTGGAGGGGATTCAGATACAAAAAACAGTTTCCTCAGAAGGAGGAAGCCAAGTGAGAAATGTTGGTTATTCAGGCTAAGTGCAAAGTCAGAAATTAGCAAAAAAATCATAAAACTCAATGATCTAAGTGGAGCTTGCAAAAAAGACATATTTGGGGGAAGTCTAACCTGTTTTCTGTTGCATCTTCCTGGCTCAGATCTATATTCAGGTAAATCTCAGGCCTGGGAGAGTAGCCTGACAAAGAACTGCCTGGCAGAATTGCGGATGTTTGCAGAAATCAAGCCTCACTTTCTTCCGAGATGGCCGGAGACTATCGTAAAGGTCGTTGCGCTGACTGCGTTTTTGGTTGGCCCGCCCCGGTCCGTGTGGGCGCAAGTCACTGCGCCCGGAAAAATCATTGCCTCCATCAGAGTCGTCCGCGAAGATGTTTTCCCCAAAATAGATCGTAAGCCTGAGTTTCTTTATCGGTGGGCGAATGAACTGCATATCGTCACCAAAGAGCAGGTGATCAAGTCTGACCTGCTCTTTGAGGAAGGAGATCCCTTCGATCTTGAACTGGTTCGTGAGAGTGAACGCCGTTTGCGCCGGCTGCCCTATATCGGCCAGGCCGAGATCACCGTAGCCCCTGCAACCGGCGACTCCGTCGATGTGACCGTGACCACGCGCGATCAGTGGACGACTTTGGTTTCGAGTATTTTCACGCGTGGCGGTGGCAGGACTGTATTTGGCGGAGCGCTGGAAGAGTTTAACCTGCTCGGCCACGGCAAGCAGGTATTTCTGGAAGGCAGGCATGAACCGGAGGGGACGACCTGGACCTTGCGGTACGACGACCCGCAGCTCTTCGGCTCGCGCTGGACAAATAGGGAAGCTTTTGTCACAGGGCCTTTCATCAAGAGTGCATTCGCGACCATCGTTCGCCCCTTCTTTTCACCTGATACAAAATGGGCCGGCGGCGCATCCGTTTCCGCGAGCGACGTCACCGTACGCGAGTTCGACCGGGGATTGGAGATCAATCGCTTCGTAAGTGAGTCCAGGGGCGTGCAGCTTTTTGTCAATCGCGCCTTCGGAGAGCGCTATCGCAAGCGCCGGCTACGATTGGCTTATTCGTTTCAGGATAGAGACATCTCAGACCTTGGTGACCTGACGAATTCCACGCCATCTGATGAGCTCATTCACCGTTTGAGCGCCGGGCTGTCTCTGGAAGACTTGGCTTTTGTCGAAGAGACGCAACTCGACAAGTTTGTCAGAGTAGAGGACATCACGCTGGGAAGCCGGTCCTCGCTGGCCGTGGGCCGCACCGGACTGCCGGTACCGGAGGGCGTGCGGCGATTTGAGTTGTCGGCCAGTCACAGCCGTGTGCTGCATCCGTCACCAGGGCAATATTTATCAGTGGGAATCGGCTTTCAGACATTGTTTGAACGTGATACCATTACCAGTTTGCGCCTGCGGTATTACAACAAATCGCTGCCGCGCCAAACCGTTGCATTTAATGTCGAGTTTGCCTACAATGACAATCCGGAGGTCGCTACACCCTTTATCCTGGGAGGAGATACCGGATTACGAGGATATCCCGCCCGTGAGTTTTCCGGCAACAAGAAGTTTCTGCTGAATCTGGAAAATCGGTTTTTCCCGCCTATCAACATCCTGACAGTGGCCTTCGGCGGTGTGTTGTTTCTGGATGCGGGGACAGTCTGGAAAGAAGGGGAAGCGATTGACTTTTCAGAGCTGAATTTCAGTGCGGGATTTGGCTTGCGTCTGGGGTACACCAAATCACCGGACGCACGTGTCGGCCGGATCGATTTTGCTTTGCCCCTCGGTAGAGGTAGCGGATTTGGCGTGTTCGTCGGGGTGGGACAGCAGTTTTCTTTGAATTGATACGGGGCCCTGGTCCGCGCTACCAGTCCGGATTTGTCCTGACCTGGGCTCCTGAATGAAGAATCGATGTCCTTAATCGTGAGTGTCAAATGCGGCGCCTGGGCCAAGTACTTCTAATTATCCTCATCAGTTTTAGTCACGTTATTTCCGGTGAAAAGGATCGGTCGGACATACCGGATGAGCAGCGCCCCGTGGAGGAAAGGGAGCGCGGCGATAGCGTTCCCGAAACGCTCGGCAAGGTGCCTGGCGCGCTGGTCAGTTTTCCGCTGAAGCTTCTGTTCACGGGTGCCAGAAAGACCGCCCGGGTTTTGGACGACAACGGTGTCGTCCTGCGCGTGACGGACTGGTTGACCAGCGCCGACGGAAAACGTAAGGTCCGTCCCATATTCACGCCTCTTTCCGGCGGTGGTCTGGCCTTCAAACAAAATGATCTGCTAAAGCCGGGTCTTCGGTTGCGGGCTTCGGCCAGCATCGGCGTGCGCACGCGCCGTGACTTCTTTATCGGCCTTCGGGATGAAGCCTTGTTCCACCCCAGGCTCGGCTTTGAGGCAAGCGCTTTTCATACACGCAAGCCGGACGAAGATTTTTTCGGGATAGGTAACAACTCCTCCGAAGCGAACGAGACGAACTACCTGCACCGGGAAAACAACGTTCGCCTGGGAGTGGTCAGCCGGATCGGGAGACGTTCTCTTTTTTCTATGCTGGCCACCTATAGCGACGTCAGGATAGGAGAGGGGCGGGATCGCGACAAGCCTTCCCTCGATAGCCTGTTCACATCGCAAACAGTCCCCGGTTTCTTCGGAGCAGATGTTTTCTCAACCGGGGCAAGCTTCTACCGGGACACGAAAGACACGAACGGACACCCCACGCGTGGCGGGGAAGAGTTCATCGCTTTCGAAGTCGGCTATGAGCGCGGCGGCAGCGAGTTCGGCTACCACAAAGCTACTGCGGATTTTAGCCGGTACTTCAATCTGTTTTACAAACGTGTGTTGGCGTTGCGGGTGCGGGCGGAGGTGACCAACTCCATCGGCGACCGGCGGATTCCCTTTTTCAGGATGTCGGAATTGGGCGGACAGGAGTTGTTGCGCGGTTATCGCCCGGTTCGCTTTCGGGACCGCGACATGGCTCTTGCCGGCGCGGAATATCGCTGGCAAGTGCAGCATTTTGCCATCGCCTACTTGTTTGTTGAAGAAGGCAGAGTGTTTTCAGATCTAATCGATGAATTCAGCCTGAAGGGCTTCAGATACAGCTATGGCGGTGGCTTGCGATTGATTGGCAAGGACAGAAACCTCATCACGATTATTGAATGGGCAAAATCGCGCGAGCAACTGCGTTTTATTTTTCGTCTCAATGTCGGTGTGAAAAAGCTATGACACGGCCCAGACAGGTGTCCCGCATATTCTTGACATTTCTGAGCGCCTTTTTGGTGGCGGCCATTTGGAGTTGCGCGGCCCCAAAACGATATGTCCACAGACCGCTGATCCAGGAAGAGAACGACCGCCGGTCCGTGCCGCGACCGGCATCCCGGAAGATCAGTCTTTTTGAGGATGCCGTTGAAAATATCTTTAATCGCGAAATCGATGAGTATGGCAACCTGTCATCGCACATTCGTAGACTCGGGAATAATCATAAGGAAGCGAAGAACCGAAACGCGCTCGACGAGGCTCCCAACTCAAGCTGGTTCACGAATCGTCATGCAGTGCAGGCCATGAGCCGGGAAGAGCTACGGCGGGGGCCCAATCTCGGGTCCGGTCCTGATTTTTCGCGTGAGGTAACGATTGTGGCCGCCAAGTCCGAGGGTGTGTCGCCAGGCTTCCGAGTGCGCGATGCCATGGGCAACCAATACTTCCTCAAATTCGACATAAAGGGATTTCCTGATCTGAATACTGCGGCGGAGGTCGTGACCACAAAGTTCGTGTATGCTGCCGGCTACAACACCCCGGAGAACTACATCGCGTTCCTCGACCCAAAGCGTCTCCGCATCGGCGAGGGCGTCACCGTTCGTGACAAGTCGGGAAAGCACGTGCCGATGACACAGAGTTTTGTCAAGCAGATTCTGGACCGAATTCAGCCTAATGCAGACGGAACTTACCGGGCGGTGGCGAGCAAATTTCTTCCCGGCAAGCCTCTAGGCCCATTCCACTTTGCCGGACTCCGAAAGGATGACGATAATGACCGGATCGAACATCAACACCGCCGGGAGCTGCGCGGTTACAAAGTCATCGCCGCCTGGCTGAATAGCTACGATACCAAGGCCAACAATACGCTGGATATGTACGCAACGGAAGACGACCGCAGCTTTGTGCGGCACTATTTCATCGACTTTGCAACTTCTTTGGGCAGCAGTGGTAACGGCGCGGCTTCGGCGGCGAGAGGTAAAATGGGATCCTTCGACCTTTGGCATAGCCTGAAGAAGATCGTCACGCTCGGCCTTTACGTAGAGCCGTGGGAGAAGAAGCCGCGGCTGATCAATCCGTCAGTCGGGTACTTCGATTCCGAGCTGTTCGACCCCGGCAACTATTCGTTTATCATCCCGAACCCCGCGTTCCAGCGCGCCACCGAGCTGGACGGCTTCTGGGGCGCAAAGATTGTCATGGCCTTTTCCGACCAGGATATTCGCGATATTGTGACGACCGGGCAGTACGTTAATCAGGATGATGCCGAGTACATCGCCAAAACCCTGATCGAGCGCCGGGACGAAACCGGCCGGTACTGGTTTGCCAAAGTCAATCCACTGGCTCGATTTGAAATCTCGGCGGACGCCGGGATGCGGCCAGTGCTCCGGTTTGCGGACCTGGCCGTGGCCGCCGGATTTGAGCAAGCCGAACAGACCCAGTACCGTTCCAAGTGGCTGTTTCAGGATCGGCCCTTGACTGGTGACCGGATGGTCGCTGCTACACCGGAAATCATTCCGGACCGTGAGACGCTGCGTCGATTAGAGCAGGCCTTTACCCCTGAAATGGTTGACGAGCGCCGAATACTGACTGTCGTAATTGAGACCCAGCACCGTCGCAATGGTCCCTGGAGTAAGGCAGTACGGGTGCACATCTATGTTCCACCTGCAGGCGTCGGCTCTGCGGAGCTGGTTGCAATAGAGCGCTAGAATTGATATGAGTCAACATTGGTCATTTGAAGTTAACCGCCATAACCTTGAGGTTGAATATCTGATGAGATTGTTCGCCGCGGCACTGCTGTTTTGCTTAATCGCATCTGTATCTCCGGTTTACGGCCAGGCGGCATCGCCAGGACAAGGCAAAGAAAACGCGCTTACCACACCCACTGCTTCCGAGATGCAATCCGCAGAGAAGCCAGAGAGCGCTGCCAAAGAAGAGGAAGAAAACGAAGAGATCTATCCTGACCCGAACAAAATCCCGTATCGCTCACGCAAGAGCGCACTCGTGCATTTTTTTTCCATCCCAGCGTACGTTTGGCGATTGGCCTGGACTCCTTTGGGGGCAACCGTCATTTGGGTCGAGCAAAATCGCGTGCATGAGAAGGTGAGCAACTTCTTCTACCTCAACGACGAGCGGACGGCTTCTCTTTTCCCGTTGGTTAGCGTTGGCGGCAACACCGGAGCAGGAGCCGGACTTAGTTTTTCCCATCGGAATTTATTCGGAAAGCGGAAACGACTTTCTGCCAGCTTTCTCTACAATTCGTCGGAGAATAACTCGGCAAATATTGCTTATCAGGATTCTTCTCTGTTCGGCAGTTCATTTTTTCTCGACCTTGCCGGCACCTATTTTAATGACTTTGATGAGAATCTGTTCGTCGGCGAAGACGTTGACTTGTTAGATTTCAACGACTCATCCATCGGGGCCAATGGTTCCTCCCTGAACGACGAGCGGAGTTATGCAACCGAAGAGGTGGCGGGCCTGGCCAGCCTTGGTTATGCCTTTGGGAAGAACGTTGGCGTGGGTCTGCTTGGCGCTTTGCGACGCGTCGACATCGGGCAGGGAGATGAGGAGGACGAGATCCTGCCCGAAGATATTTTGGGCGCCGGTGCCACTAGTCTTTTTTCCATTGGCGGAAACTTGACCTTCAACTTCACTCGCGGCGTACCACGGGCGGTCGCGGGTAGTGGAGTACGTCTGGGGTACAGCTATAATCGGGAGCTGGATGGCAGCCGGTTCGAGTACAATCGTTTTACGGTTGAAGCGGCGCAATTCATCCCGATACCCTTTCTTGCCAGGAATCGCCGTTTTGCTGTTCGAGGCCTGTTTGAAAAAATGGACCGAATCGGCGATAAACAAATCCCCTTCTACGAATTAAGCATGTTGGGTGATGCGGCTAATCTCAGGGGTTTTGATCAAAACCGATTCCGGGGCCGCGGGCTGCTGTTGTTTAACTTTGAGTATCGCTATCCGGTATGGGACCTGTGGGATGCCGTTGTCTTCGTAGACGAGGGGCAGGTGTACGACGACTTGAGTGAAGTTGCATTGGATGAGTTTCACACCTCTGTTGGAGGAGGTTTGCGCTTCATGTCGCCGGTTGGTTTTCTGATGCGATTCGAAGTCGCGCGCAGCAGCGAGCAGTGGCGGGCGTTGTTTCAGGTGACACCGAATTTTTGAGTGACTATTAACTTGGGAAACCTTGAGGCACTGATGCACAAAGTACTGCGGTTTTTCCTTTTTTGCGTGGTGGCAGCAAGTCTGTCCGGCTGTTCCGGCGCCAAGAAGCTCACCTTGGCTCCGATCAAGACGTTTGACCCTGACAATGGAAACATCCCGGCTCCCGATGACAAGGAAGAGAATCAGATTTGGGATATCATGGATATGACCTTTTTCTATCAGGTGGAAAAGGTTTTGGATCTCAACTGGAGTGCGCGCAAAGTTGGAAAGGGACTCGGACTGGCCAGGGGTAAGCCGGCGGACAATGTCAATGCCCTCGACGAAGTGCCAAATTCAAGCTGGTACACCAATCGTCATTATCACGATAGAATGTCCCGGGCCGAGTTGCGGCGTGGCCCCAACACAAGCCCGGGTCCTGACCAAAGCGGGGCCTGGACCATCACAGCCGGAAAGTTTGAAGGAGGAACGACGGGTTTCACCATTAAAGATGGGCGCGGCGACCGCTATCTTCTCAAGTTTGATCCACCTGGATTTCAGGAAATGGGGTCATCTGCTGAAGTTATTTCAACAAAGATTCTGCACGCCTGCGGTTATTTTGTGCCGCAGAATTCCGTGGTCTATTTTGATCCCGAGCTGCTGCAAATCGGAGAGACTGCCAAGGTAGCAGAGGGCGGGTTCAAACGCAAGATGACACCTGCGGACCTGGAAGCGTTGTTAGAACCGATTCCCAGGCGGGCTGATGGCAAGATGCGCACCATGGCAAGCAAGTTTGTAAACGGCAAGCCGGTGGGCGTTTGGAACTACATAGGAATGCGCAGTGACGATCCAAACGACCTGGTCTATCACCAGCACCGGCGCGAACTCAGGGGGCTGCGCACCATTAGCTCCTGGCTCAGCGATGAGGACAGGCGCGCCGCCAACACGCTCGCGGTTTACACAACGGATCCCGAAACCGGCCACAAATACATACAACACTACTTGATCGATATGGGTTCAACTCTGGGTAGCAACAACATCATCCCCCATGCGCCGAAATATGGCAACGAGTACCTGATCGATCCCAGAACCGTCGGCCTGCAGTTTTTGACTCTGGGATTTTGGGTGAAACCGTGGGAGTTTGAGACGGGACATTTGAATCCGGAGTTCTCGTCAGTTGGCTACTACGAGTCAAGAATATTCGATCCGGACGACTGGTATCCGACTTACCCTAATCCGGCTTTCGAGTACGCCACGCTCCGGGATGTTTTTTGGGGTGCTAAGATAGTGATGGCATTCTCAGACGAAGATATTAGATCCATAGTGGCTGAGGCGCAACTGACGGACCCGAGGGCAGAGGCCTATTTGATCAAGACGCTTATAGAACGCCGGGACAAGATCGGCCGCTACTGGTTCAGCAAAATGAATCCGTTGGACAAGTTCGACTTTGCCCGGCAGGGCACCATTTTGAAGCTGACCTTTCGCGACCTTGCGGTTGACAGTGATCTCGAGAAAGAAGAGGGCGTGCGATATATTCATACCACCTCATATCGTGCAGGTGGCGTCCACCGCCAGTCGGTTTCCGGAAAACCGGAAGTGGTGATTTCTGAGAACGGTACAGGATTCCTGGATGATTTGATTGCTGCCCGAGGTTCAAAGAAAGAAAGGGACAAGATTTTTTCAACGTCCATTCAAGTTGAACGTCCGGGTCGTGCACTAAGCAAGAAAGTAGATGTTTTTTTCTACTATCCCGGTTTTAGCGGGGAGCCGCGAGTGGTCGGTGTGGTGCGGGAGGAATAATTCCAGCGTCAGGAGAATCCTAAATATCGTTTTTAAAACCGAACCAGACCGGACCCTGTCTTATGATTAGTACTGAGAAAAAAAGCCCGTTAGAAAAACTTTTAAGCCTATTCGCAGACGTGCGCGCAGGGGAGGGTTTGACTGTGATGATGCTGACCCTCAACCTGTTCCTGGTCCTGATGTCGTATTACATTGCCAAGGTTGTGCGGGAAGCGTTGATCCTGTCCGAAGGAGGCGCTGAGCTTAAGAGCTACTTGTCGGCAGGACAGGTATTTCTCATCATTGCCGCTGTGCGCTTGTATTCGTGGCTGGCCGGCCAGTCCTCACGCCGGCGGCTGATCAACATCGTGAATATCTTCTTTGCTGCCTGTCTCGGCGTGTTTTACGTCCTGGCGCAATCGGGCGTCCCGGTGGGAGTGGTGTTTTTTCTGTGGATTGGCATGTTTAATGTCATGGTAGTCGCGCAATTCTGGTCGTTCGCCAATGACGTGTACACACCAGAGGCCGGCAAGCGCCTGTTTGCCATTGTTGCTTTCGGTGCGTCGAGTGGCGCAGTGGCCGGCAGTTATCTGCCAAGCCAGTTTATCCCGATATTCGGTTTGAACCAATTGCTCATCGTCTCCGGCTTTGTTCTGCTTGCGAGTTTACTCGTCACAAACTATGTCGACTCGAGAGACCGTAGCGGAGGTGCAAGAGTCGCTGCAACAGGGATCGGGAAGGATGATGAAGAGACTTTTGGCAAAGAAGGAGCTTTCAAGCTGGTTTTTGCCAACAAATACCTGCTGATGATCGCCTTTCTGATCCTGCTCTTGAATTGGGTCAATACAACCGGCGAGTATATCCTTGGCAAGACAGTGGAGAATGCTGCCAATGAGATGGCGGCGACCCAGGGGGGCGCGTTTTCAGTGCGCGATTTCATCGGTGGATTCTATGCTGATTTCTTTACGGTGGTCAACATCGCCGGAGTCTTGATTCAACTGTTTGCAGTTTCACGCATATTGAAATATGTCGGCATTAGGTTTGCTATCCTCGTTTTACCGGTCATCGCCATGGGTGGGTATTTGATTCTTGCCTTCTTTCCCGTTCTCGCTATCGTTCGGTGGGCCAAGACGGCTGAAAATGCCACCGACTACAGCTTAAACAACACTGTCCGGCACGCGCTGTTCCTACCTGCTTCCCGGGAAGAAAAATATAAAGCCAAACAAGCCATTGATTCATTCTTCCATCGTTCCGGAGACGTCTTGTCCGCGGCTCTGGTTTTTGCCGGCGTGACCTGGTTGTCGTTCGAGCCCATGCATTTTGCCATCTTTAATCTGGTCCTGGTTGCGATCTGGCTCGTGCTTGCGATCAAAATAGGCATTGAGAACAAGCGCCTAGTGGAGGCGCGGGATGCCGCTTGACCCGCTGACTTAGGAGCTTCAGGGTTCATTCATTCATCGCTGTCGCCGACGCTTTCGGGAGCTGAAATCCTCCGCCGTTGTGCATTAGGACTCCGGCATAGCTGCAATGCCGGAATGGACGCACACATCTCTTTTAGGGTTGGATTGGGACGTGGTTTATTAGGTGAGATCCCTCGTATAGATTCCCCGATTGCCACAAAAAATCTCAGGACGAAATGAAGACAAATTCATAGCGGTTCAGATTGAAATCCTTCTCGTGGTTCAATATGAAACATGTTCAAAATAGTTACAGAATGCACATATCGAAGAATCGATGTAAGCTGATGAAAATAATCTACATATAGGTGCTGTTTTGAGAATGGGCAGATAGTCTCAATCTGGCATGAACTTTGTAATAGCAAGATAAAACCGAGCTTATTGTGCTGCGATTGGTAACTCCCCTAATTCCGATACAGGATAATAGCTCGGTTTTAAAATACTCAAGTTGCAAAAAGCCGTTCCAGGGATAGGGACGGCTATTTTTTTGCCCATTTTGCCCACCGCCCGATGACTTCCTGACACCATCAGTTGCCTGCAAAACAGCACACCGCCATACGGGGACGGACTGCCGCAAGCAGCACCGCTAGTGCCTAATAATCAGGTAGAGTCCAAGTCCAACGAGAAGTAGAGGAAGGAGGGGTCCCAGAATCAACAAGGGCGCAAAGATGATGCCCAGGAAACCTGCAACTGCGGCAAATGGGGCCAGAGCGACCACTAAAACGACACCGATGATTGCCCCGATGATTTGCAGAGGGATCGTCAAGATGAAGAAGGTTGCTTTGAACAAGAGGCCCAGTATTTTGAAGCCCACCAGAAACAGGCCCAAGAGCAAGAGTATGATTCCTATTTCCATGATTCCTCCCGAGTTTTCAGATAGTCATTTCTTTTAAAGTTACGTGTGCCCGGTTGTTTGGTTGCACAAGCGACCGGTCCTGGTGATCCGTTCCGTCCGAACCCGGGAATATCTTTACATCTCTGCTGCTGCCGCAGGCGTTTCGAGGACGTTGGCAGCCTCGCCATTCGCCATGCCGGCAAACCTATTCTTTGCGTGCTGGCTCCAGTCGTCGAGAAGGTGGTAGACGACAGGCACGATTATCAGGGTGAGGAATGTTGCCACGGCCAGTCCAAATATGACCGCGACGCCCATCGGTCCCCACCATTGCGAACTTTCGCCGCCAATGTCGACCCGGAAATTCCTGAAATCAAAATTGAAGCCGGTTGTCAATGGAATAAGTCCGACGATTGTTGTGACTGCCGTTAATAGAACCGGTCTGAGTCGTACTTTGCCCGCCTGGACGATGGCATCGAGCTTACTTAGACCGCGCTGTCGCAGACGCTGGATGTAATCAACCAGGACGATGGCGTTGTTGACCACAACACCGGCCAGGCTAATGACGCCAATCCCGGTCATCAGGATGCCGAACGGCATGCGCAAAAGCATCAGGCCCCAGAAAACACCAATCAGGGAAAGAACAACGGAGACCAGGATGACGACAGGTAGAATTGCCGAATTGAATTGGTAGACCAGCACCAGGAATATCAGGAAGAGCGCAACCATGAATGCATTTATGAGAAACGCTTCGCTCTCTTCCTGATCTTCGTTTTCGCCGGTATACCTGACCGAGTAGCCGGCGGGCAGCGTCATTCCCGCAATGATATTTTGAGCGTCTTTGAGGACCTCATTCCCGAGCCGGTTTTCGACGTTGCCGGAAACGGTCACCACACGTTTCAGATCGACGCGCCTGATGGACGAGAATCCTCCCTCATACTCAAACGTCGCCAGTGCAACGAGTGGAACTTGTTTGCCCTCTTCAAAAATGGTGAGGTTTTCCAGAACGTCCAGGCGGTTGCGTTCTTGTTCTTTCAACCTGACGGTTATGTCGTATTCGTCATCCGCGACGCGAAATTCTGAGGCTTCGGTGCCGTAGATAGCGGTGCGAATAGTCGAGGCAATTATTGAGGTATTCAGGCCATTTATGGCTGCTTTCTCGCGATCAATTCTCACCTTCAGTTCGGGCCGACCTTTGTCAAAATCATCCTTCAGGTCAACCAGCCCGGGGACGGTCTTGAGGTTCTGACGGATTTGCGCGGCCAGCTCGCCGAGAACCTTGAAGTCCTCCCCCGAGATCTCAATGTTGACCGGTGGGCCGGTCGGAGGCCCCATGGGTGGCTTCTGCACTTCGATCCGCGCGCCGGGTGTGTTCGAGATTCTGCCGCGAATGTCAGCCAGGGTTTTGTCGGACGATTGCAGGCGATCGTTTCTGTCGACAAACTCTACCGTGACCCAGCTTTTGTGCGGTGAGCCGCCGCCGGCGCTAAAACCGGGCAGACCGCCTTCGGTTCCAACGTTGGAAACATAGCTGCGGATATCGTGCTCAAACTGCGGTAACTCCCGCTCGATTTCACTTACAATTCTATCGGATTCTTCGAGCTTAGTGCCGGTCGGCGCCGTTATTTCCACGAGAATCTGTGGCGGCTCTACCTCTGGGAAAAACTCAATCCCTGAGCCAAGGAAAAAGTACAGTACAAGAGTGGCCAGCAGTAGTCCGAAAGAGGCCAAAATGGCCAGTGCGCGGTGCTGCAATGCTGTGCTGAGGATTATCTCGTAGCGCTGCGTCAGCACGCGCAGCAGTTTGCTCTGTCCCTTCCGTTTCGTGACTTTCATAAAGACTTCACAGACCACAGGGTTGATGGTGAGAGCTACGAATAGGGAAGAGGAAAGGGTGATGATTAGCGTGATGGGCAGATATTTCATGAATTCGCCCATGATGCCCGGCCAGAAAATCATGGGGGCGAACGCACAGAGGGTCGTGACCGTTGACGCTGTGATCGCCCCGCTCACTTCGGATGCACCGCGCTTGGCCGCCTCGAACGCGCTGAAGCCTTCCTCCCGGTGGCGATAGATATTCTCTACCAGCACAATGGCGTTGTCGACCATCATGCCCAGAGCCAAAATCAAACTGAACAACACAATCATGTTTAGGGTGTAACCGAGCATCTGTACCACAATGAATGAAATCAGCATGCTGAATGGGATCGCAATCGCCACAAAAATCGAGCTGCGGATTCCGAGAAAAGCAAACAAGACGGCGACAACCATGAACAGACCGGAGATGATATTATTTTCGAGCTCAGCCACCATCCGCCGGATGTCTGTTGACTGATCAGCCGTAATCGTGATGACTGTTCCGCGCGGGAGCAGTGGTTTTCTTTCTTCGATAAGCTCTTTTATCCGGTCAGCAATCTCGATCAGATTCGAGCCTGTGCGTTTCTTGATGCTTAAGGAGACGCAATTCAGGCCTCCTTCGCGGGCCAGACTTGTCCGGTCTTTGAAGCCATATTCAACTTCGGCTACATCGCGGATATAGATTGGCGCAGGATTATCGGCATTGATTACCAGATTGGGGATTGTTCTGACGTGCTGGAATTCTCCCGGGATCCTCACCGAGTATTTTAGAGAACCTACGTCGATAGACCCGCCGGGAATAGTCTTATTTTCGTCCTGAATGGTCTCAATTACATCCTTAAAGGCAACGTTGTAGTATTTGAGTTTCTCCAGGTCGACCTTGACCTTGACCTCCCGTTCCAGTCCACCACTCACGGAAGCTTCCAGCACACCGGAAATGGTCTCGATATCGTCCTCAAGGTCCTCCGCGATTTCCTTTAGCTTGACCAGGTCGTAGTCACCGGAAATATTTATCAGCATGATGGGGAACTGTGAAAAGTTGACCTCGTTGATGATGGAGTCTTCCGCGTCATTGGGCAGTTCACTCTGGGCCAGATCCACTTTGTCGCGGACCTTCTGCATGGCAGCATCGATATTGAAGTCGGGATTGAACTCCACTTCGATCACAGAGATGCCTTCTCCGGTGGTCGATCTGATCTCCTTAACATCGGCGATCTCTTTCAGTTTCCGCTCAATTGGCTGCGTCACCAACGTTTCCATGTCCGACGGCGCGACGCCAACGTACGGAGTACTGACCAGGATAAGAGGAATCTGGATTGCCGGGGTGGATTCGCGCGGCAATGATCCATACGAGATCAATCCCATCACCAACATGATGACGACCAGGACGAATACGCTGGGTTTGTGACTTAGTGAGAAATCTATGGGTTTCATCTCTACCCTCTACAGAGTCCGATTAGTCGTGGATCAGTATTGTCTCGCCATCGATCAAATCCCGATGTCCGACCGTGACGATGCTGTCCCCGGCACTGACACCTCTTGCGAGCCACACTGAGTTTTGATAAGAACCGCCTATTTGCACTTCCCGTTTGACTGCCGCGCCACCCTCGGCTACGAAGACGAATTTACCGCGTTCGGTTTCGATAATGGCGTCCCGCGGCACCACGATGGCGTCGCGCATCTCTCGGTTTCGAATACTGATATTCGCAAACATTCCGGGCTTCAAAAGCTGGTTGCTGTTGGCCAGTTTGATTTCTACCGGAATTGTGCGACTGCTCTTTTGGATGCTCGGACCGACAAAACTGACTTCTCCGGCGAACGTCTGCTCCGGCAATACGTCAAAGGTGATGTTGGCCTGTGAGCCAACCCAAACTTCCCGTACGTACCGTTCCGGTAAGCCTGCGGTGACCTTCACAATGTCGGTCTTTACCAATTTCACCAACGGCGTCCCGGGCTGCACATATTCTCCGAGTTCAACATGTTTGTAGTCAATGACACCGGCAATAGGGCTGGTGATGCTTGTTTTTGCCAGCCGGGCCTGCAGGTTCTCGAAACGTGCTTTGTCTCTCGCCAGATTATACTTAAAATCGAGGTACTTTTGTTCTGAGATCACACCATCTTTGTGCAAGTTTGCCTGCCGTTCGAATGTCACCCGGCTTAATTGATAAGCAGCCTCTGCCTCGTCGAAACTCGCTTTCAGAACTTGACTTTTCAGGGTGAAAATAACGTCGCCCTTTTCGACCTTGTCGCCCTTGTCCCGGACAATTTCCGCTATCACGCCCGGCTCCTCAGCGCTGACCGTGGTGGCGATGTCTGCCTGGACACTGCCCGTGATTTCGACGTAGTCCACAAAAGTCTGCGGCTCAGCCACCAACACCTTGACATCGATGACCTTTTGATGATTGTCTTTAGCGAGTTCGTCCAGGCCTGCTGCCTCATCGCTGCACGACAGGCCGGCGACGCCTGATACAAAGAGCATGCCCTGCACGACCGCGCTTATCCTCTTCCAGTTCGACATTTGTTACCTCCCGATAACTCTTTCCAGATCGGCGACCGCGATTTTGTGATCGAATACCGCCTGGACATAATTGGACTTCGTGATGTTGAGAGCCAGCAGGGCGTCGGCACTCTCAAGCTGAGTCCCCACCCCTTCGCTGTACCTTTGCTGTGCCATTTGTAGTGCGCGTTCCGCCTGCTTGATGGCGTTGCCCTGGACCTGTACGCGTTTTTCGGTTTCTTGGATTTTCAGAAAAATCGTTTTAACCCGGATGCTCAGGTTGTCACGAAACATCTGCAGTTCATAGTTGGCGTTTTCGTGCTCGAGTTTGGCTTGCTGCACTTTGGCTGAAGTCCTGAATCCCTTGAAGATGGGAATCTCGAGCCGGAATGCGCCATTCATCGAGGACTGCAACCCGGAGCCAAGATCAAAAGCATTTGACTGGGCGACACTTTGGTAGGTGCCGACAAAGGAAAGCTGCGGGAAGTGCTCGGCTCTGACGATGCCCACGTTTTCCCGTAGCAGCGCAGTCTGCAGTTCAAGTTGCCTGAGGTCGTTGCTCCGGGTCATCGCCAGCTGCTGTGATTTGGCCAGAGTCGACCTGGCCGATGGCTCGAAGGCAAGCTCGCCGCGTATGACAACCTCTGACTCGAGGTGGAGACCGACCAGCACCTTCAACTGGTTTTCGGAAATACGCCGGTTGTTCTCCATCAGGATAAGCCGGGGTTGCAGGTTGGTGTAGTCTACCCACGCGCGCAGGGTGTCTAGTTCCGCGACCTGGCCCTGCTCGAAAAGTCTGCGCGTATTTACCAGGTTGGCAAGTTGCTGGTCAAGCGATTGCTGGTTGATGCTGACCAACTGACCGCTCAGCAGCACGGTCGCGAAGGCTCTCTTGACCGCGAAAATAACTTCGCCGGTGGTTTTGCGGTGTCCGGCATCCGAGTATTGTCTGAAAAGTTTGGCTGCTTTGATTCCGCCAGATATTTTGCCCGCCTGGAACAGAGGCTGGCGTACACTTATGGTGAGATTGTACGCGTTCTTTGAACTAATCGGTACGGCAACTTGCTGGGTCGGATCGCCGCCAAAAATATCGGGGAAAAAGATGACCTGGTCTTTGAAAGTCCGGGTGTAGGTTCCGTTCAAATCGACTTCGGGCAGGGCATCTGCCCAGGCTTCGCGCACGCGGGCACCCGCGGATTTCAAGTCGTTGCTTGCGATGAGCAGGCTTTCATTATTCTCGAGTGCGCTCGCAATCGCGGCCTCAAGGGTCAGTGGAATTGCCTTGCCGTTTTGTCCGCGCGCCGGCGCGACCGCGAACCACAGACACAGGATACAGCAGACTAAGAGTTGCATGGTTCAATCCGTTCGGTTCTCATTATTTGTGTTCTTTAGGGTAGCAAGGCCATCGAAAACAAGGCTTTTGATGAACTGCGCTTGCTCCGTAAGATTGTGGGACTCAGGGTGACGAATCGCCTGAACGGTCCCGACATGAATCATTCCAAAGACCGTTTCAGCCATTCTTTGGGTATCGAGATTCTTGAAATCACCGCTGCGCACGCCCTCATGGAATAACTGCTCCAGCACCTGCACAATGTCCATTTCATTCTCACAAAAGGCGGCGGTTAAATCCTCTCCCAGGCTGCGGGCGAGTGCGGATTTTTCAAATTCAAAAATACTGAAGAGTGATCGGTGTTTGCCGAAGAAGGTGAATGATGCGTCGATGTAGGCTTCGATCTTGGTGCGTGGGTCGCTGGAGTCCTGCACTGCCGCCAACACGTATGCCTGAAATCGCTTTATCCCTCTTACAATAACGCTCGCGAACAACGCTTCTTTGCTGTTGAAGTAGTTGTAGATTGTGCCTTTGCCGAGCTCGGCGCGTGCCGCAATCTCATCGAGGGTCGCTTTCTCAAAACCACGTTCGGAAAATACGGTACGGGCCGCATCGAGGATTTCGGTTTTCCGGGCCTGACGCTCCCGTTCTTTCCTGCTTTGTTGACTGGGCGCTTGCATGAAGCGAGTAAGGTGACTGTCCGGTCAGATTGTGACTAATAAGTCAATTACCACAGATCTACTGATGCAGAACCCGTTTGTTTCAAGAAATCTGTTCTTTTTGCAATTGCATGAATCTGTTCGAAGCAGTCATCGGGAATCCCTGGCGACAGTCTGATATGCATCACGAAACGACACGCCTCTTTTTACCAATTCGTAAGCGCGTTCCGTCGCAAAAATGTCCGGGGTCAGACCCCTGGCGCAATTCTGTTTGTTTACTACCAGATTGGCAGTCACCAGCGCCATAATCGAAAGCGAAGCGAGGGTGGTGGCAAACCCTTTCAGAGTCGGTTCCTTGGTCAACTGCAGGTCGCGGTGGTAACCGGAGATTTGGTTTGCGACCGTTGCCCTTATCTGTGCTTCGCAGGCCGACACCAGATGGTAGTTGCCGCGCACAAGCTCCAGAACGTCCGGGTTCTTCTTTTGCGGCATGATCGAGCTGCCCGTACAAAATTCTGACGGGAGCTCCAAATAACCATTTTCCGGCAAGCTGAAGAAAATGAGATCAGTTGCCATCCGGTTCAAATCCAGCATGATTTGCGCGAGGGCGTTCAGAATGATGCCCTCAAACTTGCCACGGCTCAATTGCACGTACACCGGGTTTTTTTGGACTTTTTTGAATTGCAGCAGCTTTGCCGTGAGTTGGCGGTCGACTTTGATCGGTACTCCGAAGCCGGCGCCACTTCCGAGTGGCGATTGGTCTGAGATGCGGTCTGTGGTCGCCAGTAGTTTCAGGTCGTCGCCAAGCGCATCGCGGTAAGCACCGGCCCACTGCGGAATGCTCGAGGGCATGGCTTTGCGCGTATGCGTATACCCGGGAAACGAGACCCTGGGATATCGGCCGGCAAGCTGCTTCAGTGCTGCTACGAGTTTGTCTGCTGCGGAGCGGCATGCTTGCAGTTGGTCGCGGTAAAGCAGGCGCAGGGCCGTCAACACCTGGTCATTGCGGGAGCGACCCGTGTGGATTTTCTTGCCCAGCTCCCCCAATTCCCTGGTCAAATGTAGTTCAATGGCCGTGTGGCAGTCTTCCTGGTCAGGGAGGATTTTGAATTCACCCGCCTGCTCGAGCGCCTGAATTCTGTTGAGTTCGGCAACTATGTCTTTCACTTCCTGCTTGCTCAGGACGCCGATCATGCCGAGCATTTTTGCATGCGCAATCGATGCCAGGCAATCATACTTGACCAGCGCTTGGTCGAGCAGATAGTCATTCCCCACAGTGAAAGACTCGACCTCCTTGTCTAACGAAGCATCTTTCTGCCAGAGTTTCATTTTGTCACCTTTGTTCGTTGGACGTCGCTTTTCCCGCGCCAATCATACGGTTTGCGTTTTCTCAGCACCAGGTTGTGTGCCTTTAAGCGGATGGCGTTGATGTTGATAAATCCGGTGGAGTCCGTGGCATCGAATCCCCCTTCGACTTCCATGCTGGAGAGTTCCTGGTCGTACAGCGATGTGGGAGACTCTCTGCCGACAACCCGCGCGTTGCCCTTGTGCAGCGAGACCAGAACCCGGCCATCGACCGCTTCCTGACTCTTGTTAAACGCACTCATGATAAAGTCCATCTCAGGAGAAAACCAGAAGCCGTTGTAGATCAGCTCAGCAAACTTGGGAATAAGCGTGTCGCGCAGGTGAATAACTTCTTTGTCCATGGCCAGACCTTCCAAATCACGATGCGCTTCCCACAGAATGGTGGCTGCCGGGGATTCGTAAACACCGCGCGATTTGATGCCGATATACCGGTTTTCGACCATGTCGACCCGGCCGATGCCGTTCTCGCTACCGATCTGGTTCAAATACAAAAACAGATCCAGTGGAGCCGTGCACTCGTCACCGTTGGTCTGATTGAACACTTTGACCGGGTTGCCGTTTTGAAAGAAAATCTCCAGAACGGTCTCCTTTTCCGGGGCTGCCTGCATTGCAGAGGTCCACGAAAAGACATCTTCCGCCGGGCGACGCAGCGTGTCCTCCAAAATCCCGGCCTCATGGCTGATGTGCATCAAATTTTCGTCTTCGCTGTACGGCTTGGCCTTCGACGCTTTTACCGGAATATCCCATTCTTCAGCATAATTGATCAGGTCTGTCCGCCCCTTAAACTGCTGCATAAAGGCGGGCGTTTTCCACGGTGCAACGATCTTGATTTCAGGGTTGAGGGCGTAGTAGGTTAGCTCAAACCGAACCTGGTCATTACCCTTGCCGGTGGCCCCGTGCGAAACATACTGCGCGCTTTCCAGCTTCGCGATTTCGATCTGCTTCTTCGCCAGCAGCGGACGTGCGAGGGCAGTGCCGAGAAGATACCGGCCCTCGTACAGAGCATTGCCGCGCAGGGCCGGGAAGATGTAGTCCACCACAAACTCCTGGCGCAAGTCTTCGACATACGTTTTGGATGCGCCGGTGGCATGCGCTTTTTTCGCGATTTCGTCAAAATCCTCCTGCTGCCCGACATTGCCCACAAAGCAGATTACTTCAAAGCCTTCATTGAGCAGCCATTTGAGTATGACCGACGTGTCGAGTCCGCCGCTGTAAGCCAGTACCACTTTCTTGTTAGCCATAGCTGGTTCCTTTTTGAATGGTTTGGTTTCCGTAAACAAAAAAGGCCCTTCCAAAAACTTGCGCGATTGGAAAGGCCACTGTAATTGCAATCTATGGTGAATCACCTTAGGGCATTGAACCTCTCCGGAATGGACTACGCCTCCTGTTAGAGTCGGCGACAACTCGCCTGGAAATGTTCTGCCTGCGGATAACCGCTGTGTTTATTGTGATATTCATGAGATTCTATATTGAGTGCGACAATCTAACCAACGCCATTTCTAAAGTCAAGTCGGAATTCGACTCATTTTTCTGAACCGGGCCCGTTTTCACTCAGCAAACGGTCGATCTCTGCCAAGTCGGCGCCGGACAATGTGGACGTGAGCGCCTGCAAGTTGTCTGCAATTTGGGCCGGACGGCGGGCGCCGACAATTGCGGCCGTAACCTCTGGCCGCCGCAGGACCCAATTGATCGCCAGGTCTGGGACGCTGAGATTGCGCTCGCCTGCGAACGTGCGTAGGGCGTCGACCAGCTTTAGATTCGCGGAAAGGCCGGGCTCTTTAAAGTTTGAGTCTGAGATTCGCCGGTGATCCTGCCCCGGCAGCCGATCGACGAAGGCGCGGGAGAATTTGTCGGTGAGCACGCCTTTTTGCAGGGGACTGTAGCAGATCACGCCGATGTCGTGCTCGCCACAAAAGCCGAGCATCTCTTCTTCGATCTCACGGCGAATCATGCTGTACGGTGGCTGCAGGGCAGCCGGAGAAGCGACAGCCCGGATCTGCTTCATCTGTGCGACATCAAAGTTGCAGACGGCGGCATATCTGATTTTGCCCTGATCAATTAGTCTTTGCATGATTTCCCAGGCAACGTCGATCTCGGACTCGGGATTGGGCCAGTGGATTTGATAAAGGTCGATGGTTTCGACCTCTAGCCTGCGCAGGCTAGCTTCGACCTCGGTCGCGACACTTTCGGCTGTGAGACGGGGAATGACCTTGCGTTTGGCGTTCCACGTTAAGCCGCATTTGGTAGCAATAATCGGGCGGTGACCAAACTCCTTGATGGCCTTTGCCACTACTTCTTCAGCGCGGCCCAGACCGTAGATCGGCGCCGTGTCAATCCAGTTTATGCCGCCCTCAAGGGCAGCGGTGATGGTTTCGAGAGAATCCTTTTCATCTTGCGGCCCCCAACCGTAGCGCCAGTCGCCACCGCCAATTGCCCACGTGCCGAGGCCGATTCGGGTTAATTCCAAGTCAGTGCTGCCGAGCCTTTGCGTTTGCATTTGCCGCCTCCAAGTCTTAAGGGCTGCCGTCCCTCAGTTAGGTTGCGCTTTTCTCTGCAAGACATCCGCGAAAATCGCAACTGTGCCACAAATTTCATTTCTCGTTTCTCTTGAAAGCAACTAAATGCTGTGGTGGTTGGCGCAAGAAACCATTGGTTAAATTTAGTCTTTCGAGTAAAAAAGGCAATGGACTTGTCTCAAATCCTGGTCAAAGACAATCCGGATCGAATGCTTATCTCAAATCAATAGAATTCAACTCAATTTGGATTGATGGAAATGAAACATATTCTGAATTCTCCAGTAGTTAGAGGGCATCCTCAGAACAATGCCCTTTCGGTCGATAAACCGAATTCAATAGAGATCCAGAGTCGCCACATTGACTGCAATAAACGGACCCAGTATCATCAAAAGACATTTGTCAAAACAGGGGAGATTAGCCTTAACTGTGGCAGGCATTTACACTCTGATCGTCTTTGTAACGTCAATACAGTTATTTTCGTGCCAAGCCAAACATGGGTTCTCCGTGTCTTTCGCGGCTACATTTTTGTGGGAGTCGAAGGTTTGGTATAGCTGGGCTGCCCTAACCCCGATAATGTTCCGGACAGTGCGCCGACACTCGATTCTTGAACGGGCAGGATTTAGAAGTCTGGCCGTGCATATGCCCGCAAGCGTATTGCTGGGGACAGCCTATCTATTCTATCTATCGGGCATAAATCTGCTCTACGAAGATAAACTCCATTCGTTTGAGATTCTTTGGGGTAGGTTTGCCAATGTAGCGTTCGAAAGCTTTCATATTCCGCTCATTCTGTATTGGGCCACGGTAACTGTCTACGATGCCCTGACCAAATACGCTAGCCACCGACCGCGAGAATCCATTGATGTTAACCCGCTGGATAAACCTGCCCGGCGTGATGCGAGGAAACCAGGTCAGATCGTGGTCAAGGAGTTTGACCGCGTTCATGTCTTGAGAGAAGAAGAAATTGACTGGATAGAAGCTGCGGACTACTACGCAAAAATCCATGTTGGCAAGCGTTCATATCTAGTGCGTCAAAGCCTAAATAGCTTGGAGAACAGTCTCCTTTCGGACCGATTCCTGAGAAGCCATCGCTCTGCGATTGTCAATCTCACGCGCATGGAGACAGTAGGCCGAAAATCCGGGGGTTCACATATCATAGTGTTGCGTGACGGAACCGAAGTTAAACTAAGTAAAGCCGGACACAGTCGACTTCGAAAAATATTGCGCAAGCCCATTTAGTCACTCTTCCCTCAGTTCACTGCAAGGATAAGTCTGTTCGCTGCAAAGATCAGCATCTGCTATTTTTTCTTCATAGTTTGTCCAGGCAAACAAATAAGCCAACAACGAATTCTTGCGCGGAGGAAAGTCATGACACATTTTGTTCTCATGTCCATGCTGATCTTTTCGTTTCTCGAAAATGAAGCAGTTGGGTTCTCACAGGAGGAGGTCTCATCACGAGAGCCGAAGGCGGTTGCTATATTGCAAGAGGCGCATCAGGCCCTCAAGGCCGCAAAAAATATAAGCTATTCATTTTCGTATCGAGGAGGTGGGTGGATGGTAGGGGACTTTCGCGGCTCTGCCAAAGTGAGCCACACCTCCAATCGCTTTAATAGTCGCCTGTCGATTTCCATGGACATGCCAGCCGGGAACGGAGGTCGTGTTGCCTTTTCGGATGAGAATGTCATTGAGCGTAAGTCTGTGCAACTTGCGAGCGACGGAGAGAAGATCTGTGTTTTGGACAAGAAAGAGAAAACCTACACTTTTGGAGCAACAGACAAAGCCGCCCATCTTTTTTTCTATTCATATTATGTAGTCTGGCCACAGTTGGTCAATGCCGAGCCTTTCGAAAATGAGTTGAAGGCAGACAATATTAAACGGGTAGGCACTGAAGTGATGAATGGTGTTCTCTGCGACATCGTTTACGTAGTCGACCCTTTCGGCAGCAAAACCTGGTGGTATTTGGGCAGCAAAGACCGCCTACCACGCGCGCAAAAGCTCCTGAACGATAGCCCGGGTAGAGAGGCGAACTTCTTCTTTGTAGTCAACGAGCTGAAGACCGAGACGGTTTTTTCGCCGGAGGATTTTCACTTACAAGCCCCGGATGGTTTTGAAAGCATAAACGAGGACTTGCGTCCCATCGAAGTTGGAGCAGCGGCCCCGGAACTGATCTTGCACACGCCTGGCGGCGGCCCCGCAGCTTTTTCGACATTTATGGGGAGAGTAACGGTCCTGGATTTCTGGGCGAGTTGGTGCCCCCCTTGTTGGTCCGTTATGCCGAAGATCGATCGATTGGCACAGGAATTTTCGGACGCGCGGGTCGACTTTATCGCCGTTAACACCTGGGAAAACCCGCAGATAAATCCTGTGAAATATATGACTGAAAAATCACTGAAATACAGACTTCTGTACGACGAAACAGGCAGCGCCGCAATGGCATACAAGTTGACTACTCTACCGGGTATCTTCGTGATTGGACCGAGTGGTAAAATCGTCTATTCCAATGTTGGTGACAGACCTGAGCTTGAAGATGAGATACGTACAATCATCCAACAGGCCTTGAGGTGATTTGGTAATTGCTATGTGTGATAGATTGAATCAGAGGTTATTTGGGATACCTCCTGGCAAGGAAGTGGCTAATTCCTGACTCGATGCCTCTATCTGGGAAACCGCTTGAAATGTCTTCATTCCGCGTATCCAAACTACCTGCGGCCAACCCGACCCCACCTCCTCAAAATAGATAAAAAGTTATTGCTCAAAAATAACTTGACTCTCAGGTGTCCTCTTAGTATTATGAATGAGCGCTCATTCATTTTTGTGAAATAATTGTCATTCCACAGCTGTTCTCATTCAAAGAAAACGACGTGCCGGTAAAAAACGACAAACGAACCCGTATCCTTAAGGCAGCGGTTAAGGTTTTTGCGAAAAGAGGATTCTATCAGGCGAAAGTGACGGAGATCGCGAAAGCAGCGGGTGTCGCCGACGGCACGATTTACCTTTATTTCAAAAGTAAAGATGAAATTCTGATTTCAATTTTTGATGAAGAGATGGAGAAGTTCATCGGAAAGATCAAAGCTGAGGTGGCTGGTGATGCCAACGGTCTGGAGAAGGTCAGGACTTTTGTACGCAGTCATCTTTCTTTTGTCAGGCAAAACCCGAGATTGGCGCAGGTTTTTCAGGTTGAGCTGCGGCAGAGTAACAAGTTTATCAAGGAGTACTCCGGCTCTAAGTTGAAGGAGTACCTCGGTTTGGTTGCCGGCTACATCGAGCAAGGACAGCAGGAAGGGATGATCAGGCCGGATGTCCACGCCGGCTTGCTGAAGAGAGTCTTGTTTGGCGCCCTGGATGAGGTCGCGACGCACTGGGTGCTGATGAAAAACGGAAAATACGATCTGGATGAATCAGCGGAACAGATTGCGGATATATTCTTGCGAGGCGTAGCTGTCGCGCGTAATTGAATTTGTCAAATACTTAGGAAGGGGTTAAGAATGGCAGATACCGCAAAATCATCTCAATCGCAAGCGAATGAGGAACCGGCAGAAATTCAGACCTCCGCGTTCGCAGTCGACCTGAAAAAGAGCGGAGTTGCTTTCCTGACCATCGACGTGCCGGATGCAAAGGTCAACATTCTGACTGCAGCCGTCATGTTGGAGCTGGATGGCATCTTTGCGGAGCTTGCGAAACGGAGTGACATCAAGGCGCTGGTCATCATCAGCGGAAAGGAAGACAATTTTATCGCCGGCGCCGACGTGAACGAAATCGAGAGTCTAACGGATGCGGCGGTTGGCCAGGAAAAAGCCCAAATGGGGCAGGCAGTTTTTCAGAGAATACACGAATTGCCGTTTCCGGTGGTTGCCGCGATTCAGGGGAGCTGCGCCGGCGGCGGACTGGAGCTTGCCCTCGCTTGTGACTATCGTATCGCCCGCAGCCACGAAAAGACAAAACTCGGACTGCCCGAAGTTAAGCTCGGGATTCTTCCCGGGTTTGGTGGGACGCAGCGACTGCCCCGGCTTATCGGCATACAAAAGGCTCTGGGCTTGATTCTGACCGGGAAGTTTGTCGATGCCGGTAAGGCCGGGAAGTTGGGGTTGGTTGACAAAGTCCTTCCCGTCAATCACCACGGTTTCCTGAATGCGGAGGCAGAAGAATTTGCCTTGCGCGTGCTTCCGAACTTCCGGGCCGGCGAGCGTGGCAAAGTGAAGCGGCCCGGCGGACTGCAGAATCTTTTCCTGGAAGGAACCGCTATTGGCCGAAAAATCCTTTTCGATCAGGCGCGCAAGAAAGCTCTCAAGAATACCAGGGGACACTATCCGGCCCCGCTCAAGGCGCTGCAGGCCGTGCAACACGGTTTTGCCTTGCCGCTGCGGGAAGGCCTCGAAACTGAAGCGCGACTTCTGGGTGAGTTGGTGGCTTCGGAAGTCAGCAAGAACCTCATTTCCATCTACCACCTGACTGAGACCCTCAAGAAAGATACCGGTGCGGAGAAGTCAAAAACTGTACCCACGCAGGTGAACAATGTCGCTCTTTTGGGTGCAGGTGTGATGGGAGGCGGAATTGCACAACTGGTCTCCTTCCGCGACATTCCCGTGCGCATGAAGGACGTCAACCAGGAGGCCCTCGACCTGGGATTAAACCGGGCGAGGAGCGTTTTTCAGAAAGGAGTGGACAGGCGCAAGCTCAGCGCCGATGAGATGGCGCGCAAGATGACTCTGATTTCCACCACTCTCGATTACTCCGGCTTCAGCACCGCTGAGCTTGTCATCGAGGCCATCGTTGAAAATCTCGACGTCAAGAAGACGGTTTTTGCTGAGCTGGAGGGAGCGGTCGGCCAGGGTACGATTCTGGCTTCCAACACCTCGTCGCTGTCCATCACCGACATCGCTTCCGCCGTCAAAAAGCCGGAGCGCGTGATCGGCTTTCATTTTTTCAACCCGGTGCACCGCATGCCTTTGGTCGAAATCATCCGGGGAGACAAAACATCCGATGCCACTACCGTCACCGCCGTGGCTTTTGCGAAGCGGCTTGGTAAAATCCCGGTTGTGGTTAAAAACAGCCCCGGTTTTCTGGTGAACCGGATTCTCGGGCCGTACATAAACGAAGGGGCGATGCTGCTGCAGGAAGGCGCCGCCATCGACGCAATCGACCGGGCCATGCTGGATTTCGGCATGCCCATGGGGCCCTTAAACCTCCTCGATGAAGTCGGAATCGACGTGGGGTTCAAGGTGGCGAAGATTTTACAGGAGGCGTTCGGCGACCGCGTTGTTCCGTCTGCAGTTATTGAAAAGGTAAGCCAAAGCGGTCGTCTCGGCAAGAAAGGCGGGAAGGGATTTTATATTTATGAAGGAAAAGACAAGCGGGTTGATGAGGACATTTACAAGGTCATCGATCACGTCAGTCAGCCCGAGAAGTTCCCGAAGGAGGTTTTGCAAGACCGCCTGCTGTTCATCATGTTAAAGGAAGCGGCGCTCTGCCTGGAAGAACAAATTGTGCGCCATCCGCGCGATGTGGATGCAGGCATGATCTTCGGCACCGGGTTTCCGCCGTTTCGCGGTGGCGTGCTGCGCTACGCAGACAAACTGGGTTCGGAAAAATGTGTCGACAAAATGCAGCAGTTGGCGGAAACGTTTGGCGAGCGCTTTGCGCCACCGAAATCGCTGGTGAGTTCCGCCCAGTCCGGTGGCGCCTTTTACAGTTAGGCAGTCGCGAAAGCACGCGGGCCGGACGCAAGCGGTCCAGGCAGAACTGGTTTTCTAAACTCGTACACATGAGATACCAAAAAATGGAGTAGTCACATGGCCAGCAGTGAAGAGCCGATGAAAAGTTTTACCAAAGCGATGTTTGCCGGGGGGCTCGAACAGGACATCGTCTTTCCCTATCCGAAAATGGACCCGGATGAAGAAGAAAATCTGAGCATGATTCTGGGCAGCATCCGTGAGTTTTTTAAAGACAAAGTGGATTCAGCGGAAATCGACCGTACCGGAGAAATCCCCGCAGAAGTGCTCGACGGGCTGAATGAGTTGGGCGTGATGGGGATGAGCATCCCCGAAGAATTCGGCGGGTACGGATTTTCGTCGACCGCTTACAATAGGGTTTTTGAAGAGGTGGCCGCCCGTGACGCGTCTCTGGGCGTGACAGTTGGCGGACATCAGTCCATCGGCCTGAAAGCCCTGCTACTACACGGTACCGAGGAACAGAAGAAGCGTTTCTTACCAAAACTTGCCTCCGGGGAATGGCTGGCCGGCTTTGCTCTGACGGAACCGGGCGCCGGGTCGGATGCTGCCGGTATTCAGACCAAAGCGATTCAGGACGGGCCCGATGGTCAGTACACGCTGAACGGCAGCAAGATCTGGATCACAAACGGTGGCCTGGCGAACTTCTTTACTGTCTTTGCCAAGACTCCGGTCGGGGAAGACGGAAAAGAGAACATCACGGCATTCATCGTTACCCGGGACATGCCGGGTTTTGCATCGGGACGCGAGGAGGAAAAGCTCGGCATCCACGGTTCCTCGACCACTGAATTGACTTTTGACAATGTGAAAGTTCCGCAGGACTATGTCATCGGGCCGTTGGGAAAGGGTTTCAAGGTGGCGATGGAAGTCCTGAATTCGGGCAGGCTGGGACTGGCCGCCGGGTGCGCCGGTGGAGTGAAGCGGCTGGCCGCCATGAGTGCCGAGTATGCGCAGAACCGCAAGCAATTCAATACGGCCATCGCAGACTTTGAAATGATCCAGCACAAGATCAGCGACATGGTCGTAGATGCCTTTGTGGCCGAGAGTATGGTGTATCTCACCACAGGCCTGATTGACCGCGGGGACGTAGACTACTCAATCGAGTCGGCAATGTGCAAGGTTTTTGCTTCGGAAGCGGTGTGGCGCGCTGCAAATGAAGGCATGCAGATCGCGGGCGGCCTGGGCTACAGCAAGGAGTATCCGTATGAACAAACTTTGCGCGATGCGCGCATCAATCTCATCTTCGAAGGCACCAACGAGGTCTTGCGTGCCTTCATTGCGCTGGCGGGCATGCAAGAGCATGGAGAATATCTCAAGAAAGTGGGCAAGGCGCTGCAAAGCCCGCTCAGTGCCATGGGCCTATTGACGGACTTTGCGATTCACCGTATCAAAGGACGGGTGGCGACGCAACGCCTGGAGGGCATCTCAGAGGTGCTGCGCGCTGAGTTGGGCAAGTTCGAGGAGTATGCCAAGGACCTGCATTTGGTGACGGAACGTGTGCTCGGGAAATACCGTAAAGACATCATCAATCAGGAATTCCTGTTACACAGGATTGCCGACATGGCCATCGACTTATTTGGCATGGTTTCCGTGATTTCCCGCGTGGATTCTTTGATCAAGGAAAAAGGCCAGGAGAAAGTGCAGAGGGAAATCGCTATCACAAAGATTTTCTGCGAAGAAGCCTGGCGCCGGGTTCGTCGCAATAGCCGGCAGATCGACAACAATATTGATGATCTGCGCAAGGAGGTTGCGCTAGGCACGTACGAAGCAAAAGGGTTTGCGGTGGATTTTGTAGCTTGAAAGGACTGAATTGAGTTGATTTGGCCCGCGACATATGATAGATTCTAAAGGAACGTGAAGCCCTCTCACCCAAAACACGAATAAGGAGGAAAGGTGAAGATAATCGTTTGCATGAAGCAGGTTCCGGTAAAGGACTCTTTGCTGAAAATAAAAGACGACAATAGTTGGGTTCATGAAGATGAACTGAACTACGAAATCAACGAAAGCGACCATTACGCGCTTGAAACCGCACTGAGGCTAAAGGAAGCGCATGGCGGCGAAGTGGTGATCCTGACCATGGGGCCTGAGCGCGTAAAAGAGGCGATCAAGCAAGGTCTGGCCAAGGGTGCGGACCGTGCCTTGTACATCAACAACGCGGATTTTACCTCCATTGACCCGATGACCAATGCTAAGGTGCTGGCCGCTGCCATCAGTCCCGAGACACCGGACCTGGTCCTGGCAGGCCTGCAAACCGATGATAACGGCTCCGGCCAAACCGGTGTCATCCTGGCAGAAAACCTGGGGCTGCCGCACACCTCCATCGTCATGGAAATCGAGAAACTGGACAATGGAATCAAAGTGAAGCGGGAGCTGGAAAGCGGGTGGTTCCAATGGATCGAGCTTCCGCTTCCGGCGTTGCTGACGATTCAATCAGGCATTAATCAAATTCGGTACGCCACCATAAAAGGCATCATGATGGCCAAAAAGAAAGAGGTCAAAGAACTCGCACTATCCGACCTCGGATTGTCGGGTGCTGATGTTGCAGCCGGTTCGACCGGGCTCGATTTTCAGAAAGTCTATGTACCGGAGAAAACCAAGCAAGCGCTGATTCTGGAAGGCGATCCCAAAGATGTCGCCGAACAGCTGGCGGACAAATTGAAGAACGAAGCGAAGGTTTTTTGAGCACGGTTTGTAAAAATCAAGATTTTGCCAGTGATAAAAAATTCTGATAGGAGCTTATAGATGAGTGTTGACATTTTGGTAGTTGCAGAACAGCGTGACGGCGCTTTGAGTCGTTCGACGGTCGAAGCAATCGTGGCGGGTCAGAATCTCGGTAGCGACCTGGGTAAGAGCGTTGGTTTGCTGCTGTTGGGGCAGAACCTTTCCGATCTCGCAGATGAGGCCGCCGCAAAAGGTGTACAGGAGGTTTTGCTGGCCGATCATGAGAAGCTCGCTGATTATACGCCGGACGGCTACTCCGGAGCTTTGCAGCAAGTAATCGAGGCCGAAAATCCCGACTATGTTTTATTTAGCCACACTTACATGGTACGGGACTATGCGCCCAAACTGGCGGCTGCGCTCGGCAAACCGCTGGTCAGTGACTGTATTCACTACAGAATGGAAGGCCGTGCGCCGATTTTTGTCAGGCAGGTCTTCCAGGGAAAAATCGATGCGGATTTCGCGCTTCAGGGGGACGCGCCATATTTGGTGAGTTTCCAGACTGGCGCTTTTAACGCTGACAACCTGAAAGCCGAAGGCACCGGGGCCATCAGGGCAACGAACATCGACATGGACCGGGTCGAAGTGCGCACGAAGGTCCTGGAGATTTTTGAAGGCGTGAAGCAGGAAGTGGATCTGAGCAAGGCAGAGCGTATTGTTTCGGTTGGACGCGGCATTAAAAAGCCCGAAAACATGGAATTGGTCAAGGAGCTGGCAGAGGCGCTCGAAGCTGATATCGCTGCGTCGCGGCCGGTTTGCGATGATGGCTGGCTACCGCTGGATCGGCAGATCGGCAGCTCCGGCCAGACGGTTGCGCCCAAGCTGTATTTTGCAGTGGGAATTTCCGGGGCAATTCAGCATATTGTCGGTATGAAAAACTCGGGCACCATTGTCGCGGTCAACAAGGATCCACATGCCCCAATTTTTGATATTGCCGATTACGGCATCGTCGGCGACTTGTTTGAAGTGATTCCCGCCGTCGTTACAGCAGTCAAAGCGAGGAAGTAAATGGCAAACCGAAATACGGAGCAATTTTTTCAAGTTCTGCTGATATGTTTTTTCTTTGTGGCGTGTGCCGGGTCCCGCAAGCCAGACAGCCGGCCCGCGACGTCGGACCGGGTACAGGGCTTTGAGAACATGCGCGAGGATTTCAACCCTGCGGACCTGGATGATGATGACATTGAAATCGAAAGCAGTGCTCCCAACAAGGCTGCTGGGCAGGACGCCGGCGATGCCCCTATGACCACGCTACAGGACAGTATCGGAAACGGGTACCGCGTACAAATCATCCAGACTACGGATCCAGAAGAAGCGAAGAATGTACAGAGGGACGCTTTGCTCAGGTTTAATTACGACGTTTACCGCGTTTTTAATCCTCCGTTTTATAAGATAAGAGTCGGTGACTTTATCAACTGGCGTGACGCCGAGAAAGTCCAGGTGCTCGCGATCCAGAGAGGATTTCGCGATGCCTGGGTCATCAGAACCAAAATAAATCTGAATAAACTCTATGATGAAGTCAACTAGACCCGGTTGATTTCGTCTGTCATAATTCCCCCAAAACGGCGCCAGGAATGGCGCCTTGCTGCTCATCTCCCGTTTCACCCAATCTTTTGATTTGGAAAATGACAAGAAATTTATTATATTTAAGGCTGATATTTGGAGACGTTGCATGTCCGGACATTCAAAGTGGAGCACGATAAAGCGTAAAAAAGCCAAGGTTGATGCTGAACGTGGGAAAGCTTTTACGCGCCTCATTAAGGAAATCACAATCGCCGCACGTGAAGGCGGTGGCGATGAAACGTCTAATCCCAGATTGCGCACAGCGGTTATCGCGGCCAAAGCGGGCAATATGCCTTCCGCCAACGTTGAACGTGCCATCAAGAAGGGTACCGGTGAGTTGCCGGGCGTTGTGTATGAGCAGGGGATTCTGGAAGGATACGGTCCGGGCGGAGTTGCCCTGTATGTCGATATTTTGACGGACAATCGAAATCGCACAGTCGCCGATGTTCGGCATTCCCTGACCAAGCATGGCGGCAACCTGGCCGAGTCCGGGGCTGTGGCCTGGATGTTTGAAAAAAGAGGACAGGTTACCGTCCCTGCCGAAGGGCTTGACGAAGAGGAGCTTCTCCTGATCGTCATGGAGGCAGGAGCCGACGACCTGAAAGATGAGGACGGTGTCTTCGTCGTCACCGCGGGCACCAGCGATCTGGAGGCCGTGCGCCTGGCCCTGGAGGGCAATGGTGTCACGGTTGAATCGTACGGCCTGACCATGATTCCGAAAAATACCGTCAAAGTTGAGGGCAAAGAGGCTGAACAACTGCTGAAGGTCTTGGACCTGCTGGAGGAGCACGATGATGTGCAACAGGTCTATGCTAATTTTGATATGGATGACTCGATCTTAGAGCAAATACAATCTTAGCCGGCAGTTACCCATGCGTGTTCTAGGAATCGACCCCGGCACTTTGGCATTGGGGTTCGGTGTTATAGAAAATGACTCCGGTGAGCCTAGGGCAGTCGAGTTCGGTTGTTTGAAGCTGCGTGCTCAGGAGCCCTTCGCAATCAGGTTGAAGAAGATTTACCATGAAATAAGCGCAATTATTGAACGGTGCCAGCCCGATGAATTTGCGATTGAAAGTCTATTTTATGCAAGGAATGCTCAGGTCGCAATTAAAATGGGGCACGCACGCGGGGTGGTGATTGTTGCCGCCGCCAACCACGATCTTTCTGCCTCTGAGTACGCGCCTCGAGAAATCAAGCTGTCCGTGGCAGGCACCGGCTCAGCCTCCAAGGAACAGGTTCAGCGAATGATTCAACATCTTCTGCACTTGCCAAAGCCACCCGAGCCGTTAGATGCTTCGGATGCGCTAGCGGTCGCGCTCTGCCATTCTTTCAGAGCCGGGAAAAATTTATGATCGCTCAGCTAGAAGGAGAGGTAGTCGACGTCGCACAAGGCAGTGTGGTCCTGGGGGTTCAGGGCGTGGGCTATGAGGTGTCCATCCCGCTGTCGACCTATGAGGCTCTACCCGAGGTAGGCCAGACCGTGCGCTTGCTGACACATCTGCATGTGCGCGAAGATGCCTTGTTGTTATTCGGGTTTCTTACTAAGGAAGAAAGATCCATGTTTCGGCATTTGGTCTCAGTTTCCGGGATCGGGCCAAAACTGGCCTTAGGGGTTTTGTCAGGTTCTTCGATTGGAAACCTGAGCAGATACATTGCCAGTGGTGACATTGTTCAGCTTAGCAAGTTGCCCGGCATCGGTAAAAAAACCGCACAGCGCCTGACCCTGGAGTTGAAGGAGAAGTTGCAGAGCGCTGGCTTGCCACAAGGTATTGCAGTTGGGACGGCCGTTGCCGGAGAGGGTTCAATCCTCGCGGAGGGAACCATGGCGCTGGTTTCGTTAGGCTATAACCGGAGCGATGCTGAAAGAACCCTGGCGAAAATCCTTTCGACAGAGCCGGATCTGTCGCTGGATGAGTTGATAAAACGTTCTTTACAGAAAACTGCTTGAGAAAGTGACCGAAGAAAGCATTAGAACGACGATCCCTGAACAGATAGAGGGTGAGAGCGAGTTCGATAAGACGCTCCGCCCAGGCAGCTTTGAGGATTTCGTTGGTCAGCCTAAGATAAAGGAAAATCTAAAAGTCTTCATCGGAGCCGCACGGGCCAGGGACGAGGCACTGGACCACGTTCTTTTTCACGGACCGCCGGGGCTGGGTAAGACGACCCTGGCACACATAATTGCCCGGGAGATGAACGCAAGTGTCAAGGTAACGTCCGGGCCTGCCCTGGATAAGCCCGCTGATCTCGCGGGTCTCCTGACCAATCTCGGAGAGGGAGATGTCCTTTTTATCGATGAGATCCACCGGCTCAATCGTGTCATCGAAGAGTACCTGTATCCGGCGATGGAGGACTACAAGCTCGACATAATCATTGACCGCGGCGCCAACGCTCGTACAATACAAATCCAATTGCCGAAGTTCACCCTTGTCGGTGCGACCACCAGAGCAGGACTCCTGACCGCACCGTTGCGGTCGAGGTTTGGCGTGGTCAATCGTCTTGATTTTTATAAGCCGGAAGAGTTGCTGAAGATCATTCAGCGGTCGGCACGGATTTTTGCCATAGAACTAGCGGAAGATGCGGGCCTCGAAATAGCTGGCCGGTCGCGCGGCACTGCCCGGGTCGCAAATCGCCTTCTACGCAGGATTCGTGACTTCGCACAAGTGGAAGGCGATGGCAAAATCACACCGGAGATTGCGGAACTCGCGCTGACTCGACTGGACGTCGACCAGCTGGGACTCGACGAAATGGACAAGCGGATTCTGACAGTCATGATGGAAAAGTTCAATGGAGGGCCGGTCGGCATCAATACCCTGGCGGTGGCGATCGGTGAGCAAGGGGAGACACTGGAGGAGATTTATGAGCCCTACTTAATACAGGAAGGCCTGTTGCAAAGAACGCCGCGGGGCAGGATTGCGACTGAAATTGCATACCGGCATTTTGGCAAGATCAAACAGAAGTTCAACCAACAGAAACTATTTTAGGTTACTGTATTCACGTACAGAGGGAGTCAATATATGAAACTTTCGGATTTTAAATACAAGTTGCCTGAAAAACTTATAGCCCAGTATCCGGCAGAAAAACGCGACAAGTCCAAGCTTATGGTCCTGAATCGGGACAAGCAAAGCATTGAGCAGGGTATCTTCTCCGACATAACCGACCATTTGGTGGAAGGCGATTGCCTGGTCATAAATGAGACTAAAGTTTTCCCGGCCCGCCTGATGGGGACAAAGGATAAGACCGAGGCTCAGGTCGAGATCTTCTTGCTGCGCGAGCTTGAGAATGGCATGTGGGAAGTGCTGGTAAAACCTGCCCGCAAGGTCAGAGTGGGTAACCGGCTGTCCGTCAACAACAAGCTGCACTGCGATGTCATCGATAACACTGTCAGTGGCGGTCGCGTCGTGCGGTTCAATCACGAGGGAGATTTTTTCGAAATCGTCGATAAAATTGGCCAGTCGCCGCTACCGCCTTACATTGGCCGGGAGCCCGAGCCTTTGGACAAAAAACGTTACCAGACGGTTTATTCCAGGGTTCGCGGCGCGGTTGCAGCCCCAACAGCAGGGCTGCATTTTACTAATGAATTGTTGCGTAAGCTTGAGCAGCGTGGGGTCAAGATTGTGCCGGTAGTGCTGCACCTGGGCCTGGGTAGTTTCCGGCCTGTCGTAGTCGAAGATTTGGCCCGGCACAAAATGGATTCCGAGTACTACGAAATCTATCCCGAATCCGCGGAAATCGTCAACCAGACTCGCGCTGCCGGTGGCCGGGTCGTTGCGGTTGGCACCAGCGCCGCCCGCGCACTTGAGACGGCCATTACCTCCGAGGGCCGTTCCAAGCCGGCCAGCGGCTGGACCGACAAGTTTATCTATCCGCCATACGAATTCAAAATAGTCGATAGCCTGGTTACGAACTTTCATTTGCCTAGCTCTACTTTGCTCATGTTGACCTGCGCCATGGGAGGCAAGGATCTGGTCTTCAAGGCGTACAGAAAGGCCACTCGTGAAAAGTATCGCTTTTACAGCTATGGCGACGCCATGTTAATTGTCTAACCCGGGCTCTTTACGGGCTGTGAGTACTTCTGCAATCATTGTGGCCGCCGGACAAGGACAGCGCTTTGGCGGTGAGACTCCAAAGCAGTTTGCGTTGCTGGGCGGCAAGCCTGTTTTAGTGTGGACCTTGCGACAGTTCGAGACCTGTCCCGAAATCGATGAGGTCGTCATCGTTGTGCATCAGGATTGGCTGCAGCAGGTCAAGGCGGACATTCTCGCGCACGAGCAGTTTCAAAAAGTATCACGGGTCGTGCCCGGCGGCGTTGAGCGACAGGATTCTGTTTCTGCAGGGCTGAGCAGCCTTTCTGCGAGCGTGGAGTATGTGGCGGTTCATGATGCCGCGCGCCCGTGTGTCCGGGCCGAAGCCATCAGCAGGGTAGTGCTTGCCGGTCGTGCGTATGGGGCAGCGACCCTTGCGGTGGCAATTAACGACACAGTGAAGCGGGTTCGGGAGCAAGTCGTTTGTGAAACTCTTGACAGAAGTTCACTTTGGGCGGTGCAGACGCCACAAGTGTTCAAATATGACCTCCTGATTCAGGCCTATCGAGCAGCCTCAAAAGACCATGTTTATCTCACCGACGACTCTGCCCTGGTAGAACGGTTGGATTATCCGGTTAGAATTGTGGAAGGTGACTCCGACAACTTCAAACTCACGGTTCCGGGCGACATCAAACGAGCCGAATCCATTTTAATTCCGGGTTAGCTAATGCGTATAGGGTTCGGCTATGACGTACATCGCCTCGTCGAAAAGAGGAAACTCATTCTTGGGGGTGTGCTGGTTCCGCACGACAAGGGCCTGCTGGGTCATTCCGATGCGGACGTTCTCTCGCATGCTATCGGAGACGCGCTGTTGGGCAGTGCGGCCCTGCGCGATATCGGCACCCATTTCCCTGATTCCGATGAGCGCTTCGCCGGTATTTCCAGCATATTGTTGCTGAAGAACATAACGGAGCTGTTGCAGCGCGCAGGTTTCGCGATCGGGAACATTGACTCAACCGTCGTGGCGGAGGCTCCAAAGCTGCAACCCTACATTGTCGAAATGCAAACAAACATCGCCGAGGCTCTTTCAATTGATGTTTCCAGGGTATCCGTGAAAGCCACGACCTCGGAAGGCATGGGTTTTGTGGGCCAGAAAGAGGGGGTAGCAGCTTACGCCTGCGCATTAGTCAATGAGATGTGATACGGATAGCCCAAGCAAACCTGCAGGGAAACCTGCCCGCACTTAGGTTAAACTTGCCAAATGACCATTAAACTCCACAACACGTTAACCAGCCGTCTCGAAGAGTTCATACCCAACCAGCCGGGCAAGGTAGATTTCTACGTATGCGGACCGACGGTGTACGACTATATTCATCTGGGCAACGCGCGTGCCTTTATTGTCTTTGATGTCTTGCGTCGTTTTTTTACCTACTCCGGTTATGAAGTCAAGTACGTCATGAACCTGACAGATGTGGATGATAAAATCATTCAGCGCGCACAAAAAGACGGGACTCCGGCATCGGTGGTCGGAGAGAAATTCTCAAAAGCGCTCTTCGAGGATTTCGCCGGCTTAGGTGTGCAGCGCGCGGATGTGCATCCGACCGCAACGGAGAGTATGGACCAGATCATTGTCCTGATTCAAGACCTTATCGCGAAGGGCTTTGCCTACGTAGTTGATAGCGACGTCTTCTTTGAGGTGGACAAATTTCCGGAGTACGGGAAATTGTCAGGTAAGAAGCTTGATCAACTTCAGGTCGGTGCCAGAATTGAGGTAGATTCACGGAAGAAGAATCCACTGGACTTTTCGTTGTGGAAGAGCCAGAAGCCGGGCGAGCCCGCCTGGGACAGTCCTTGGGGGCCCGGGCGGCCGGGATGGCACATTGAGTGCTCAGCCATGTCCATGCAGCACCTCGGACAGAGCTTTGATATCCACGCCGGCGGTGTTGATTTGGTTTTTCCGCACCATGAGAATGAAATCGCCCAGAGTGAATGCGTCACGGGCAAGCCTTTTGCAAAATATTGGCTGCACAACGGGTTTCTGAATATTGACGGGGATAAGATGTCGAAATCCCTCGGCAATTTTAGAACGGTACGGGAGGTCCTGACCAAATATCCGGGGGTTGTTTTGCGGATGTTCTTTTTACAAAAACACTACCGCAGCCCCATCGATCTCACCGAGGCAGGACTGCATGCGGCGGTCAGTGCCTCAGAGCGATTGCGTACTTTCTACGCTAAATTGAGTGAAAGGCTGGAAGGGTCAGCAGCGTCTGGCGAATCTGTTTCTGACTTGGAAGCATACAAAGTGTTTGCCTCCGCCAAGCAGGAACTCGTCTCCGCCATGTCGGATGACATGAATACGCCCGCTGCCACGGCTCGTCTTTTCGACATTGTCCGGGAAGCCAACAAGTTTTTGGCCGAGGAGGAACTTTCCGAAACTGATTTGCAGGTCCTGCATGCAGTTAAGGCGGATGTGGAGGGCTTCGATTCTTTTTTCGGAGTCATCGGCGAGGCTATCCCCGACGATAATTCCGCCCTGGTCGGTGCCTTGGTTGAGACCTTGATCGATGTTCGTGAAGCATTGCGGAATAAGAAAGAGTGGGCGCTTGCCGACCAAATCCGGGACCGGCTGCAGGAGAGTGGAATTGTCCTGGAGGACGCTGCATCAGGCACCGGATGGCGGAAAAAATGATTTATTAAAAAGTTCTTGACAATTGATCTTCCATTTCTATATTATAAGGCTGTATCTTATCCGGACAGTCAGGTTGAGCAGGTAAGTAATATATTGATTTTTAGTGAGTTATGCCACCATAGCTCAGTTGGTAGAGCACCTCACTTGTAATGAGGCTGTCGCGGGTTCGACTCCTGCTGGTGGCTCTTTTTGTTTATGGAGAGGTACCCGAGTGGTCAAAGGGAACAGACTGTAAATCTGTCGGCTCAGCCTTCGGAGGTTCGAATCCTCCCCTCTCCACCAGAATTTGTCTTTTTTTGAGTCGGGTATATTGGGATCTTCGGCTGTTTGGGCACATATGTTTAACTGCAACTGTACGGAGGTAGGCGATATGGCCTGGCTTGAGCAGTCGCCGCTGGCTAAGGTGGTTTGAGTGCAAATCGTACAGGCGGGAGTAACTCAATTGGTAGAGTCACAGCCTTCCAAGCTGTTGGTCGCGGGTTCGAGTCCCGTCTCCCGCTCACTAGGTTGTGGCCCACGTAGCTCAGTCGGTAGAGCGCATCCTTGGTAAGGATGAGGTCACCGGTTCAATCCCGGTCGTGGGCTCTGGCTGTATAATGGTAATTGGCGGAACACAATTAGGATGGAGCGGTTATGCGCGTTTTAGTTGTTCTGGAATGCACAGAGTGTAAGAACAGGAACTACACGACGACAAAGAACAAGTCTTTACATTCTGGTCGGGTGGAGTATAAAAAGTATTGCAGGACATGCAATAGTCATACTGCCCACAAAGAGACCAGGTGAATAGGATTTATTTAGGTGAGTAGCTCAACTGGCAGAGCACTGGTCTCCAAAACCAGGGGTTGCGGGTTCGATTCCTGCCTCACCTGCAATTAACCAGAGGCCTTTGTAATAAGGTAAGCGCGGACCAATGAAAGTTTTCGAGAAGATCTCAAAGTTTTTTTCTGATGTGAGTCAGGAGATGTCTAAAGTCAGTTGGCCTACTTACGACGAGTTGAAAAGCTCTACGATTATTGTGATCGTTCTGAGCCTTTTGTTTGTGGTTTTTGTGTTTTCGTCAGACTGGATTCTGGCGAGTATTCTAAAATTGATTTTTTAAAAGGTCTGCTGTGGGTGAAATAGAGCATAAGTGGTACGCGATTCACGTTCTTTCGGGCCACGAGAAAAAGGTACAGGCTTATCTGGAAAACGAGGTAGGTCATAGCGGGGCCGAAGAGAAGGTTAAGCAGGTGTTGATTCCCTCGGAAGAGGTTACGGAGATGCGGGAAGGTAAGCGCCGCACGAAGAATAAAGTATTCTTCCCCGGGTATATGCTGGTTGAAATGGTGCTGGACAAACAGACCCAGCATTTGGTGCTAAATACGCCCGGAGTGACCAACTTCGTAGGACCGAGAAATCAACCTCAGTCACTGCGCCAGGGTGAAATCGACAGGATTCTGGGCCGGGTTGAAGAGAGTGTGGGTAAGGAGGTTGTCGATGTTCCCTTTCGTTTGGGGGATCCGATTAAAGTCACGGACGGACCCTTTACCGATTTCTCCGGATTTGTTGAGGATATCAACAAAGAGAAGAAGAAGGTGAAGGTGATGGTTAGTATTTTTGGCAGGTCGACTCCCGTGGAGTTGGATTTCCTGCAAGTGGAATTAGAAAAGTAGGGAAATTAAGGAGAGTTTTTGTTAGATGGCCAAGAAGATAACTTCCACGATTAAGTTGCAGATCCCCGCTGGCGCTGCGAACCCATCTCCACCAGTCGGCCCTGCGTTGGGACAGGCCGGTGTGAATATTATGGAGTTCTGTAAAGCGTTTAACGCGAAAACGCAGGATAAAGGCGGGCTGATTATTCCGGTCGTCATCAGTGTTTATGCCGACCGCTCGTTTAGTTTTGAAACAAAGTCGCCACCGGCCGCTGTGCTCCTGAAAAAAGCAATTGGTTTGGATAAGGGCTCTGGGGAGCCGAACCGGAATAAGGTTGGTGAGGTTACCCGGGATCAGCTTAAGGATATCGCTGAGGCCAAAAAGGAAGACCTTAATGCCAATGATGTCGAAGCGGCCATGCGAATGATCGAAGGTACGGCCCGTAGTATGGGTTTGGTCGTTAAGTAATGAATTTCGGAGAGACGGAGATACAATGAAAAAGGGAAAGCGGTACAAGCAAAGCGCTTCTGAAGTAGACTTCGGTAAGGACTATACTGTGGAAGAGGCTGTTCAGTTAATAAAGAAGACTGCCAAGGCCAAGTTTGATGAGTCCGTGGAGGTCTCGGTTAACCTGGGCGTTGATCCGCGTCACGCTGACCAGGTTGTACGAGGAACCGTTTCGCTGCCGCATGGCACGGGTAAGCAGGTTCGGGTGTTGGTGATCGCTAAGGGGGAGAAGGAGGCCGAAGCAAAGGGAAAGGGCGCTGACTTTGTAGGATTTGATGACTACATAAAGAAAATAGAGGGTGGTTGGCTGGACTTTGATGTGATGGTGGCAACCCCGGATGCTATGGGATCTATCGGAAAGTTAGGGCGAGTTTTGGGGCCGCGCGGTTTGATGCCAAATCCCAAAAGCGGAACCGTAACTATGGACGTGGGCAAGGCAGTCGAAGAGCTGAAGGCCGGGAAGATAGAGTTTCGGGTTGACAAGTATGGCATTCTGCATGTGGCTGTCGGCAAGGTTTCTTTCGGTGAGAAGGAGCTCGTAGAAAATATCAAAGCCTTTCTGGAAACAGTCTTGCGCCTAAGGCCTGCTTCAGGTAAAGGGCAATATGTGAAAGGGCTTGTCCTGTCCAGTACCATGGGGCCCGGCGTGAGGGTCGACCGGACAGCTTTGGCCAATTAGTTAGATCTTCCACTGAACAAGGAATAGCGATGCCAACCGAACAAAAAAAAGCTGTTGTCGCCGAAGTGACCGAGCATCTGAAAGAGGCCAACAGTGTTTTTCTGACCGACTTCACGGGTCTTAATGTTGAAGACATAAGCGAATTGCGACGCGCTTTTGCCGGCGTAGATGTGCGGTATCGGGTTGTTAAGAACACCTTGGCGCGCCTGTCTGTAAAGGAGTCGGGTTGCGACGAATTGCTGGAGTATCTGGAGGGGCCAACCGGAATTGCTTTTGGATATGATGATCCGACGGCACCCGCGAAAGTGATTAAGGAATTCTCCAAAAAGAATGAAAACCTGAAGGTTCGCGCCTGTCTTTTTGAGGGCGTTTTGTTTGGCGAGGAGAGAGTGGGCCAGCTCGCCAACTTGCCTTCGCGCAATGAGATGCTCGCAAAGTTGAGCGGCGTCCTGCAGGCGCCTGTCTCCAATCTGGCTTATGCTCTCAACGGTGTTTTGAGCAAGCTGGTTTATGCTCTGGATGCGGTCAAAGAGCAGAAAGAAAAGGAAAGTTAGACAAGTTTTGTAATTATTAACATTCTCTTATCGGGAGGTAATAATGGCAGAAGAAGCCACTACAGTAGAGGAAAAGCCAGCAAAGAAGAAGGCAACCAAGGCTGCCAAGAATGGGTCAGTTGACTCATTGTTGGAGTCCATCGAAAATATGACTGTTCTTGAACTTTCGGAATTAGTCAAAGCCATCGAAGATCGGTTTGGTGTTACCGCGCAGGCGCCCGTTGCTGTAGCAGCGGCAGGTCCCGCGGCAGGCGGCGCAGCCCCTGAGGGCGAAGCTGAGGAGAAGACTGAGTTCGATGTTGTTCTTCAAGGTGTCGGCGACAAAAAGATTCAGGTAATCAAGGTTGTCAGGGCTATCACCAGCCTGGGATTGAAAGAGGCCAAGGATCTTGTTGATGGCGCTCCAAACAACGTCAAAGAAGGCGTTAGCAAGGACGAAGCAGAGGATATCAAGAAACAGTTGGAAGAAGTTGGCGCAACTGTTGCGGTTAAGTAGTTCGTCCTTTTGCACACAATAACCAGTTGAGGTGATACCCTATATGCAAAGCAACAGCAGGGTTTCTTTTTCCAGGTTGTCTCAGGTAATTGACTTGCCTGATTTGCTTGACATTCAGTTAAAATCGTTTCAGGATTTTCTGCAGGATAATGTCGGAGCGGGAAACCGTGAAGACAGTGGGTTGGAGGCAGTTTTCCGCAATGTGTTTCCGATAATCGATAGTCGCGAAAATTTCTGCCTCGAGTTTGTCGAGTACTACACGGAAAAGCCAAAATACGATACGGTTGAATGTCAGGAGCGCGGGGTTACTTACAGTGTCCCCCTGAAGGCAAAGCTGAAGTTGTCTGTAAAAGACGAGTATGGCGAGAGTAAGGATTTCGTCGACACCATCGAGCAGATTGTCTACCTCGGTAACGTCCCATACATGACCAACCGTGGTACCTTTATTATCAATGGTGCCGAGCGGATCGTTGTAAGTCAGTTGCACCGTTCGCCCGGCGTCTTTTTTGATGAGCTTTTGCATCCGAACGGGACCAAGCTCTTTTCTGCCCGGATTATTCCGCTACGTGGTTCCTGGGTAGAGTTTACCACGGACATCAACGATGTTCTTTATGTCTATATCGATCGTAGGAAGAAATTCCCCGTTACCACGCTGTTGCGCGCCCTGGGTTATTCCACCGACCATGATCTTTTGACCCTGTTTGATCTGGTTGATGAGGTTTCTGTTTCTGGCGCTGGTGCGAAGAAGGCCATTGGCCGCGTGCCCATCGAGGACATGATCAACACCGACACGGGCGAACTGCTTGTGGAGAAGGGCGTTGAGCTTACTGAAGAGTCGCTCGCGGCTTTGAAGGATTCGGGTGTCAAGAAGGTCAGAGTGCTGCGTACCGACGGTTCACTCGGCCCCGAAGTGCTCAGCAACACTTTGCGCAAGGATGCCGCAAGGTCTGAGGCCGACGCACTGGAGGCAATCTATCGCCACCTGCGTTCAGGTGATGCGCCGGACCTTGATACTGCGCGCAGTCTTATCGAGCGCATGTTTTTCAATCCCAAGCGTTATGATCTCGGACAGGTCGGCAGGTATCGCGTCAACAAGAAGTTAGAGCTTGATGTGCCGATCGAGACAACCGTTCTTACCAGGGATGATATAATAGCGATCATAAAGTACCTTTTGGAGCTGCGGGCAGGTAATCGTAACTCTGACGACATTGATCATCTTGGCAATCGCAGAATCAAGACAGTAGGGGAACAACTGTCGGCGCAAATGACTCTCGGCCTTTCGCGTATGGCCCGCACCATAAAAGAGCGGATGAATTTGCGTGACAGTGAGAATCTGGCGCCACAGGATCTGGTTAATGCGCGGACGATTTTCTCGGTGATCAATACTTTCTTTGGTACGAGTCAGCTTTCACAATTTATGGATCAAACGAACCCGCTTGCGGAGATGACTCACAAGCGCCGGCTTTCGGCTTTGGGACCTGGTGGATTGACGCGAGAGCGCGCCGGCTTTGAAGTGCGGGATGTACACTACACACACTACGGCCGCCTGTGCCCAATTGAAACGCCGGAAGGTCCTAATATTGGATTGATTTCCTCGTTAACTACATTTGCCCGTATCAACGCTTTCGGGTTTATCGAGACACCTTATCGCCGGGTGAAAAAGGGAAAAGTCGAATCAAACATCGACTATCTGTCGGCTGACGATGAGGATAAGTTCGTTATTGCACAGGCCAATGCACCAATTGACGAAAAAGGAAGATTCCTCCGGGATGAAGTCAAAGCAAGGTTTCGCGGTGACTTTCCGGTAGTTTCCCCGTCGGAGTTGCATTACATGGATGTCTCTCCGAATCAGATAGTCTCCGCTGCCGCGGCTCTTATCCCGTTCCTTGAGCACGACGATGCAAACCGGGCATTGATGGGTTCCAATATGCAACGCCAGGCTGTGCCACTGTTGCGTACGGACTCCCCTTTTGTCGGAACCGGTATGGAGGGTAAGGTGGCCCGCGATTCGCGCGCCATGATAGTTTCAGATGTAGACGGAACCGTGGATAACGTCACGGCCACACGAATAGTCGTCAAGAAGAGCCCCACCAAGCAACGTGGTAAACCCAACGCCGAAAGCTTGCAGGATTTTGATGATCTGGATGGCGTGTCCTATCGGTTGACCAAGTTTCAACGGACCAACCAGGATACGTGTATTAATCAGCGTCCAATCGTAGAAGCCGGGCAAAAGGTAAAGAAAGGCGACGTCCTTGCAGACGGTTGTGCTACTCAGGGTGGCGAACTGGCTCTGGGTCGCAATGTTCTGGTGGCGTACATGCCGTGGCGTGGCTATAACTTTGAAGATGCCATTGCGATTTCCGAGCGCTGCGTACAGGACGATGTCTACACCTCTATCCATGTCGAAGAGTTTGAGCTGCAAGTCAGGGACACCAAGCGTGGAGAGGAGGAGCTGACCCGGGAAATTCCGAACGTCAGTGAAGAAACCACCAAAGATTTGGATGAAAACGGCATTATCAGGATCGGCGCCGAGGTCAATCCCGGAGACATTTTGGTCGGCAAGGTGACGCCGAAAGGCGAAACGGATCCGACCCCGGAAGAGAAGCTCCTGAAGGCGATCTTCGGAGAAAAAGCAGGTGATGTTAAAGATGCTTCACTGAAGGCCCCTCCAGGCATGAAAGGCGTTGTGCTTGACAGCAAGCTTTTCACCCGGAAGAAAAAGGATCCGAAGACCAAGAAGCAGGACAAGAAGCGCCTGGAACAGATAGAAGAATGGTATCAGTCAGAGTTGCTGCGGGTTGAGCGTTTGCGAAACGAGAAGTTAGTCAACCTGCTCGCAGGTAAGACGTGCAATTCGGTTAGGGACAAGAACACCGCCAAGATTCTGGTGCGCGCCAACACGGTTCTGACCGAAGAGAAGCTTGCCGAACTTGACTTTGAAAGTATCGACTACGGCGAGGGCGTGAGCACGGATACCGGCGTCAATGAGTTGGTGGCTATGGTTTGGTCAAGTTACCAGCTGAAGTTGAGCGAGTTGGAAGAGGAGTTGGAAAACCGCAAGTTCAAAGTCGATGTCGGTGATGAATTACCCCCCGGTATCGTTCAGCTTGCGAAAGTATATGTAGCTAAAAAGCGTAAGCTTTCGGTAGGAGATAAGATGGCCGGACGCCATGGTAACAAAGGCGTTGTGGCTAAGATAGTTCCTGTCGAGGATATGCCTTACATGCCTGACGGTACTCCGGTTGACATTGTTTTGAATCCACTAGGTGTGCCTTCACGGATGAACCTTGGGCAGATTTTTGAAGCCAATCTCGGGTGGGCGGCAAGCGAGCTCGGCCTCAAGTACGCAACCGCTGTATTCGATGGCGCGAAGTACGATGAGGTTCTGGCCGAGATGGAAAAGGCTGGCGTCCCCGCTTCCGGGAAAAGCGTCTTGTATGATGGGCGCACCGGTGAAAAGGTTCACAATCCGGTTACGGTTGGATATATTTATATTCTCAAATTGTCCCATCTGGTCGAGGATAAGATTCACGCCCGTTCAATCGGACCATACTCTTTGATCACGCAACAGCCACTAGGTGGTAAAGCACAATTCGGCGGCCAGCGTTTTGGGGAAATGGAGGTCTGGGCACTTGAGGCATACGGAGCGGCTCACACACTTCAGGAAATCCTTACCGTGAAGTCCGATGATGTCAGAGGGCGTTCTAAAGTTTACGAGGCAATAGTAAAGGGTGATGCTTTGCCTGAGCCCGGACTGCCTGAGTCCTTCAATGTTCTAATTCGAGAATTGCAAGGGTTGGGCTTAGATGTTGAGCTGCTCGATGAGAAGAATAACGGCAGCCGCAGTTAGGGAATCATGTTAGATTTTGTAACGGACACCAATGTAGCCAGGAGGTGGCGCTTTGGCATACTTTAGTAGACAGGAAGCTCCGCAAAAAAAGTCGTTTAATGCGATCTCGATCAGCCTTGCTTCTTCAGATAAAATACTCGAGAGGTCGTATGGTGAAGTGACCAAGCCCGAGACCATAAATTACCGTTCCTTCAAGCCTGAGAAAGATGGTTTGTTTTGTGAAAAGATCTTTGGCCCCGTGCGGGACTGGGAGTGTCATTGCGGCAAGTACAAACGCATACGGTATAAGGGCATCATCTGCGATCGCTGCGGTGTAGAGGTGACAACCAAGAGTGTTCGCCGGGAACGGATGGGCCATATTTCCCTGGCCGTGCCGGTCATACATATCTGGTTTTGGAAGTCCTTGCCATCCAAGATAGGATACATTCTTGGTATGAGTGGCAAGGAACTCGAGCGGGTTATTTACTATGAATCGTATGTTGTAATCGATCCCGGCCCGACTGACCTCAATAAGACTGACCTGATATCTGAGGAAGATTACTTCCAGATAATGAGCGATTTGGAGGAGTCCTCCAACGGTGAAAATGTTGAAGGCGAGGGAAGCCAGTTTGTCGCCAAGATCGGTGGTGAAGCGGTTTTGGAATTGCTCAAGCGCACAGACATTCAAGCGGTTTCTGTCGACCTGCGGCGTAGAGTCAAAGAAGAGAAGAGCTTTCAGCGACGCAACGATGCTCTGAAACGTCTGCGGGTTGTTGAATCGTTCAAGAAGAGTGCCAATCGACCCGAATGGATGGTTCTTTCCGTCGTGCCGGTCATCCCGCCTGAGTTGCGTCCGCTGGTTCCGCTGGAGGGCGGCCGTTTCGCGACCAGCGACCTGAATGATTTGTATCGGAGAGTCATCATTCGCAATAATCGACTTAAGAAGTTGATGGAGATTAAGGCTCCGGAAGTCATTCTTCGCAACGAAAAACGTATGCTGCAAGAGGCGGTCGATGCCCTGTTTGACAATGGACGTAAATCCGCCGCAGTCCGGGGCGATGGCAACCGGCCGCTGAAGTCATTGAGTGACATGCTGCGCGGGAAGCAAGGGCGTTTTCGTCAGAATCTGCTCGGTAAGCGTATCGACTATTCCGGCCGCTCTGTGATCGTTGTCGGACCGGAGTTGAAGCTGCACGAATGTGGCCTGCCCAAGGAAATGGCGCTGGAGCTTTTTAAGCCTTTTGTGATCCGCAAGCTGGTAGAACGCGGTCTGGTCAAGACGGTAAAAAGCGCCAAGAAACTGGTTGACCGCCGCGGTTCAGAGGTCTGGGACATTCTGGAAGAAATTATTGATGAGCATCCGGTCCTCCTCAATCGGGCTCCCACGCTGCACCGGCTTGGGATTCAAGCATTCCAGCCCATCCTAATTGAAGGAAAAGCGATTCAGGTTCATCCACTGGTGTGCGCCGCCTTTAATGCTGATTTTGACGGTGACCAGATGGCGGTGCACGTGCCGCTGTCCTACTACTCTCAGATAGAAACGCGGTTGCTCATGCTTTCAAGCCACAATATTCTGTCTCCTGCCAGTGGCCGGCCGCTGGCAATTCCCAGTCAAGACATCGTATTGGGTATTTACTACCTGACCAAAGCCAGGTCGGGCGAAAAAGGGGAGGGGCTGCGTTTCGCCTCGATAACCGAATCTCTCGTTGCGCACCATGATGACAAAGTTTCTCTGCACGCGAAGGTTGGGGTTCGGGTCGACGGTGAGGTGATTCCTACTACTGTTGGGCGCGTCATTTTCAACGAGGTCATACCCGAGGGCTTGCCCTTTTATAACGAATTGCTGACCAAGAAGCGCCTCGAGGACATCATTGCCAGTGTGTACAAATTGCTGGGAAACAAGAGCACTGCTCATTTCCTGGACGATCTGAAGGAACTGGGATTCACGGTTGCTATGATATCCGGAGCGACCGTTGGTATTGAAGATGTCAGAATCCCGGAAGAAAAGGAACGTCTGCTGACTGCCGCCTTCAATGAAGTAGGTAAAGTCAAGAATCAGTACGAAAAAGGCGTTATCACCGACGGTGAGCGTTACAACAAGATTATCGATATCTGGACACATACCACCAGTGACGTGGCCGAACGGCTCTTCTCGCACCTTGAGAGAGAAGATGAAGGCTTCAACCCGATCTATATGATGGCCGACTCCGGTGCGCGTGGTTCAAAAGAGCAGATTCGACAATTGGCCGGTATGCGTGGTCTGATGGCTAAGCCACAGAAGAAAATGACCGGTCAGATGGGAGAGATTATCGAGAATCCCATCACAGCCAATTTCAGGGAAGGCTTGTCGGTGCTCGAGTATTTTATCTCCACGCACGGTGCCCGTAAGGGATTGGCAGATACTGCTCTGAAAACTGCCGATGCCGGCTACCTGACCCGCCGGCTGGTAGATGTGGCCCAGGATATTATTATTTCAGAGCTTGATTGTGAGACGATTCTTGGTTTACGGATTGGTGACCTGAAAGAAGGGGAAGAGATCATCGAGCCACTCAAGGATCGCATTCTCGGCCGTGTTGCCGCGGAAGATGTTTTTGATATTGATAGCGGAGATGTGATCGTAGAAGCCAGTACCCTCATCGATGAGGATATGGCCGATAAGATTTCCGACAGTGGCATCGAGAATGTGAGAATTCGTTCTGTGTTGACTTGCGAGTCGAAGCGGGGTGTATGTTCCCTTTGCTACGGGCGCAATCTGGCCACCGGCAATCTGGTCACGGACGGAGAGGCCGTCGGGGTTATGGCAGCTCAGTCCATTGGCGAACCCGGCACCCAGTTAACCTTGCGGACTTTTCACATCGGCGGGACCGCATCGCGCATCGCCGCCCAGTCGCAGGTTGAGGCCAAGCATTCCGGCACGACTCAACTCACCAATGTCAAGTCCGTTACGCAGGCCGACGGCAGTGTTGTGGTTGTAGGCCGTAATGGTCGTCTTGAAATTGTGGATGACAACAACCGGATTGTCGCGCAGTACATCGTGCCGTACGGGGCCCAAATGACGGTGTCGGATGGCGAGAAAGCCGAAAAAGGCGATATAGTCTTTCAGTGGGATCCGTACACCGCAAGCATTATTTCCACGCATAGCGGTGTTGTTAGCTACGTGGATCTAATCGAAGCCGAGACTTTTCGCGAAGCCCTGGACGAAACCACCGGCCTTAAGCAGCGCGTGATTATTGAGACCAGAAACCGTAATCTGAGTCCGCAGCTGTCAATCGTTGACGACAATGGCGACAAACTCGGCAACTATATCGTCCCAACCCGGGCTCACTTGCTCGTGAATGACGGACAAAAAGTTGTCCCCGGCGATGTTCTGGTTAAGATGCCAAGAGAAATCGCTAAGACACGCGATATTACCGGTGGCTTGCCCAGAGTGGCTGAACTGTTCGAGGCGCGCAAGCCGAAAGAACCTGCGGTCGTGACCGAGATTGATGGCACCGTTCAGTTTGGAGAAATACGGCGTGGAACGCGTAAGCTGATCGTTACCTCGCAGGATGGACAGGAAGAGAAGACCTACTTAATACCTTACGGAAAGCATGTTTTGGTTCATGAAGGAGATTATGTTCAGGCAGGCGACAAGCTCTGTGAAGGTAGCATAACGCCTGAGGACATTCTGAACATCATGGGACCGAACAAGGTACAGGAATATCTGGTAAACGAAATCCAGGAGGTTTATCGTTTGCAGGGTGTGCGCATAAACGACAAGCATATCGAGGTGATTGTTCGCCAGATGCTGCAAAAGGTTCGCGTCGAAGATCCGGGTGACACCACTTACCTTGAGGGTGACAAGGTGGACAAGACCGCTTTCCTCGACGAAAATGAGAAGATCCGCGATATGGTCGTAATCACCGAGGCTGGTGATTCGAAGTACCTGGTCGGCGAAGTCGTCGATGAGGACGAAGTCAAGCGTGCAAATCATAAGCTCGTCGAAGCCGAAAAGGTGCCCGCTGAAACTCGGGCCTCACAGCCGGCGACTTTTCAGCCCTTGCTGTTGGGTATTACTAAGGCCTCCTTGACTACTGAGAGCTTCATATCTGCCGCTTCTTTTCAGGAGACAACGCGCGTTCTGGCGGACGCTTCGATTGAAGGCAAGATGGACAGATTGCTGGGCCTGAAGGAAAATGTCATCATGGGACATCTCATTCCCGCTGGTACCGGGCTTACCCAGTACCGGTCTGTTCAGGTGAGTTCGGTGGGCGATGAGATTGAGGAAGAACCCATTTCCCCGAAGGAAGTTGAGGACGAATATCAGGCCGTAGGATAGCGACTTTTTGTGCTGTTAAAGTTGTTCAAATCCTAAAAAAGATATTGATTTTCTGTTAATCTGTTTCTATATTATAATTCTGTAAATTTGAGGAATTCTTTTGCCAACGATTAATCAACTTGTTAAATCCGGAAGGCGCCGCATGATCAAAAAGACGACTGCACCGGCGCTAGTGGGCTCACCGCAGAGACGTGGTGTGTGTACCCGGGTTTACACTACGACCCCCAAGAAACCTAACTCAGCTCTGAGGAAGGTCGCCCGTGTTCGGCTGACGAACGGGTTTGAGGTGACTGCTTATATTCCGGGAGAGGGACATAATCTGCAAGAGCACTCCATCGTGTTGATTCGTGGTGGTCGTGTTAAGGATCTGCCCGGCGTTCGTTACCACATTGTTCGTGGTGTCTATGATACGAGTGGGGTTCAGGACCGCAATCAGAGTAGGTCCAAGTACGGAACTAAGAGAAAGGGGTCGTAGAGAGTTATGTCGAGGAGAAAAGCGGCTGAGCCACGTGTGGTCCTGCCTGACCCTAAGTTTAAGAGTCTTTTGGTGGCCAAGTTTATCAATGGTCTGATGGAGCGCGGTAAGAAGAGTATTGCCGAGCAAATATTTTATTCCTCCCTGGATTTGATTGAAGAAAAGACCGGCAAGAATGGTCTTGAGGTCTTTGAGAAAGCTATTGAAAACGTTCGTCCCATCCTTGAGGTTCGTTCGCGTCGTGTCGGTGGTGCTACCTATCAAGTTCCGGTTGAGGTGCGTCCGAATCGTAAGCAGGCATTGGCCTTGCGGTGGATTATTGGTTACGCCAAGGCAAGGGCTGGACGCTCTATGGCAGGTAAGCTTGCCGATGAACTGATTGCTGCCTCAAGCAAGGAAGGTGGCTCAATAAAGAAAAGGGAAGATACTCACAGGATGGCTGAGGCGAACAAGGCTTTTGCGCACTTCCGCTGGTAGAGTTCGCTCCTTTCTGATCTGACTATCGTTCAATTTCGCTGTTGAATTAATTGTGGGAAGAAGGCTTCGTTGCTTCCCCTTTTTGGTGTATAGTGCTTAGGTTGGGTGTGGTTCTTTGAGAGTTTCCGGTTGAAACTTTCTCTCTGCGAGATTGCTTTACTTTGGGGCGTTGGTAGCCCCTGCTTTTTGTTGTGGAGTTTTTAATGTCAAAGATTATAGCATTACAAAAAATACGAAATATCGGGATCATGGCCCATATTGACGCGGGCAAGACCACGACCACCGAGCGTATCCTGTTTTATGCCGGCGTAATCCATCGTATGGGCGAAGTTCACGATGGCGCGGCAACCATGGACTGGATGGAGCAGGAGCGTGAGCGCGGGATCACGATTACTTCGGCGGCCATTTCTTGTACCTGGCGTGATTACCGCATCAATATTATTGATACACCCGGGCACGTCGACTTTACGGTTGAGGTAGAGCGGTCTCTTAGGGTTTTGGATGGTGCTGTTGCTCTCTTTTGTGCTGTTGGCGGCGTCGAGCCGCAGTCGGAGACGGTATGGCGGCAAGCGGATAAATATCAGGTTCCGAGAATTGCCTTCATAAACAAGATGGATCGTACGGGCGCTGATTTTTATGGCGCATTGGATATGATAAAGAAACGTCTCGGGGCCAATGTGGTTCCCGTTCAGATTCCGCTTGGTGAGGGTGATATGTTCACCGGCTTGATCGACCTCATCAAGATGAAAGGTGTGGTTTATCACGAAGACAGCCTGGGCTCAACCTGGGACGAAATCGATATCCCGCATGACCTGGAAGAGAAGGCGGCGGAGTACCGCACTCACCTGTTGGAATCTATTTCAGAGTTTGATGACTCGTTGCTTGAGAAATATCTGGATGGTGTTGAGATAGATGAGCGTGAAATTATGCAGGCCATTCGGGAAGCCACGATCAACGTTAAGATTACGCCGGTCTTCTTGGGTTCTGCCTTTAAGAACAAAGGTGTGCAGCGCCTGCTTGATGGTGTGATTAACTTTCTGCCTTCGCCGGAAGATGTTCCTGAGGTGATCGGGGCTCACCCGAAGACAGAGGAACCTGTCAGTCGCAAGGCTTCTCTTGATGATCCGTTTTCAGCGCTCGCCTTTAAGATTATGACTGACCCGTATGTGGGGCGTTTGACTTATTTTCGTGTCTATTCTGGTTGCGCTGATGCCGGTTCGTATGTTTATAATGCTAGTTCAAGAAAGCGTGAGCGTCTCGGTCGCATTCTTCTGATGAGTGCAGACAAGCGCGAAGATGTTAAGCAGGTTCGTCCTGGGGACATTGTTGCTGGTGTCGGGTTTAAGAACACGAAAACCGGAGATACGCTCTGCGACGAAAAGAAGCAGGTGATTCTGGAGTCAATGCATTTTCCTGAGCCGGTGATCGGTGTTTCTATTGAGCCTAAAACGAAGGCGGATCAGGAAAAGCTCGGAGTTTCTCTGGCGAAACTGGCCGAAGAAGATCCGACGTTTAAAATCGAATCCGACGAGGAAACCGGCCAGACGCTGATCTATGGCATGGGAGAGCTTCACCTTGAGGTGTTGGTCGACCGTTTGTTGCGGGAATTCAAGGTTGGCGCAAATATTGGGCGCCCCCAGGTCGCGTATAAAGAGGCGATTACCCGGAAGGCCGATGGTGAGGGGCGGTTTGTTCGCCAGAGTGGAGGACGAGGTCAGTATGGTCATGTCGTGATTGAGGTGGAGCCGGGCGAGCCGGGCAAGGGTTACGTTTTTGAAAATAGGATTGTCGGTGGTGTGATTCCGCGGGAATATGTTCGACCGACCAGCGATGGCATCCGTGAGGCATTGGAGAACGGCATTTTGGCCGGGTATCCGGTGATAGATGTCAAGGTTGGCTTGGTTGATGGATCGTTTCATGATGTGGATTCATCGGAGATGGCGTTTAAGGTGGCTGGGTCCATGGCTATCAAGGAGGTTGTACGCAGAGCCGGGTTGGTACTCATGGAGCCGATAATGAACGTTGAGGTGGTTGTCCCGGAGGAGTATTTGGGTGACGTTATGGGGGATTTGAATAGCCGGCGTAGTAAGATTGCTGGTGTCTTCCCGCGTAAGGATGCCCAGGTCGTGTCGGCGGCTACACCATTAAGCGAAATGTTTGGATATGCTACGACATTACGTTCGTTGACTCAGGGACGTGCGATTTTTACTTTGCAATTCTCCAAGTATGAAATTGCCCCCAAGTCGGTGTCCGAGCAAATTCTTGAAAAGCTAAGTGCTGCGTGAGTATTTGGCTTTATTTTTTTAGACTAATACTGAACAGTTTTAGAAACAAGGCAATATTTTAACCCTGGAGGCAAGATCATGGCGAAGGAGAAATTTGAGCGAACTAAGCCACATGTGAACATAGGGACTATCGGTCACGTGGATCATGGTAAGACCACGCTGACTTCAGCGATTACGATGGTTTTGAATAAAGGGGGTTTGGCAGATTATATGGAGTTCGACTCTATAGATAATGCGCCCGAGGAAAAGGCGCGTGGGATAACCATCGCGACAGCTCATGTCGAGTACGAGACCGAGGCGCGTCACTATGCTCACGTTGATTGTCCTGGCCATGCCGATTATGTCAAGAACATGATCACTGGTGCCGCTCAGATGGACGGTGCTATTCTTGTCGTCAGTGCCGCTGACGGACCGATGCCGCAGACGCGCGAACATATTCTTTTGGCGAGGCAGGTTGGTGTGCCATTTATTGTTGTCTTCCTGAATAAGGTCGATATGGTCGACGATCCCGAGCTGCTCGAGTTGGTTGAGCTGGAGCTGCGCGAGCTGTTGAGCATGTACGAATTTCCTGGTGATGATATTCCCATTGTTAAGGGTAGCGCTCTAGAGGCTCTGGGCGGTCCTGATGATGCGGCTAAGGCTGCACCGATTCTCGAGCTTATGAAAGCGGTCGATGACTACATTCCGACCCCTGAGCGGGATGTCGATAAGCCGTTCCTGATGCCTGTTGAGGATGTCTTTAGTATAACTGGTCGTGGTACCGTCGGTACCGGCCGTGTCGAGCGCGGCAAGGTCTCGACCGGTGAAGAGATAGAGATTATCGGCCTGGGTTCAGATATGAAGAGTGTCGTTACCGGCGTCGAGATGTTCAGGAAATTGCTGGATTATGGCGAAGCCGGGGACAATGTCGGCCTGCTGCTTCGCGGTGTTGACAAAGACAAGCTCGAGCGCGGTATGGTGGTCGCCAAGCCTGGCTCTATTACACCACACACCAAATTCAATGCAGAAGTCTATGTTTTGAAGAAAGAAGAGGGTGGTCGTCACACGCCTTTTTTTAACGGGTACCGTCCGCAGTTCTATTTTCGCACGACCGACGTAACCGGATTGTTGAGCCTGGGTGAGGGTGTTGAGATGGTAATGCCTGGTGATAATGTCAATGTGACGGTAGAGTTGATCGCTCCCATTGCGATGGAGGAAGGATTGCGCTTCGCCATTCGTGAGGGTGGTCGAACTGTTGGCGCCGGTGTTGTAACGAAAATTCTCGCGTAACGAAGCCGCGTCAAACCAAATTTGTTAAACTCAAAACGGAGTAGATGAACGTTGGTTGGTCAAAGCATTAGGATAAAACTGAAAGCCTACGATCATAGGCTGATAGACAAATCCACTGATAAGATTATTCGAACCGCGAAGGCTACCGGGGCTGCAATATCTGGCCCCATTCCGTTGCCGACGAAGCGTTCATTATACACCGTTTTACGTTCACCGCATGTTGATAAGAAGTCTCGCGAGCAATTCGAAACGCGAATCCACAAAAGACTGATTGATATTCTGAATTCGACGCCGAAGACGGTTGACGCACTTATGAAGTTAGAATTGCCCGCCGGTGTAGACGTTGAAATTAAGGTGTAAAAGTTAAACATGTCTGGAATTATAGGTAGAAAAGTTGGTATCACTCGCGTTTTCGGCGACGACGGCAGGTCCACGACCGTGACTGTGGTCGAGGCGGGTCCGTGCACAGTGAGTCAAATCAAAACCCGTGAAAAGGATGGCTATTCGGCTATTCAGTTGGGGTTTGAGTCAAAGAGGGAAAAGAACGCGATCAAGCCAGAGGTTGCACATTTCAAGAAGGCCGGTGTTGGCCCGAAGCGTATCGTGCGCGAGTTCCGGTGTTTTCCGGAGGACGCAGAGTTGTCCCTTGGCGATGAGATTAAGGTCGATTCGTTTGTCGAAGGCGACCGGATCACCGTTGCGGGTTGGGCCAAGGGCAAAGGTTTTCAGGGTGTGATGCGTCGGCATGGATTCGGCGGCGGACCTAAGACTCACGGTCAGAGTGATCGACCCAGGTCTCCGGGTTCCATCGGCCAGGCCTCATATCCGGCCCGCGTGTTCAAGGGTTTGCGTATGGCGGGTAGAACCGGTGGGCAGAAGGTCACATTGAAGCACCGTAAAATTGTTCAGATTATCCCAGAGAAGAATCTGATTCTGATCGAGGGGACCGTTCCTGGTTCGAAATCTGGTTTGCTAATTATTCAGAAATAGCTTTTGGTGAAGCATGGAATTGGAAGTCGTCAAGACTGACGGAACTCCTTCGGGAGCTAAGATAAAACTGCCTAAGCATGTGTTTGGTATTGAGCCAAACGAGCATGCGGTCTATTTGGCAGTGAAAGCACAGAATGCAAACAGCCGGCAGGGAACCGCCGCCAGCAAAACCAGAAGTATGGTAAGTGGCGGTGGTCGGAAACCCTGGAAGCAAAAAGGCCGGGGTGCAGCCAGGGCAGGAACGACACGTTCGCCTCTGTGGGTTGGCGGCGGTCGCGTGTTTGGACCGCAGACTCGGGACTACTCGCAGCGGCTGTCAAGGAAAGTGAAGGCGCTGGCACGTGCTTCCGTTTTTTCCGACAAGGCCGCTCAAAAGAAAATCACTATTGTGGAAGATTTTCAGGTTAGCGATGCCCGGACCAGGGAGGTGTTTAAGATTCTCAAGTCCCTGGGCATGGACAGCGGGAAAACGTTGCTGCTTGTGTCGGAGCACGATGCTGCGTTGGTTCGTGCCGGCAGAAATCTACCTAAACTACAAATCAGAGTAGCAGTGTCGGAATCTACCTATGATTTGCTCGATTGTGAGAATCTGGTGATTCAAAAGAGCGCTGTGGAGAAAATCGGAGGAGCGTTCAAGAAATGAAAGACACTCATTCGATCCTTGTGAAACCAATCCTCACTGAAAAGATGTTGCTGATGCAGGAAGACAAGAGCAAGTATGCTTTTGAGGTCGCCAGCACGGCCAACAAGATTGAAATAAAGAAAGCTGTCGAGGTCAAGTTTGATGTTGTCGTTCAGAATGTGCACACTGCCGTAGTTAAGGGTAAAGCGAAGCGGATGAATACTAAGAAAGGACTTACCCGCGGCCGCAGGTCGGATTGGAAGAAAGCGATTATCACGCTGGCCGAGGGACACTCAATCGACTTTTTTGGCGAAAATCAGGGCTAAGTAAGAAATGGGAATCAAGACTTTTAAACCAAGAACGCCGAGCCTGCGACATACCTCAGTACTGACTTTTGAGGAGATCACTAAGGTCGGACCCGAAAAGTCCCTTTTGACTCCGTTAAAGAGGTCGGGAGGACGCAACAACCATGGGCACATCACATTGCGATTTCGTGGTGGCGGCCATAAACGTACTTATCGGATTGTGGACTTCAGGCGAAACAAGGATGGTATTCCGGCTAAGGTCGCCACAGTTGAATATGATCCCAACCGCTCCTCCAATATCGCGCTGCTGCATTACAAGGACGGTGAGAAACGCTATATCATTGCTCCGCTGGGCCTGAAAGTGGGGGACGTTCTTTCCTCCGGCCCGGAAGCTGAGATCCGCGTGGGAAATGCGATGCCTGTTAGCCGTATTCCACTTGGAACGCTGGTGCACAATATCGAATTGGTGCCCAATAAGGGTGGGCAGATAGCGCGTGGCGCCGGTACGTATGCTCAACTGGTTGCGAAAGAAGGTGGCAATGCACAATTAAAGTTGCCGTCCGGTGAAGTTCGGGTTGTGCGCGCGGAATGCCGCGCCACAATTGGCCAGGTTGGCAACGTTGACCATGAGAATGTCGATATCGGCAAGGCTGGTCGCAGCCGCTGGAAGGGTCGCAGGCCGCACGTACGTGGTGTGGTGATGAACCCGGTTGACCACCCAATGGGTGGCGGCGAAGGCAGAAGTTCCGGAGGAAGGCACCCTTGTTCGCCATGGGGTAAACCTGCGAAGGGTGGGAAGACACGGCGCAAAAAGAAGTCGGATGATTATATCGTAACCAAGAGAAAGCGAAAGTAACAGGAACTCATCATGCCACGTTCAGTGAAAAAAGGCCCTTACGTCGATGAGACACTTCTGAAGCGTATTCAGGGATTAAACGATTCTAATCAGAAGCGCGTGCTGAAGACTTGGGCGCGGCGTTCGACCATTACTCCTGAGTTTGTCGGACACACATTGGCCATTCACAATGGCAATAAGTTTATACCGGTATTCATTTCTGAAAACATGGTCGGTCACAAGCTGGGGGAGTTTTCTCCTACGCGAACATTTCGCGGGCATGGTGGTAAGGCCGCCGAAAAATCTGGCCGGCCAAGGTAGCAGGCGGAAGGATAAGTTAGAGAATTATGGAAGCTAGAGCTGTTGCTAAATATGTTAGAATGTCTCCGCGAAAAGCAAGGCAGGTCATTGATCTGGTTCGCGGTGAGTCTGTTGGTCGTGCGTTGAATATTCTTCACTTCACCCGCAAGGCCGCCTGTTTGCCGATCGAAAAAACCCTGCGGTCTGCCGTTGCCAACATACTTAACAACGAAGAGACCTCTAAGGTGGACCCCGAGGAGTTGTTTGTCAAAGAGGCGTTTGTTGATATGGGTTTTAGTTTTCGAAGGTTCAGAGCCGCTTCTATGGGACGGTCGATGAGCATGAAGCGACCTACTTGTCATATAACGATAGTTGTTGCCGCCAAGAAAACGGCGGCCAATTAGTTAAGTCGGAGGTATTCTTGGGACAGAAAACACACCCGGTTGGGTTTAGGCTCGGCATAATCAAGGATTGGCAGTCGAATTGGTTCGACGAACGCACGTTTTCGTCAAAGCTGAGTGAAGATCTTATGCTGCGACGTTATGTCAGGCGGCGCCTGCAAAACGCTGCTATCTCATTGATTCAGATCGACAGAACACCGCAACGTATCACATTGACCATTCACACAGCCCGACCCGGAATTGTCATCGGTAGGAAAGGCGCTGAAGTAGATAAGCTCAAGGAAGAGTTGCAGAGGCTTTCCTCGAAAGATGTTCAACTGAATATCAACGAAGTTAAGAAGCCTGAACTGGATGCTTACCTCGTCGGTGAGAGCATCGCCAATCAATTGTCGTCAAAAGTTCCATTTCGCAGAGTGATGAAAAAAGCAGTCATGAACAGTATGCGTATGGGAGCTGAGGGTGTTAAAGTCGCATGCGCCGGCAGGCTTGGCGGCGCGGAGATGGCCAGGCGAGAGGCGTACAAAGATGGGCGTATACCATTGCATACACTCAGGGCAGACATTGACTATGCCAGCATTACCGCGAAAACTCCATATGGTTGCATAGGTGTCAAGGTGTGGATTTTCAAAGGCGAAGTCATTGGTAATTAGGGAGAAGCCATCATGTTAATGCCCAAGAGGGTTAAGTATCGAAAAGTTCAGCGTGGTCATATGCGGGGGAAGGCCAATAGAGGTTCCAAGGTGTCGTTCGGTCAGTATGGACTGAAAGCCTTGTCCCCGGCGTGGGTGACATCACGACAAATCGAAGCTGCTCGTATCGCCATAACGCGCTATATCAAAAGGGGTGGTAAGGTCTGGATTCGGATTTTTCCCAGTAAGCCGGTGACTCAGAAACCTGCTGAGACCAGAATGGGCAAGGGCAAAGGTTCCCCTGAGTTTTGGGTAGCCGTGGTGAAGCCCGGGCGTGTATTATTCGAGCTCAGCGGTGTTGATGAGGAAATAGCAAAAGAGGCGCTTCGGTTGGGAGCACACAAGCTGCCAGTCAAAACCAAGTTTGTTAGTCAAAGTGACTTTGGTGAGTAAACCATGAGAATGCAAGAATTGAATGACTTGACTCAGGATGAGATTAAGTTGCAGTTAGACGATGCCAAGGAAGAGATGTACAACCTGAGGTTTCAGCACGCGATGCACCAACTGGACAATCCGCTCCTGGTTCGCGATGCAAGAAGGAAGATTGCGCGCTTGAGAACGATTCTTCATGAGTACGACCTTGGTATACGGTCCGACAAGAAGGCCACAGTAGAGAACGCCAAATAATTTGAGATATCTAATGGAAAGAAATACTAGAAAAAGCAAGGTTGGCCTTGTAGTTTCAAACAAGATGGACAAAAGCATAGTCGTTACCGTAGAACGAATGGTGCGGCACCCTTTATATGGTAAGTTCTTCAAAAAGACTTCTAAGTTCATGGCACATGATGCTGACAACCAATGTCAGGTCGGCGACCGAGTGAAGATCATGGAGACCAGGCCCATGAGCCGGCTAAAACGCTGGCGTTTGGTCGAAGTGGTCGAGAAAGCGAAGTAAGCACCCACGGCGAGAAGCGAGGAATAGAATGATTCAGCAGTATAGTAGATTAAATGTGGCCGACAATACAGGCGCAAAAAAAGTAATGTGCATTCTGGTGCTTGGCGGCACCAAGCGCAAATATGCTCATGTGGGTGACATGATAAAGGTTTCCGTGAAGTCGGCGATTCCCGGTAGCGCTGTGAAGAAAGGTGAAGTCAGCACTGCGGTGGTCGTTCGTACCAAGAAGGAAATCCGACGCAAAGATGGGTCTTATATTCGTTTCGATGAAAACGCTGCAGTACTGATCAACGAGCAGAACGAACCGCGCGGGACCCGTATTTTTGGACCGGTTGCGCGTGAGCTGCGAGAAAAACAATTCATGAAAATCGTGTCCCTGGCCCCGGAAGTACTGTAGGCGGCTGGCGGCATTATTCGGAGAGTAGGATGCGTGTTAAGAAAAATGACCAGGTGTTGGTCCTGAGCGGTGAGTACAAAGGTAAACAAGGAAAGATCCTGAAGGTCTTCCCGGAGCGACAACGTGTTATTGTCGAAGGGGTCAATTTTGTCAGCAGGCACATGCGGCCCTCACAAACGATGCCGCAAGGTGGGATCGTTAAAAAGGAAGCGCCTATCCACGTGTCTAATGTAATGGTCATTGACCCCAAAACCAATGCTCCGACTCGTATCCGTTACGGCTTTTTGGACAACAATGAGAAGATGTCGCACCGGAAAGTTCGCTACTCAAAAAAGAGCGGCGAAATAATTCCGGATCAATCGTAATAGAAACTGAATCCGCAAGGTAGAGATGGCTGAGTATACACCAAGACTGGTCTCCGAGTATACGGAGAATATCGTACCCGAAATGATGAAGAAATTTGGGTACAAGAGCATCATGCAAGTCCCCAAAGTAGAGAAAATAATCTTAAACATGGGGTGCGGTGATGCGATTCAGGATTCCAAAGTGCTGGAGCGTGCCATCGAAGATCTGCAGGCAGTGTGTGGGCAGAAGGTGGTCGTCACCAAAGCAAAGAAAGCAATTTCAAACTTCAAGCTCAGGGCCGGCTATAAGGTAGGCTGCAAGGTGAGTTTGCGCAGGTGGCGGATGTATGAGTTTCTGGATCGACTCATCAATATAGACATTCCCAGAATCAGAGATTTTCGTGGTCTTTCCGACCGGTCTTTTGATGGCAGAGGCAACTATTCTCTGGGAATAAAGGAGCAAATAATTTTTCCTGAAATCGATTATGACAAGATCGACCGTATCCGGGGACTTGATATTAGTATCGTGACGACTTCCAAAACAGATGAAGAGGCAATGGCGTTGCTATCCGGGTTCGGGATGCCCTTTAAGAAGAACAACCAGAATTGATGTAAAAGACGAGGGATCATTTTGGCAAAGAAATCACTAATTGCAAAGCAGAAGCGGACCCCGAAATTTGCGGTACGCAATTACAGTAGATGTTCCAAATGTGGCAGGCCCAGAGCGTACTTGCGCAAGTTTGGACTCTGTAGAATCTGTTTCAGAGAACTTGCCCTGGCGGGTAAGGTTCCTGGTGTCGTTAAGGCTAGCTGGTAGAAAAGGATTTAAAATTATGTGCATGACAGATCCGATTGCTGATTATTTGACAAGAATAAGAAACGCCTGCCAGGCAGGCCACCGCAAGGTGGACATACCTTCGTCTAACTTTAAGCGAAGTATGACCAGAATCTTGCGTGAATACGGTTACATCAAAGATTATCTGCTGATCGACAACAAGAGAGATGGGATAATCCGCATATATTTAAAATATGGAACGGATGGGGAAAGCGTCATAGCGGGCCTGCGGAAAATCAGTACGCCTGGGTTGAGAAAGTATGTCGGGAATAAAGACCTCCCGCGGGTATTTAACAACCTGGGTATGGCGATCCTGTCGACGCCCAAGGGCGTTATTTCGGACCGGGATGCAAGGAAACTTAACGTCGGTGGCGAAGTTATTTGCCACGTATGGTAATTCTAACATTTTGAGGTGTTGAGTGTCTCGAGTCGGTAAAAATCCCATTAGCGTTCCATCCGGTGTCGACGTCCAAATCAAGGACTACACCATTACTGTGAAGGGACCGAAAGGCGAGCTTTCGCTTGAATTTGAGCCTGATATTGATGTCCAGGTGAAGGACGGGAAGATTCAGGTGTCACGTCCTAATGACAGTAAAAGATTTCGTTCTTTACACGGGTTGTATCGCTCCCTGGTGGCCAACATGGTCAAGGGGGTGACTGATGCTTTTGAAAAGAAACTTGAGATTATCGGAGTCGGCTATAAAGGTGAGATGAAGAATAACCGGCTTAATCTGCAGTTGGGTTATTCACATGCAATCGTTTTTGTGCCGCCAGAGGGTATCGAAATCAAGGCGGAGGGGCCGACCAATTTGACGATCTCCGGTATCAGTAAGGAGTTGGTAGGACAGGTTGCTGCCAAGATTCGGTCCTTTAGGCCGCCCGAGCCATACAAAGGCAAGGGGATCAAGTATTCCGATGAACAAGTCCGGCGCAAGGCCGGGAAGACGGCAGCTTAATTCAATTAATTAGACGGTTAAGGTAATGGCACAAGCTCAACCGGTTCGTACCAGAAAACGGACCCAGAAACGAAAGAGAATTCGGAAAAAAATTTTCGGCACCACGGCAAGGCCTCGCCTAGCGGTTTTCCGCAGTGCAAACAACATCTATGCTCAACTAGTTGACGATTCCAAGAGTGTATCTCTCGGAGGTGTTTCAACGTTGAGTCCGGGTTTGGCATCAGAAGTCAAGAAAGCAAAAACCAAGACGGATGCCGCCAAAATTGTGGGCAAGGCGATTGCGTCGAAAGCCAAGGAGCTTAAGATTGAATCTGTTGTATTTGATCGCGGCGGTTACTTGTATCATGGCCGCGTTCAGGCGGTTGCAGATGCTGCGCGCGAAAATGGTCTTAAGTTCTAAGTCGAACTACACTATAAGCAAAGCGGGAGTCAGAGTTGAAGAGAGCCGTTAGAGTCAATATTGGTGAATTGGATCTCAAAGAGAGCGTCATCAACATCAATCGTGTTGCCAAGGTTGTAAAGGGTGGTCGCAGATTTAGTTTTAATGCTATCGTTGTTGTCGGTGACGGCAATGGCTATGTTGGCACCGGTCTTGGTAAAGCAAACGAGGTCGTCAGTGCCATAGCAAAAGGTTCTGAAAATGCCAAGAAAAACCTGATTCGAGTGCCCATCGTAAATGGGACAATTCCGCATGCCATCAAGGGTCGGTTTGGCGCGGGAAAAGTTTTTCTGAAGCCTGCCTCCCCCGGTACCGGTGTCATTGCAGGTGGCGCTGTCCGTGCGATAATCGAAGCCGCCGGCATACAGGATATCTTGACAAAATCACAAGGCTCCGCGAATTTTCATAACGTTGTTAAAGCAACCATGGCCGGTTTGTCTGAGCTGATGGACGTAGTCAGTGTCGCACAAAAACGCGGCCTTAGTATTTCGGAAGTTTTTGATAAAACAATGACAGTATAGGTCTATGGCAGCGAAAAAGAAAATCAAGATCACGCAAGTTAGAAGCATTATCGGGCGTCATTTCAAGCAGAAAAGGACCATGGAAGCGCTCGGCTTACGCCGGATCAACCAGTCGGTCGTTCGTGCGGACACGCCGCAAATTCGAGGAATGCTCAACAAGATCGGTCATTTGGTAACTGCCGAGCAGGTTTAGTTATTTAAGGACGGTTGATAATGGATTTAGGTAGTCTAAAGTACGCACCCGGTTCTATTAAGAAACGGAAAAGAATTGGCCGCGGTCCGGGGTCAGGCACTGGGAAAACAGCCGGTCGTGGCCACAAGGGTCAAAGATCGCGTTCCGGTTCCAAAATCAGACCCTGGTTTGAGGGTGGGCAAATGCCCTTACAAAGGCGTGTCCCCAAACGCGGATTCACCAATATTTTCAAGAAAGAATTTCAAGTTGTCAACGTGAAAGATCTGCAGAGGCTCGAGGGCGCCAAGGAAGTAACCCCTGAGTCGCTCTTTGCCGCAGGAATCATTTCAAAGAAGTCGATCCCGGTAAAGGTGCTTGGCGATGGCGAGATCAGTGCAGTCGTTGACATTTCCGCACACGCATTCAGTGCTTCGGCAAAGGAAAAGATTGAGAAGGCAGGCGGGAAGGTGACAGTATTATGATGCAAGGGTTTCAGAGTCTGTTCAAAATCCCTGAGTTGAAGCAGCGGATTGTCTTTACGCTTCTCATTCTGATAGTCTACCGAATCGGCGGCCATGTACCGATCCCCGGCATTAACAGTGAGGCACTGCTCGCTTTTTTTGAAGAAGCCAGCCAGGGCCGCGGACTTCTAAGTCTGTATGACCTTTTTGCCGGTGGTGCGTTTCGGAGGGCGACAGTGTTCGCCCTGGGCATTATGCCTTATATTTCAGCCTCTATTATTATTCAGCTTCTGGGTGCGGTAGTGCCGTATTTCCAGAAACTGCAAAAGGAAGGCGAGGAAGGCCGTAAGAAGATTACGCAGTATACGCGTTACGGTACCGTGGCAATATCGAGCATGCAGGCCTTTGGTGTAAGTGTCTTTCTGGAAGGGATTCGGACTAGTGCCGGTATTCCGGTTGTTCCGGATGCAGGTTTTGGCTTCAGGATTCTGACCATGATAACGCTGTGTGCCGGTACAATCCTGATCATGTGGTTGGGTGAGCAAATCACCGAACGAGGCATAGGCAACGGGATTTCGTTGATCATCTTCATCGGCATTATCGCGACCTTTCCAAACGCGATGCTGGATGAGTACCAGCAAATCAGTGGCGGTAACCGTGCAATACTGACTGAGGTCTTTCTTCTGGCTGTAATGGTTATCACCATTGCCGGAGTTGTGGCTCTGACCCAGGGTACCCGCAAAATTCCGGTGCAATATGCCAAGCGCGTGGTTGGGCGCAAGATTTATGGTGGTCAGAGCACCCATATTCCATTGAAGGTCAATACGGCAGGCGTCATGCCGATCATTTTTGCACAATCTATCATGTTTGTGCCGCAAACTGTCCTGGGATTTTGGGACAATGAATTCATGAATTCTCTGGCTCGCTATTTCGATTATCAGTCAGTGGTTTATTGGATTCTCTATGGGACTCTGATCGTTTTCTTTACCTACTTCTACACTGCGATCGCTTTTAATCCCGTCGATGTCGCTGACAATATGAAGAAGCACGGCGGGTTTATCCCGGGCGTTCGCCCCGGAAAGAGGACCGCGGAGTTTATTGATAATATTTTGACAAGGATCACATTGCCGGGTTCATTCTGTTTGGCTTTTGTCGCAGTGTTGCCTTTTATCATTACGCGCTTTGTGAATGTCTCGTTTAACTTTGCTTCCTTTTATGGCGGGACGTCCCTGCTGATCATCGTGGGCGTTGCCTTGGACACGTTGCAACAGTTGGAGTCACACTTGCTCATGCGGCACTACGACGGCTTCATGAAGACTGGTGGCAAAATAAAGGGTCGCCGGAGATTTTAGGTGATTCATCTTCGCAGTCAACGAGAAATCGATCTCATTCGCAATAGCTGTAGAATTGTTGTTGAGGCGCTGGAACTGGCCGGGAGTCTGATTCAGCCAGGTATTCGAACCCGGGAGATAGACAAGGAAGTTGAGAAGTTCATTCTATCGAAGAAAGGCAAGCCCGCATTTAAGGGCTACAACGGGTTTCCTGCGAGTGCCTGCATTTCAATCGACGAGGAAGTCGTGCATGGAATCCCTGGACAGCGCAGGCTGCAGGAAGGGGAGATTGTGAGCGTCGATATAGGCGTGGTGCTGGACGGCTTTTATGGTGACAGTGCCAGAACATTTGCAGTGGGAGAAGTTAGTCTGCAAAAAAAGCAGCTCATGTCCGTGACAAAAGAATCATTGCACTTCGGGCTGGAGCAGGCCAGAGATGGCGGCCGGCTATCGGACATTTCCAACGCTATTCAACGAAAAGTTGAGAGCGCGAGATTCTCGGTCGTGCGAGATTTGGTCGGACACGGAATCGGACAGGAATTGCACGAAGAGCCCCAGATTCCCAACTATGGACCACCGAACTCCGGTCCGCGTTTGAAGGAAGGAATGGTGCTTGCGATAGAACCGATGGTGAATGCAGGCGATCATGAAGTGAAGACGATTGCAGACAACTGGACCGTAGTAACGCTTGACGGTCGCCCGTCAGCTCATTTTGAACATACGGTTGCGATTACCGGAAACGGTCCGGAAGTCCTGACTGTGTCCTAGTTTGGTAGAGTATTTGTAATGGCAAAAGAAGCCCCAATCAAAATTGACGGAACAATCGTAGAGACTCTACCGAACGCTACGTTTCGGGTAGAACTGGAGAATGGTCACAAGGTTTTGGCTCATATTTCCGGCAAAATGAGAATGCATTTTATAAAGATCCTCCCCGGTGATAAGGTGACGCTTGAACTATCGCCTTATGATCTAAGCAGGGGAAGAATCACCTATCGATATAAGTGAGGCACCCAGAATGAAGGTACGATCTTCTCTTAAACGTATGTGTGACCACTGCAAGATCATTCGCAGAAAAGGTCGAGTCATTGTTATCTGCAAAAATCCCCGGCACAAACAGCGTCAGGGATAGCAGAAGTCAGGTTAATGTTCGGAGGTAAGTTTTGGCGAGAATAGCGGGAGTTGATCTTCCAAAGGATAAGCGGGTATTGATCGGTTTGACCTACATTTTTGGGATAGGAGTTTCCCGTTCCAAGAAAATTCTGGAGGACGCATCGGTTGGTGAGAATATCCGGGTCAAGGATTTATCAAATGATGATATCGCAAAAATCAGGGCGGTCATCACCAAGAACTACCAGGTTGAAGGTACCCTGCGGACTGATGTTACCATGAACATCAAGCGCCTGATGGATATCGGTTGTTACCGTGGGTTGCGGCACCGGCGCGGCCTGCCGGTTCATGGCCAGCGCACGCATACAAATGCGAGAACACGCCGGGGTCGGCGCTCTGGTGTTGGTGGTAAGAAAAAATAGTATCAAAATGAATTTGCGAGGGTAATGTAGACAATGGCACCATCGAAGAAATCTAGAGGGCGGAAGAAGGAAAAGGTTGAAGCCAATGGCGTCGCTCACATCAAAGCCACATTCAACAATACGATCGTGACTTTGACGGACCAGTATGGAAATGTGATTTCCTGGGCTTCTGCCGGCAAAATCGGTTTTAAAGGCTCTCGTAAGAGCACTCCCTTTGCGGCGCAATTATCGGCGGAGTCCGCCGCGAAAGAAGCGAAAGAGTTAGGTTTGCAGCGAGTAGAAGTTTTGATAAAGGGGCCTGGCTCCGGCAGAGAGTCAGCGGTTAGATCGTTGCAGGCAGCCGGACTGGAAATAACGGCGATCAAGGACGTGACACCGATCCCGCACAACGGGTGTCGCCCGCCAAAAAGAAGAAGAGTTTAACGAGCAAAGCGGAGGTAAGCAGAAAGAATGGCAAGATACACTGACGCCGTATGTAAGCTCTGTCGTCGAGAGGAACAAAAACTGTTTCTAAAGGGATCAAAGTGCACGTCACCCAAATGCCCGCTTGACAAAAAGAGCTATCCCCCCGGACAACACGGTACCCGTAGAAGATTCAAGCAGTCGGAATACGGTATCCAGTTGCGGGAAAAACAAAAGGTCCGCCGTACCTACGGTTTACTTGAACGCCAGTTTCGGAATTACTTTAAGAAGGCTGACCGGCAAAAAGGTATAACCAGCGAAGTATTGCTGCAGATGCTTGAGCGACGCCTCGACAATGTCGTTTATCGCATGGGTTTTGCGCCTTCGCGCAAGACAGCCAGACAACTCGTACGACACAAACACTTCTTGGTTAACGACCGCCTGGTGAACATTCCATCTTTCAGTGTCAAGCCTGGCGATATCGTTAGAGTCAAAGACAAGAGCAAGAGGCTCGGAGTCATTCATGATTCTATGAAGAAGATTCGCGATGGTGCGCTACTGTCGTGGCTTGAGCTTGACAAAGCCGGAATGAAGGGGACCCTGCTTAGTAATCCGACACGAGCAGATATACCTCTTGAAGTGAACGAATCTTTAATTGTAGAACTGTATTCCAAATAACAGGATTGTTATTGAAATTATTTTGGGAGTGCGCTAGATATGAATTGGCCTAACCTTCAAATGCCAAGTAGTCTTGACATAGATGACGGCAGTTATTCCAATACCTATGGTAAGTTTGTCCTGCAACCTCTGGAAAGAGGTTTTGGTGTTACCATCGGAAACTCTCTGCGGAGAATTCTTCTTTCGTCCTTACCGGGCGCTGCGATTACCATGTTGCGCATCGACAATGTACCGCACGAGTTTTCCACAATTCCAGGCGTCGTTGAAGACGTCTCCGATATGATTTTGAATTTGAAGGAAGTCCGTTTCAAGCTGCTGAGCAAGAGACCGGAAAAGGTGGTTGTCAGCCTGAATGGCCCGCACAAATTCACTGCCGGTGATATTCAGAACGGCACGACCGAGTTTGAAGTGCTCAATCCTGAGAAGCATATCGCGACCTTGAACGGGGATGCCAATTTCGATATTGAATTGCGCATCGGCCGGGGCCACGGCTACGTACCAGCCGAAGAAAACAAGATTCCGGAGCAACCGATTGGCGCTGTTCCGATCGATGCGATCTATACCCCGATCAAACGGGTGACTTACCAGGTGGAAAATACCAGGCTGGGAGACCGGACTGACTATGAAAAGCTGACCATGGAGGTTGAGACCGACGGCAGCGTCACCCCGGACGACGCCTTGACTTACGCCGCCAAGATCCTGAGAGATCACATCAACCTCTTCATCAATTTTGATATTGAGCCGGAAGAGGAAGAGCCGGTTGAAGTGGATGAGGAGATTCTGAAGGTTCGCAAGCTTCTGAAAATGCCTGTTGACGAGCTGGAATTGTCCGTACGCTCGTATAATTGTCTGATGGCCGCCAACATCAAGACCATTGGTGATTTGGTGAGGCGCGAAGAGCAGGAGATGTTGAAATTCCGGAATTTCGGTCGCAAGTCTTTGCAGGAACTTACTAAGATCCTGGATGACAAAGGTCTGCAGTTTGGAATGGATATTGAAAAATATATGAAGGGCGACTTAGAGTAAAGGTAAAGACATGCGCCATAGAAAAGCACACAGGAAACTCGGCAGGACAGCCAGCCATAGGAAAGCGCTGGTTTCAAATGTAGCCACATCGTTGTTCGAGCACAAACAAGTTAGAACCACGACGATTAAGGCCAAGGAAATCCGTAAGAAGGTTGACAAGCTTATTACCTTTGCCAAGAGTGGGACGGTTGCTGACCGTCGTCAGGTACTAAGGATTATCCGAAACAAGAAGATTGTTCGAAGCCTTTTTGATGAGATTGCCCCAACCTACAAGGATAGAAACGGCGGTTATACCCGTGTCATCAAACTCGGCCGTCGTCGTGGCGATGGCGCTGAGCTGGCGCTGCTCGAATTGGTAGGCTTTGAAGGCGTTATGCTTGACAAGCAAAAAGCCCGCGAAGACAGACAGGAAAAAAAGAAGAAGAAGGCAGATGAAGCGGCGAAAGCTGAAAAAGCAGAAAAAGCAGAACAAGAAGCTGCAGCTGCAACCTCTGACTAGAGCCGAGTCTACTTTGCGTTACGATCTTAAGGCCGATTGCAGCTTTGCAGTCGGCTTTTTCAGTTAATATCATAGTGCACAAAACAGGGAGACATCCAGTATGACTTCCACCTATGAACCGGTCAAGGCCGCAAGAGGCACCGAGTTGAGTTGCAAGGGCTGGGTGCAGGAAGCTGCGTTGCGGATGTTGATGAATAATCTGGACCCCGAGGTAGCCGAGGACCCGGAGCGTCTCATAATCTACGGCGGGACGGGACGCGCCGCCCGCAGTTGGGACTGTTTCCACCAGATCGTTGCCGCTCTGCAGGAGCTTGAGGATGACGAAACACTGCTGGTGCAGTCCGGTAAACCGGTGGGCATATTCAGGACGCACTCGTTTGCGCCCAGAGTGTTGATCGCAAACTCGCTGCTGGTTCCGGCGTGGGCCACTCCCGAGTACTTCCGTGAAATGGAAGACAAAGGGCTCACCATGTACGGCCAGATGACCGCAGGAAGCTGGATCTACATTGGCACGCAAGGCATTCTGCAGGGCACGTATGAGACGTTTGCCGCGGCAGCACAGAAGCACTTTGACGGTGACCTGGCCGGTAAGCTAGTGGTTTCCGGTGGAATGGGCGGAATGGGTGGCGCCCAGCCTCTGGCGGCCACGATGAATGGCGCCGTATTTCTCGGAATCGATGTTGACGAAGCGCGCATCAGGCGCCGTCTTGAAAAGCGCTATTGTGACAAAATTACAGAGGATCTCGATACTGCTATCTCGTGGATCACCGCCGCCAAGGCCGGCAAAGAGGCGCTCTCGGTTGGCCTCGTCGGCAATTGTGCGGAGGTTCTTCCCGAGTTAATAGACCGAAAAATAGTGCCTGACCTTTTGACGGACCAAACCTCTGCACATGACGAACTTAATGGCTATGTACCGGCCGGCATGTCACTAGCGGGGGCGCTGGGGCTCAGAAGTGCAAATCCGGATGAGTACATTCGATTGAGCTATGAATCCATGGTCCGGCATGTTGAGGCAATGTTACGCTTGCAGGAAATGGGAGCGGTCACTTTCGATTATGGCAATAATCTCCGCGGCCAGGCCTTCAAGGCCGGCTTGAGCGACGCTTTTGGCTTCCCCGGTTTTGTGCCGCGCTACATCCGGCCGTTGTTCTGCGAGGGCAAGGGCCCGTTTCGTTGGGCGGCGCTGTCAGGCGATGAAAACGATATTTTTAGGATCGATCAGCTGGTGCTTGAACTTTTCCCTGATGACCAACAGCTGGCGCGCTGGATTAAACTGGCCCAGGAACGGGTCGAGTTTCAGGGACTACCGGCGCGGATTTGCTGGCTCGGTCAGGGTGACCGCGCCCGGTTTGGTTTGGGCATCAATGATTTGGTAGCAAAGGGCGAAGTGAGCGCACCTATTGTGATTGGGCGTGACCACCTGGACACCGGTTCAGTGGCTTCTCCCAATCGCGAAACAGAGGGAATGCGCGATGGCTCGGATGCTATCGCCGACTGGCCGATTCTAAATGCGCTCTTGAATACTGCCTCGGGTGCGAGTTGGGTTTCGGTGCATCACGGCGGCGGTGTCGGCATTGGCAATTCCATTCATGCAGGCCAGGTAATCGTCGCGGACGGCACGACGGACGCCGCCAGCAGACTTGAGCGAGTGTTGACCAACGATCCCGGCATAGGCGTCGCACGCCATGTTGACGCCGGATACGAGATAGCCAGGAAGACAGCGGTCTCGCAGCAAGTTCGGATTCCCGGAGGGAAGGGCTAGGCCGTGGTCATGATGCCCCAGGCAGATTTGCTGATTGAAGGCGCCAGCGAGCTGGCAACGCCGATTTCAAATCCCGATTTTTCTCCAGCCGAATTCTCCACGACCCGCAATGGCTCTGTTGCTGCCCACGGAGGTAAAATAGTCGCAGTTGGCGATGGGGCAACAGTGCGCTCGCAGGTTCAGCTTGTCCCGGATGCAACCGTAATCAATGCCGCCGGCCAAACCCTCACTCCGGGCTTAGTGGATTGCCACACACACCCGGTGTTCAGCCGTACCAGGGAAGATGAATTTGAGATGCGTATAAAGGGGCAGAGCTATGAGGAGATAGCGAAAGCAGGCGGGGGTATTCTCTCAAGTGTCCGGCATCTGCGCCAGACCACCAAAGCTGACCTCGTCGAATCAGCACTCCCACGGATGGATACTTTTCTCAGTCTGGGAACCACAACGATTGAGGCTAAAAGCGGATACGGCCTGACCTTGGCAGACGAAGTAAAGATGCTGGAAGTGATTGCTGAGCTTAACCGCGTGCATCCGATCGACCTTGTCCCGACTTTTCTGGGGGCACATGAAATCCCGGATGAGTTTCGTTCGAACAGGAAGGGCTATATTGATTTAGTTACTCATGAGATGTTGCCGGCGGTCAAACAGCGGGAGCTGGCGGTTTTCTGTGACGTGTTTTGTGAGTCACATGTTTTTTCTGTTGCGGAGGCAAAGCAGATTCTCCTGGCGGCCCGCGAGTTGGGCTTTGGTTTGAAAACCCATGCTGAGCAGTTGAGCAGGATCGGCGGTACCATGATGGCGGCCGAATTGGGTGCGATCTCGGCTGATCATCTGGATTACACTACACCTGAAGACTGGAACGCAATGTTGCAGGCGAAAGTTGTGCCGGTCCTGTTGCCGGCGGCCGTGTTCTTTTTGGGGAAATCGAAATACGCCGATGCGAAAGCGATGCTGCGGTCCGGCTTGCCGCTGGCTCTCGCGACCGATCTTAACCCTGGTTCGGCAATGACCGAGTCCTTGCCGATGGTTATGACTTTGGCCTGTCTGCAAATGGGCCTGACGCCTTCCGAAGCCATCACCGCTGCCACATACCACGCCGCGCTGGCCCTTGGAAGCGGGAACTTCTTAGGAAGTATCGAAGTAGGAAAAAAGGCTGATTTGGTACTTTGGGGCGCTGAAAATCATCGGCATATTCCGTATCACTTCGGCGTAAGCCTGGTGAAGACGGTAATCAAATCCGGTAAGGTTGTCAGGGCTGCGACACAAGACTGAATTTTGAAAATAAGGACGGAATTCTTGAAGGTTGACTCCATCACAGATATACTCAAACAGCTTCTGAAAGCACAAGTTGTGGGCGTGCTCTTCTTGCTTGCTAGCGTTGGCTCCGGTTGTCGTAGTGACAGGCCGCTGGAGTTTGATTTGCTCACGGACCCAAATGACCGTGGGCGGGTCGACAGCACAGTCGTCGCGAACCTGATCCAGGAAACGAGTTTTGGCGATACGTTGACCGCGACCGGGGTGAGTCCTTTCCTGGAGTTAGGACAACTGGACAACACCAGTACGCGTGTTTTGCTCAGGTTCAGATCCGTACCTGACAGCATCACGATTTCAAAAGCAACTCTGATACTGGACACCAATACAATCTACTCGACTGGTGAAAACAGGTCTGTTTTCCCGGCAACGGTACATCGGGTCAGAGAAGATTGGGTTGAACGTTCGGTTACTGGCGAGAATTTTGGCAATTCTTTTGATGCCAGCCCGTTGTCCGAAGCCACTATCCTTTCGATCGGGGCAGATTTTTCGGAATCAGATTCACTTTTTATCGAATCCATTCGTTTCGAGTTCGATGATACCGGCCTGCAGTTGGTACGTGGGTGGGTCGACACAACGCGCGGCGATAACTTCGGCATCATTATACAGCATGGGGCGGGCAGCGATTTTATCAAGGAGTTTCTGTCGCGGAACGGTTTAGTCAATCAACCGCGTCTGGAGCTTGAATCCCTGACCTCCTCAGGCGTTGACACTACTATTTCTGTCGCCACCGAAGATGCCACGATCGTTACCAGGACGGGTGGCGTTCCTGCGGAGCCATTGTTCATTGACGACCTGCAGAGCCTGCAAACTGTTCTCAATTTTGACCTTTCCTCCATTCCCCGGGAATCATCCATAAATGACGCGACTCTGGAGCTTACTATTGACCGTGATGAATCAAGAATTAAGGTGAGTGGGTACGTCTTTCAAATAGATAGACTGGCGGAGGCGTTTGCGGGCCCAGGCGCCCTGCAGGTCGACTCCGACCTGGGCGCCATAAGTCAGATTGTCAACAACACCACGACCACGCTCTCGATTCCAGTCCCAGGCCTGGTACAATTTTGGATCTCCGAGAATGTTCCAAACCATGGCATGCTGCTGAGAACGAGCAACCCCGGCCGTGATGCATCCAAACTTGTTTTCAGGTCCAATGCGACGGATCCCACACTGGGACCCAGGCTAATTATTCATTTTTCAAGCGCGCCGACCGCGCAGTAACCAGGTCATTGAACTATGTCCACAACCGTCAAATACCTTCAGATTCTGGTCATAACCGCAGGATTTTTCTTTTGCTGCATCGGGAACGGTGTGGCACAATCGTTTTATTCGCAACGTGGTCTGGGAACGATCAATTATTTTGTGAGCGGTCAAAGTGTTGGTATGGGGGGCGTCGGACTTGCAGTCTCTGACAGGCTAACCGTGAACTATCTAAACCCAGCCGCCCTCGTGTCATTGCCCGCAACGTTCATCTCAGGCAATTTTAGACATGAAGGCACCAACCTGAAAGGCCAGCAGCAAGATGGCTCTCTATCTCGCACAAATGTGGCCGGAGTGCAATTTCACCTGCCGCTGAAGAGAGAAAAAATCTCTTTTGCAATTGCGCTTTTACCGTTTAGTACCGTTGAGTACCAATTTCAAGGCTTGGGTAGTATCGGCAACGACGGATTCACAGAAACCGTTTCCGGCGCCGGTGGACTGAACACAGCTTCTGTCAGTTTGGCGGTTCGGCCCTGGCCGAAGCTATCTCTGGGAGCCAGTGGTTTGTTTTACTTCGGCAACGTCAGAAATGTGTGGCGTGTTGCTTTCGCTTCGGGTACCAAGCTCAACACTACACAGGAAGTGAACCAAAACCTCAATGCTGCGGGCATCCGGTTCGGGTTGCAGTGGCAGGTGACCAACGGCTGGCGTGTTGGGGGCGTGTTTTCACCGTCGACGACTTTACAGGTAGACCGGACTGTACTATTAGGCACCTTTGCCCAATTCAATGATTTTCTTGACCGGGACCTCGAAGTGCCGACTTCCTACGGAATGGGGACGTCGCTTTTGCTTGGCAAGAAACTTCTTATCGGGGCCGACTACTATCTGCAGAGGTGGAGCAACTTCGGATCGGATGGCCTTGTCAATGACAGCCGGCGCTTCGCCGTCGGCGTTGAGTACTCCGGCCGCGGTCGGACGGTCAATAGTTCCTGGTTCAGCAGGTCCGCTGTTCGTGCGGGATTCTATATTCGCGACCTGGGCCTGGAAGATCCTATCGGGGAAAGCGTGACGGAAGCATTTGGTACGCTTGGCGTGGGTTTCCCGTTAAGGTGGACTGCAGCCCGTATCGACCTTGCACTTGAAGTCGGACAAAGAGGGTCGCTGTCGAGTAACCCGATCAGAGAAAATGTGATACGGTTTACGGGTAGTATTACGGCAGGAGAGGCGTGGTTTTTCCGGGGCCGGAGGTAACTCAGACAATTCCCTTGCATCTTTTGGGGCTAAATGTTACTATTTCTTTAAACAAGGTGATCTTGTCTTGAAATCCTTGCTTCGGGGTAAAAGTCCGCATCTGTTTCCTAACTTTTTGAATGAATTACTCGGGAGGTAACCACAGTGAACAGGGCAAAAAATCTCAGTAAAGCCATACGTGTTCTTGGGGGTTTGGGAATTCTGCTACTTTCTCTAACTCTTGTGGTAGGACCCTCGCACGAGTTATACGCCAAGAAGAAGAAAAAGAAAAAGAAGGGGCAGGAAGAAGTCGATCCCGCGGTAGCCAAAAAGAAATACGTTTTTGAGTTGAACAAGAACTGGAGTTTCGGCTACGAAAACTACAAAAACAAACAGTACGATCGCGCTGCCAAGTATCTGGGTGTAGTGGCCGCAATAGATACGATCGATAAATTTCCGAAAGTTTATCGTTACCTGGGTGACAGTTATTTCAAGTTGAATAATGTAGATAGCGCGCAAGTCGTTTTCGAGATCGGAACTGCCAAATATCCGGAAGACGTTCATTTGCACCGGATGATTGGTTTCATCAAGTCGCAGAGGGAGCAGATCGGTGACGCAATTGCTTCATACGAAAGAGTCCTTGAGCTGGAACCGGAATCAATAGGCGACTGGAAGCTGATCGCCTCCCTTTATGTGAAGGAAGACCAAATCGAGGATGCCATAAATGCCTACGATAAGGTCCTGGAGCTTGCCCCGGAGGACATCGACGCCCAGAACAACAAGGCCAGCCTTCTGGGGTCAATCGGCGACGTTGAGGGCGTCATCGAAAGCAAGGAAAAGCAACGAGCACAGGATCCACATAACGGCCGCGTTCGATTCGAACTCGGTGAATTGTACTTCCGTAGCGACAATTTTGATAAGTCCATTGAAGTGTTCAATGAGTGCCTGGCAATATCTCCAAACGATGTGGTGGTAATTGAGTATGTTGCCAAATCTTATATAAGTTTAGAGAGATATGATAAGGCAATTGTAGAGTACAAGAAGATATTGGAGATTGAACCCGGGGACATGAAAACTATGGCTGCAATTAGTCGTGCATACAAGGATCTTGGCCGATTCACGAGTGCACGCACTTACGCAAGAAAGGCGCTAGCCGTAGACCGGAGTTATGGCCTGGCGTGGATCGCTCTCGGCGAAGCCTACGAGGCGTCCGCGGAAAGATGTGTCGACCAAAAAGATGGCAAGGTCGAGTTCAATGACAAACTCGTCTATGAGCTTGCTGCGGCCCAATACCGGAGGGCTGCCAAGGATCTTGCTTTCAAACAGGATGCGGATCGGCATTTGAGTTTCTTGCAGGGTGCCCTGCCGACTAAAGAAGATAAATTTATGCACAAAGGCGAAACCAAGCCTACGGGCGATTGCTACAAATGGCTGAACTAAGGTGTTGGTTGGGTTACTACGAATGATTTTGAGGGCCCAATTTGCGTAATCTGAATGAGGTAGACCCGGAGCTGTATCAGGCTGTCATCAGCGAGACCAATCGCCAAAACAACACGCTTGAGCTAATCGCTTCTGAAAATTTTGTCAGTCGTGCTGTGTTGCAAGCTGCCGGGCAGGTAATGACCAACAAGTATGCAGAGGGGTATCCCGGTAAACGCTATTACGGCGGATGCGAGTTTGTCGACATTGCCGAGACCTTGGCTTGCGAACGCGCCAAAGAACTGTTCGGTGCGGAATATGCGAATGTTCAGCCGCATTCCGGCTCCCAGGCAAATATCGCAGCCTATTTTTCCGTGCTAAATCCCGGTGACAGGATTCTGGGCATGGACCTGGCCCACGGCGGTCATTTGACCCATGGCAGCCCCGTCAATTTTTCAGGCAGAATTTTTGATGTTCACTTCTACGGCGTTGATGAGAAGAGCGGCTGCCTTGACCTCAATCAGGTGGAGGATGTCGCCAGCCGTGCACGCCCAAAACTGATCATCACAGGCGCCAGTGCTTATTCCCGGGCCATTGACTACGCGGGCTTTCGGCAAATTGCAGAGAAAGTAGGAGCATACCTGCTTTGTGACATGGCGCATCCGGCGGGATTGATCGCGGCGGGCGTTTTGCCCAGCCCCATAGCTCATTGTCATTTCGTTACAACCACAACGCACAAAACTCTGCGCGGCCCCAGAGGTGGGATGATTCTCATCGGAAAAGATGGTGAGAACGACTTGGGTATCTCCACTCCAAAAGGACGCGTGAAGCTGTGGTCGGAGGTCGTGAATTCGAATGTTTTTCCGGGCTTCCAGGGTGGTCCTTTGATGCATATCATTGCCGCCAAGGCGGTGGCCTTTAAAGAAGCCCTGGCACCATCATTTAAAGAATATGCCGGACAGGTCGTCAGGAATGCGCAAACGCTTGCCAATAAGATGGTGGAGCTGGGCTATGATATCGTTTCCGGAGGCACGGATTCACACGTAATGTTGATAGACCTGAGGAATAAGGGTCTAACAGGTAAGGTTGCCGAGGCACGTTTGGAGCGGGCTGGCTTAACCGTTAACAAGAACATGGTTCCGTTCGACACGCAAAGCCCGTTCGTCACCAGCGGCATCAGAGTCGGGACTCCGGCCTTAACCACCCGCGGAATGGGAGAGCCTGAGATGGAGCAAATCGCAGCCTCTATGGACCGCATATTGTCCGACATAGAAAATGACTCTGTTCTGGCGGCCGTGCAATCTGCAGTCCGTGACCTATGTAGCAATTTTCCTCTATACCCGGTGGAAGAAAACTAGAACGAGTGCTTCATGCGATGCCCGTTTTGCAGGTTTGATGACAGCAAGGTCATCGATTCAAGGTCAAGCAGTGAGGGCCGAATCGTCAGGCGCCGTCGTGAATGCTTGCAGTGCAGCCGGCGTTTTACCACCAAAGAACATGTTGAGGAATCCCCATTGATGGTGGTGAAGTCAGATGGCCGGCGGCAGGCATACGACCAGGAAAAGCTCAAACAGAGCCTCATTATAGCCTGTAAAAAGCGTCCTATCCCCACCTCAAAGCTAGATGACATAGTCATCAAAATCGAAGTCGATCTTCGAGATGATTCTCAAGAAGAGATAGCGTCCAGGGCAATCGGTGAGTTGGTCATGAGTTACCTGCGCAATCTTGACGATGTTGCCTACGTAAGATTTGCTTCTGTCTACCGAAATTTTCAAGATCCAAAAGAATTTATGAGTGAGTTGCAGGAGTTAAACAGATAACGTACTCTGACATGATTTCGGGGTACACGAGCAGATAAGTGACCGTATGGACAGGAGCGGGGCTATCTGCTTTTTTGTGCAAAATTTCTCCCACTATGACTGAAAAATCAACAATCGGCGAAATGCCGTTTCTCGACCATCTGGAAGAACTGCGCTGGTGCCTTATCAAGGCCGTCATTTCAGTGGTTGTCACCAGCATCGGTATTTATTTCTTCTCAGAATGGGTACTCAATCTGTTGGTGAGGCCATACAATGACGCGCTAAAGGCGCTGGGTTCCACGGAAACGCAGAAATTGATCTTTCTTAACCCGACTGGTGGTTTCATGATCCGGGTTAAGCTTTCTGTCTTTGTGGGTTTGCTGGTTTCGCTCCCCGTGGTGTTTTTTCAATTCTGGAAATTTATCGGTCCGGGGCTGCTCAGCAGCGAGAAAAAGTTCATCCCGGCCATAGTTTTTTTCTCGACCTTCTGTTTCCTGGCCGGGGCAGCGTTTTGCTATTACGTCGTGCTGCATTTTGGCTTGCGGTTTCTATTGAGCTTCCAGACCGCTGACCTGGTTGCGACCATATCCGTCAATGAGTACTTGCAGTTCATAACCATGCTTATCTTTGTGTTCGGACTCATTTTTGAACTGCCGATTCTATCGTTTTTTCTGACCAAAATTGGTCTTGTTACACCGCCCTTCCTGAGACACTACCGGCGTCATGGCATCGTTGGGATGGTGATTCTGTCGGCCATAATCACCCCTCCGGACATTTTTACTCAGTTGCTACTTGCCGCGCCACTTGTGCTGCTTTATGAAATAAGCATAATAGTCTCAGGGATAGCCCTCAAGAAACCGAAAATCGAGTAGAACAATGTCCTCTCTTTTTTACTTTTCCGGAGACAATTAAGTGGCCATTAAGCCTGATACCTGGATAAAACGGATGGCTTTAGAGGAAGGCATGATAGAGCCCTTTGTCTCCGATCAGGTGCGGGAGGGCGTCATTTCTTACGGCCTGTCGTCGTACGGTTATGATGTCCGAATCGCGGACGAGTACAAGGTTTTTACCAACCTGAATTCAACCACGGTCGATCCTAAGAACTTTGACCGCAAGTCCTTTGTTGACTTCAAGGGGGAGGTTTGTATCATTCCACCTAACTCATTTGCACTTGGCAGGACGGTGGAGTACTTCCGGATTCCGCGGCAAGCTATGACGATTTGTGTGGGCAAGTCAACGTATGCGCGTTGTGGCATAATCACCAATGTCACGCCACTTGAGCCCGGTTGGGAAGGCCATGTCACGCTTGAGATCTCCAACACGACTCCCTTGCCTGCAAAAATCTACTCCGGAGAAGGAATTGCGCAGATTTTGTTTTTCGAAAGTGATGAGGAATGTGCGGCTTCCTATCGCGACAAAAAGGGGAAGTATCAGGGCCAGCGCGGTGTTACCCTGCCAAAACTCTAAATCAGTGATATCGAAATGAATCATCATTCGTGCTACGCTGATCTACATTTGCACACCAATCATTCCGACGGGTACTACTCCCCTCGTGACCTGGTTGACAAAGTAAGATCGCTTGGACTAAAGGCTGCGGCAATAACAGACCATGATGAAATCAGCGGGCTGCCGGACGCTATTCAATACGGCGAAAAGTGCGGTCTGGAACTTCTGGCCGGCGTAGAGCTAAGTGTCCATTTTCATGGCAAGGACATCCATATCCTGGGTTATGGCTTTGATCCTGTGGATAAAGCTTTGGTTGAGTACCTTGCTGGGCTGCGGAATAATCGCATTGAGCGTGCACGCAAAACGGTGGATAAACTGACCGATTTGGGGCTCTACATTTCTTTCGACGAAGTAATCGAGGTAGCGGGATCCGGGTCAGTCGGTAGACCTCACGTTGCTAATGTTCTGCTTAAATATGGCCTGGTCAGCTCCTTTAAGGAGGCGTTCGACAAATACCTGGGTGATGGCAAGCCAGCAAATGTCAGGAAGCGGAGCGTGAAAATCGAAGAAGCTCTACAAATAATTGAGACGGCCGGTGGCGTTTGCTCTATCGCACACCCGGGGATTCAGATAGATGAGGCCGAGCTGATGGCTCTAATCAAGGCAGGCTGCAGTGCGCTCGAAGTTGTTCACCCCAAACACAATGAGGTGGATATGCAGTACTACCGCAAGGTAGCGGGCGAACATGGCCTACTCGAAACCGGTGGCTCAGACTTTCACGGAGGGCCGAAGGGGGAGGAGGCGATAGGGAAATACACTGTACCATGTGAGGTCGTTGAACATATCAAGAGCTCGTCACAATACCATCAATCGCGGATACAGGCGTCATGATTATCGACTGCATTGAAGTTGGAGCCTTTGCAGAAAACTGCTACCTGCTGGCGTGCGATGAGTCGCACGAAGGCGTTGTTGTAGACCCCGGTGACGAGATTCCGAGAATCCTGCGGAAAATTGCGGAGCGTGCACTGCAAATGAAATATATCCTGCTTACGCATGGGCATCTGGACCATGTCAAAGAGGTTAGTGCGATCAAGGCCGAGCTCGGGGTTCCTGTGTTGATGCACGAGTCAGATCAGTTCCTGTTGGACAATCTGCCACAGCAGGCCGCCGCCTTTGGCCTGACCACCGCCGGGATTCCACAGGTCGACAAGTATCTTCTGGAAGGGGATCAGGTTAGCTTTGGTCAAATAACGCTGTCAGTTCTGCATACTCCCGGACACTCGCCGGGAAGTGTTTCGTTTGTCGGAGAGGATATGGCTGTCGTTGGGGATGTGTTGTTCGCCGGCTCCATTGGCAGGACGGATTTGCCTGGCGGAAGTTTCCCCGTTCTAATCGAGACGATAAAGTCAAAATTGTTCCCGCTTGCAGACCACACTCGCATCTTTCCCGGTCATGGGCCGCCTACTTCCATCGGGCATGAACGCAAGCACAATCCGTTCTTGACTTCTTAAGCAGAAAACAAAGAAAATAGGAGATGAATGACAAGATGTCTACGATTCTGACACTGGACGATATCAAGCGTGATGAACAGATCCGGGCCTACATAAAGCGGGCTGACGAGAACCTGGCAGTGGTTGGCTACACCGAGCACGGGCCGCGACATTGTGGCCTGGTGGCAAAAGTTGCCAGACAAACCTTGCTGGAGCTAGACGTGCCGGAACGGGAAGCGGAGTTATCAGCAATTGCCGGTTATCTGCACGACATCGGCAATGTTATCAACCGAATCAACCACCCGTACACGGGCTCGGTACTGGCTCACACACTGCTCTCCGACTTGAAAATGGACGTCGACGAAATCACAACCATTGTAGCCGCAATTGGGAATCACGACGATGACGGCTGGGAACCCGTGAGCAGAGTATCTGCTGGGCTCATTTTAGCCGACAAGTCGGATGTGCACCGCTCTCGCGTCCGCAACCCGATGATGATTAAATTCGACATACACGACAGGGTAAACTATGCCGTGACCAAGTCCTATCTGAAGGTCGATAATGAACGAAAAGCGATTGTTCTGGCCCTGACCATCGATCCTGATATTTCATCGGTCATGGAATATTTTGAGATCTTCCTCAGCCGTATGCTTTACTGCAAACGGGCAGCTAATTTTCTTGGTAGAGATTTTCGCTTGATCGTTAACGACAACACCCTGCTGTAGCGGTCGGAACTTTACAAATAATCCTTGCAAAATTTCATCGTTTTTGCTATTATTGAAGCTGTTCATGTGCAGGTGCGTTAAGTATTGAGCCTGCCTTGATTTGAGTTCTTTGACAATTTCGTGAAACCTAATCGATTTTTGTATGAATTTTTGTGACACTTGGATAGGAGATATTTCTAAATGGCGATGAAAAAGGAAATCGTTATCAATTCGTCCATTGGAGAGACAAGAATCGCCATCCTTGAGAATCGAAAATTGGTAGAACTCTTTGTAGAACAGTCAGAGCGTGGGCGCATGGTTGGTGATATATATCTTGGCAGGGTTGTAAATGTTGTTGCCGGGATGCATGCTGCATTTGTAGATATAGGGCACCAACAGGATGCATTTTTACATTTTTCGGACATAGGTGATGTCCTTGCCGATTATCGCACGTTTATAAGTACTAATGGGCGCCCCACGAAGAAGGGCGTCAATACACGCAGACCGGTGCCCAAGGAAGGTCAGGAGATTTTAGTTCAAATTATCAAAGAGCCCATCAGCCGCAAGGGGGCACGAGTATCGACAGAGTTGTCTTTCCCCGGAAGATTCCTGGTGCTCGTCCCGAATTCAGAGGTTGCTGGGGTTTCTAAGAAGATCTACAAACTTAAAGAAAAGCGTAACCTGAAAAGGGTTATTCGGAAAATAAAACCACAAGGTTTTGGGCTTATTGCACGTACGGTTGCAGAAGACCAAAACGAAGATACCCTGCAGAATGATCTTGATAACCTCGTCAAGCTGTGGAAGAAAATAGAAATCAAGCTAAAGAAGGCTTCTCCCCCCTCCCTAGTCTACAAAGATGTTACGATGGCTTCCAGTGTGATCCGGGACCTGTTTACCAAAGATGTGAGCCGTGTCGTTGTTGATTCGAGAAAGCTCTATCGGGAAACGGTCGCTTATCTGAAAGATTCCGGATCCCAGTTAGCCGGCCGTGTAGAATACTATCACGGCAAAAAACCGATTTTCGACGAATTTGGAATAGAAAGCGAATTCGAGAAAAGTCTCTCAAGAAAAGTTTGGATTCCCAGTGGAGGTCACCTCATTTTTGACCACACTGAGGCAATGGTTGCTGTGGACGTGAATAGTGGAAAGTTTATCGGGCGCAAGCAACCTGAAGATAATATTTTACGGGTTAACCTCAAGGCAGCAAAAGAGATTGCCCGTCAGCTACGTCTGCGAGACATCGGTGGAATCGTCGTGATCGATTTCATCGATATGCTGGAGGCAAAAAATAAAAAGAGACTGTATGACGAGTTTACGCATGAACTGCGTAAGAGCAGGGCGCAAGTCAACATAGCACCAATCAGCGAGTTTGGCTTGATCGAATTGACCAGAGAGCGCGTTAGACCTAGCCTTTTGTTTGCATTTACCGAGGCTTGCCCCACCTGTGATGGACTTGGGCGCGTGGTTTCGGAAAGCACGGTCTTGACCAAAATAGAACGCTGGCTCCGGAGGTTTAGGGCCGATCGACGGGATTGGTCCGTCAGGCTTGCAGTGCACCCCTCGGTAGCGAATTATATGCTGAGTGGTGTGAAAAGCAACGCCCGGCGCCTCATGTGGAAGTATCGAATGAAAATAGAAATTGATCGGGATGACACGTTGCGCAGTGATAAGTTCAGGTTCTTCTTGAAAAAAAGCGACGAGGAAGTAACCGAGCAATATTTGACTTGAGAATCGCAGTGACGGTCTGACCGGAAAAAGTTTGTCTTGGCAGGAGGTAAGAAAATGTATGCAATTGTGGAAATTGCGGGAAAACAGTTCAAAGTTAGTAAAGGTGACAGCGTGAGTGTGCCTGTGCTCGCCAGTGAAGTGGGAAAGGATGTCCATTTCGACCGGGTTCTTTTGATATCCGATAAGGGTAAGATTTCAGTTGGGCAGCCCACTATTGCGAATGCTAAAGTGACCGCGAAAGTTGATGGTTTCGGGCGCGATCGCAAAGTCACCATATTTAAGAAAAAGCGTCGCAAGGGCTACCAAAAGACCCAAGGCCACCGGCAGGGTTTCGCCGACATCACCATCAAGAATATATCTGTTAGCAAAAAGAAAACCGCAGGAGAAAAGAGCGATGGCGCATAAAAAGGGCGTAGGCAGTTCCAAGAACGGCCGCGACAGCAACCCGCAATTCCTGGGAGTCAAGCGTTTTGATGGTCAGCGGGTAACCGCGGGAAGCATCATTATGAGACAGCGCGGCACCAAGATTCATCCGGGTGAAAATGTCGGCCTGGGCAATGATTATTCTCTGTATGCCCGTATCGATGGGTTCGTTAAGTTCGAGCGCAGGGGCCGGTATCAGAAAATCGTAAACGTTTTTTCAGAAAAAGCCAGCTGATAACATCAGTGTCCATTCCTGTTTTCCGGGAAACTCTGGTCGGTTGACAGGATGATTCGCAAAGCTGACAGCCTGTTTGTGGGCGGCAATTAAGTGCCGCCTTTTCTATTTGTACGAATGTGGCTGCACGTTAACAAAAATTATGCCATTCTTGAGAATGGTCTTGACAATCAGAATGGAGTGTTATATATTTACCCTTCTCAGTCAACGATGCTTGGAGATTCCCGCAAGATTCTATGGCGATAACTATAGCACAAGTTGAACAAGTGGCACGGTTGGCCAAACTGCAGTTCGATTCGGAGGAAAAGAAGCGCATGGCCGAGCAGCTCAACCTGATTGTCGATTATGTTGAAAAGCTGAATGAACTGGACACTTCGGAGGTAGCTCCGACGGCACATATCCTCAACTTAACCAACGTGCTCAGGGAGGACTCAGTCGAACCTTCACTCTCACCGGAAGAGGTTCTGCAAAATGCCCCGCGGCAGAATAACTCACATTTTAGCGTTCCCCGTGTAATTAAAGAGTTATGACTCCCGGAGACAGATGATGGCGGTTACCGAAAATACAAAGTATATTTTCATCACCGGCGGCGTCGTCTCTTCTCTTGGCAAGGGGATCGCGTCCGCGTCCATCGGCCTGCTCCTGAAGAACCGGGGCATGAAGGTCACCATTCTCAAGTTAGATCCCTATATCAACGTTGACCCCGGTACCTTGAGTCCTTACCAGCATGGCGAGGTTTTTGTCACCGATGACGGCGCCGAAACCGATCTTGACCTGGGCCACTATGAGCGGTTCATCAGTGAGAATATGGCAAGTACCAACAATGCCACAACCGGGCAAATATACTACTCGGTAATAAAGAAGGAACGCCGCGGCGATTACCTGGGCAAAACGGTCCAGGTCATTCCACACATAACCGACGAGATAAAGCATCGAATCCGCAGTGCCGGTCATACGCATGAGAATTACGACGTCATCATCGTAGAGGTCGGAGGAACGATTGGTGATATAGAGAGTCTTCCTTTCCTGGAGGCCATTAGACAACTGTGTTTGGAGGCCGGCCGCGACAACACGTTGAATATTCATTTGACCCTGGTGCCATATATCAAGGCGGCAAAGGAATTCAAGACCAAGCCTACTCAGCATTCGGTCATGCGCCTGCGGGAAATCGGTCTCAATGCAGATGTCCTGTTGTGTCGCTGCGAAAGTCGAATGGATTCTGAGTCAAAAGACAAAATCGGGCTCTTTTGCAACGTACCCAAGAACGCCGTCATCGAAGCCCTGGATGTCGAAACGATTTATGAGGTCCCTTTGGTTTTTGAGAACGAGGGAGTGGGCGATTTGATCATGCAAAAGCTCAACCTGCCTACGTCCAGCCCGGACCTGACACAATGGCGTTCTTTTGTTGAACGCGTCAGGACTCCCAGTAAAGAAGTCACTATTGCGATCTGTGGTAAATACGTCGAGTTGCAGGATTCTTACAAGAGCATCATTGAGGCTTTCGTCCATGCCGGAGCCAGCAATGATGCGCATGTAAACTTGAGGTGGATTGATGCGGTTGAGGTCGAAACTAAGGGAACAGACAAGGTATTTGACGGTGTGTCGGGAATCCTGATTCCCGGCGGTTTTGGGAATCGTGGCATCGAAGGGAAGATCGCGACAGCGGGATTCGCCCGTGAGGCCAAAGTGCCCTTCTTCGGGATTTGTCTCGGCATGCAATGCGCGATCATCGAGTTCGCACGCAATGTCTGCGGCCTGGCGGGCGCGAATGGTGCCGAGTTCAGCCCGCACACAGACTACCCCGTCATCGATATCATGGAAGAGCAGAAGAATCTGTCCAATCTCGGCGGAACCATGCGGTTGGGGGCTTATGCCTGCGAACTAAAGCCGGAAGCGGAGATAAGCAAGATCTATGGTTCCCGGGAAATCTCCGAAAGACATCGCCATCGATATGAAGTGAATGATCGGTTTATAGAGGATTTTGCAAGAAATGGCTTGATGTGCACGGGTGTGAACCCCGAGACGCGCCTGGTTGAGACCATCGAACTAAAGGATCACCCTTGGTTTTTGGGTGTGCAATTTCACCCGGAGTTGAAATCGCGGGTACTGGATCCACACCCGCTGTTTCGGGATTTTGTTGCAGCAACCTTGAAATTTAGTTCACAACAGCGCGGCGACTAGGTATGCGGGATCGAATAACCATGACCAAAGGAATCTTGCTGGCAATCATGTTTTTCTCTTTCATCGGATGCCAAACGCCGGGCGAGCTCCCCGCGACCTCGCCTAGATCCGACGATGTCCCGGATCAGATTAGTTACAATGCATCCATGACGCTGAGCGAAAATGGCGTGGTGTCCTCCAAGATTTCCTACGGACGGATGGAGCAGTATTCAAATCGAAAGATTCTCAAGTTCTTTGACGGCGTCAATATCGTGACTTACGATGCGGGGGAACGTTCCGTGGAGCTAGAGGCAGGCGAGGCGACGCTGAACGAGATTTCCGGTGATTTTGAGCTCACAGTCGATGTCGAAGCACAATCGCACGATGGCATGACCCTGTCCAGCCAAAAGCTTGTTTGGAACGAAAAGAACCACAATGTTCGTTCCGATGTTTTTGTGACTGTGGTGACGGCGGAGAAAGACACCATCAACGGTACCGGGTTCGAGTCCGAACCATCTTTTGCGAATTGGATGATCCTGAAACCGTCCGGAGTTTCCCAAAAGAAGCTCTCCTTTGATGAAAACATTCGCTAAAAGGTCCGACGCCACATTCAGAGTGATCAGCCGGGCATTTCTCTTTCTTGTTATCGCGGGAAGTGCCGTAACAGGACAGGACAAGCGTGATGAACCTTTGCGGCTCATCCATGCCGACGTGCTCAGACGGGAAACTGTGGGTTCCCAGGTTCTGCAGAAACTGGAAGGAAATGTAAAATTTGTGCAGGGGAAGACCACCATCCTCTGTGACGTCGCCAGCCAGCTAGTCGTGGAACACGAATACGCGCTAATTGGACACGTTAAGGTTTTTGATGAAGAACAGACTCTGTTTGCCGACACGGTCTACATTTACGAGGAATTGCAGCAAGAAGTCGCTATCGGGAATGTCGTAAGGTTGTCAGGCGATGACTCGACTTCAGCGGACAGGATGACGTTTTTCGAGGGGGAGGATCGTTTGTTCTCGCAAGGACATGTCCAGATAAGAAATGTCACCGACCGGACTCGTCTCACCGGCGGGACCGCGGAATATTATCGCGCGAAAGATTTTGGTGTGATCACTGAATCTCCAGTGCTCTTTTTGTACGACAGTTTGAATGTGGAGACTACCAGGGTTTCGGCAGACACGATGCGGATTTTCCAGGAAAGCAAGCTGACCACCGCCTCAGGCAATGTCAGGATCACACAAAAGGACGTCGTCGCCACCTGCGGTTTTGCACAGTTCTTCAAGCAGGAAGACCGTATTGTGATGGTTAAAACACCGCAGGTCGAGGTCGAAACCCGGACAATATCAGGCGATTCACTCGAACTCTTCTTCGAGGATTCGCAAATCAACCGGGCCACCGTCGTCGGGCATGCTGCAGTGGTCTCCGACGCGGACTCACTGAGCCCCGGCCGCTGGCAGAATCGGTCGACGGGCAACCGCATGCTCTTTACTTTTGCCGGGGAGGAGTTGCAGCGGGTTGTCATTGCAGAGCAGGCAACCAGTTTGTATCATGTCGTGGAAAATCGGGAGTACAAGGGTGAGAACGAAATCTCCGGCGATGAAATCATCATCGAATTTTCAAACGGCGAAGCCAAACAGGTTTTAGTAAAAAGTGACCCGGATGTTGCCGAGGGTAAGTTCAGTCCGCCCCGGAACTAGTCTTTTTGAGTTAAACTGACTTGGACAGTATGGTTGAAGACTGCGAACTCCGCTTGTTCTGTGCGATAGAAGGCCAACGTGGCGTCTGCTAATGAGGGCCGGGAGCTGGCCCGGATGAATAGCTCGGTTGTACTTGAGACGCGTGAACTTGTCAAAATTTACAAAAAGCGCAGAGTCGTTGACAAAGTAAGCGTTGAGGTAAAACAGGGCGAAATCGTAGGATTGCTTGGCCCGAACGGCGCAGGCAAGACGACGACATTCTATAGTATTGTTGGCATGGTCAGGCCCAACAGCGGCAGCGTCTTTCTGAATGAGCAGGACATCACACGGCTGCCGATGTACAGGCGGGCGAGAATGGGCATTGGCTATTTATCTCAGGAGCCATCTATCTTTCGCAGGATGACGGTTCGTGAAAATATCCTCGCCATCCTTGAGACCTTGAAGATTGCAAAGAAAGAGCGGTATCGCAGACTTGACGAACTCCTGGATGAGCTAAACATCAGCCGGCTGGCAGATTGCAAGGCATATACATTGTCCGGCGGCGAGCGCAGGCGCGTGGAAATAACCCGCGCTCTGGTCACGGACCCCAACTTCCTGCTATTGGATGAACCGTTTGCGGGTGTTGACCCGATCGCCGTCGAGGAGATCCAGTCGATTGTTAAAGGCCTGAAAGCAAGGAATATCGGCGTATTGATTACCGACCACAACGTCCACGAAACTCTGGATATTACCGATAGGGCCTATTTGATGTATGACGGCGTTGTGCTCAAATCCGGCACTTCGGAATTTCTCGCAAATGACCCGGCAGCGATAAAGTTGTATCTCGGAGAAAAGTTCAAATTGAACAGGTAACTGACAGACGGAAGTTAACCTAAAGGATTAACGGAACTTAAGCTATGCCAAACCTAGTCCAGAGACTCAGCCTGCAGATGAAGCAATCACCGCAGCAGGTTTTGCTCTCTTCGCTGTTACAGTTACCGATTTTGAGCCTGGAACAGAAGATCAAAGTCGAGCTCGAAACCAATCCACTGCTTGAAATGGATGAGGAGATGGAGATGGAAGCCGACCAGGAGGCCGACCAGGAGACCGAGACTGTTGAAGTTGTGGACGCTGAGTCCGACGATGAGAAAAAAGAAGATGATGCCATAGACGATTTTGAGAAAGAGGAGATTGATTGGGATTCCATTCTGAATGATGAAGAAACCTACGAGTACCGGGCGCCGCGCGATGACAGCGCGGAAGTTTTTGAACGTCCGGAAGTAGCGCACACGACCCTGCCGGAGCACCTCCTGAGTCAGTTGCACATGACCGAGATGACTGAGAACGAACTCGTGATCGGTGAGTACATCATCTGGAATATCGGTGAGGACGGCTACCTGGGCTACCCGGTCGACCTGATTGCCGAGAACCTGGAGGTTGAGGTTGACGAGGTCGAAAAGGTACTGAAACAGATCCAGCTTTTCGATCCGATCGGCATTGGCTCGCGCAACCTGCAGGAGTGCCTCCTCATTCAGATTCTTGAGAGAGAGGACCGGACAGAGATTGCGACCGAAATCCTGCGCGACCACTTTGATGATTTTACCAATAAGCGCTATGAGCGCATCACCAAGAAGATGGGCATCGATCTCGATGACATCCGGGACTCAATCGACGAGATCATGAAGTTGAATCCCAAGCCGGGCGAGGGCTACGTACTCTTTCATCAAAATGTGATTGTGCCAGACATTGCGGTAGAGAAGGACTCCGACGGTGAATACCATATTTCCATGAATGACTGGAATGTCCCGCATCTGCGCATCAACAGCTCGTACAAGCGTTTGTTGCTCGACAAGAAGAAGTCTTCAAAAGAAACCCGCGACTACATACGACAAAGCCTCGAGTCCGCAAGATGGCTGATCAACTCCATCCACCAAAGACGGGCGACTATCCAGCGCGTCATGGAGGCGATCATCGAGAAGCAGCATGATTTTTTCGAAGGTGGTAAGGAGTATATCAAACCGATGATTCTGAAGGATATAGCAGATGAGATCGGAATGGACATTTCCACCATCAGCCGGGTGACCAATGGCAAGTATGTCCAAACAGAGCACGGCGTTTTCGAGCTGAAGTACTTTTTCAGTGAAAGAATCAGGAGCGACGTCGGCGAGGACGTTTCCAACAAAATCATCAAGAACCTGATCAAGGAGATCATTGATGCCGAGGACCCGAATAAGCCGCTCAACGATCAACGGATTGCGGAGCTGCTAAAGAACAAGGGTTTTCAAGTTGCTCGCCGGACAGTGGCCAAGTACCGTGAACAGACGATGATCCCGGTGTCACGTTTAAGGAGGAAGATTTGAATTCAGCTAATCAGGAAGTTTTCAGGAGCACCACCATCCTGGCTGTCCGCCATAAAGGCAAAGCCGCGCTTGGTGGTGATGGCCAGGTGACGTTCGGCCACTCGATTCTGAAGGCGAGGGCCAGGAAAATCAGAACGATCTACAACGACAAGATCCTGACCGGCTTTGCCGGCGCCACCGCTGACGCCTTTACCTTGTTTGAGAAATTTGAGCGAGGACTTGAACAGTATTCCGGCAATCTGGGGCGGGCAGCAGTTGAATTGGCAAAAGAGTGGCGGACGGATCGTTACCTGCGCCGGCTGGAAGCACAGCTCATCGTGATGGATAAGGACAGCATGTTCCTGATCTCCGGCACGGGTGATGTTATTGAGCCGGACAAGAATGTCATTGCCATCGGCTCCGGCGGACCGTATGCCATGTCGGCGGCGAGCGCCCTGCTCGAGCATTCGAAACTTAACGCACGGGAGATCGTTACGGAGTCTTTGAAGATTGCCGGCCAGATCTGCATTTATACAAATTCTGAGCTTACTGTGGAGGAAATATAACCGTATGGCCAGCATTCTGGAACTGACCCCCAGCCGTATTGTAGAAGAGCTTGATAAATATGTCATCGGCCAGGATAAGGCTAAGAAATCTGTGGCGATTGCGCTGCGAAACCGCTGGCGGCGCAAGCAGGTACCTGAAGATCTGCGGGAGGAAATCTATCCGAACAACATTATCCTGATCGGTCCGACCGGCGTTGGCAAGACGGAAATTGCACGCCGTCTTGCGCGGCTTTCAAATGCACCCTTTATTAAGGTCGAGGCCACGAAATTCACCGAAGTGGGTTATGTCGGCCGCGATGTTGAATCGATGATTCGGGACTTGACCGACCTGGCTGTGTCTATGGTACGGGCTGAAAAGACCGAATCGGTTCAGAAACAGGCAGAAAAACACGCAGGTGAACGTCTGCTCGAAATCCTGCTGCCCCCTCCGCCAAAGAAGCGTAAACTGGAAATCGATGGAGAAGGGCCGCAGCTGGACGAGGCGTTTGAACGCCACCAGCGAACGCGGGACAAGATAAAAAGACAACTCGAGAATGGTGAGTTGGAAGACCGTATGGTGGAAATGAGCGTTGAGAGCGACCAGTCATCCCTGATGCAGATCATTTCCCCAATGGGCGTCGAAGAGATGGGGGTAAACCTGCAGGACCTCCTTGGCGGAATGATGCCAAAGAAAACCAAGCAGCGCAAGATGAAGGTCAGTGCGGCCAGACAGCATCTTGTCCAGGAAGAGGCGCAGAAACTCATCGACATGGAACAGGTCGTGCAGGAAGCGCTGGAGCGGGTGCAGAGCTCCGGAATTGTCTTCCTGGACGAGATTGACAAGGTGGCCGGCGAAAGCAGCAAGTCCGGTCCGGATGTTTCACGCCAGGGCGTCCAGCGCGATCTGCTGCCGGTTGTTGAAGGAACCAGCGTCTTTACAAAATATGGCATGGTTAAGACCGACCACATCCTGTTTATTGCCTCGGGAGCGTTTCATGTGTCTAAACCAGCCGACTTGATTCCCGAACTGCAGGGCAGGTTTCCAATTCGGGTTGAGCTCAACAGTTTGACCGCAGATGACTTTGTCAGAATCCTGACCGAGCCGGAAAACGCTCTGATCAAACAATACACGGCCCTGTTTGCGACCGAAGGCGTTGTTGTTCAGTTCAGGAAAGATGCCATCCGCGAGATCGCCCTGATTGCCAATCACGTGAACGACCGCTCCGAGAACATCGGTGCACGCCGGCTGCACACCGTCATGACCGCCCTGCTGGAACAGCATCTGTTTGAAGTGCCTGACTCAAAACTCAAAAAGTTGATAGTTACCAGGGCAAGCGTCCGCGAAACCCTGGACGAGGTGGTCAAGGACGAGGATCTGAGCCGCTATATTTTGTAAAAACACCTGACTTGCCGCTGAATCTTGCTGCCCGGTCCATGGACGGGACATCTCCCTTCAACGTCACTGCGGCGGTTTTCCCTGAGGTACATGAGGGGGGCCAACAGGCTAATCTATGAAATCAAACGAGACGGGGTTGACCATTGAACAAAGACTTTCTAGCTATTTCGGAGTTGAATCGCGCTGAGATAATGGAGTTGCTGGAGCTCGGCATCGAATTGAAACGAAAACAATGTGCGGGAGAAGCGCACAACTACCTCGCCGGCAAGACGCTGGCCATGATTTTTCAGAAACCGTCGACGCGGACCCGGGTGTCGTTTGAGGTTGGCGCCCTGCAATTGGGCGGCCACGCGCTCTACCTCGGCCCAAATGATATTCAAATTGGCAAGCGGGAGTCGATTGCTGATGTCGCTCGCACCTTGTCGCGGTATGTCGATTTGATCATGGCGCGACTGTTCGGCCACGAGAATATTGTTGAATTGGCGCAAGCCGCAAGTGTACCGGTCATCAATGGCTTGACCGACCTGCTGCATCCTTGCCAGGTCATGGCTGATATGATGACCATTCTGGAAAAGAGAGGCTCATTCGATGGCCTTAAGGTCACCTACATTGGCGATGGCAACAACATGGTCAACTCCTGGCTCAACATAGCCGGCCGTATCCCCATGACGTTGGCCCTGGCGATTCCGGGAGGCTACGATCCGGATGAAACGATACTCGCGGCTGTCCGCGAAACAGGGATCAGCGAAGTCCAGATCTTTCGTGAAGCCCGGCCCGCTGCTGCCGGCTCCCACGTCCTTTACACCGATGTCTGGGCCAGCATGGGGCAGGAAGCGGAGGCCGCCGAACGCAAGGAAGTGTTTAAACAATTTCAAATCGATACGGAACTTGTAAAACACGCCCATCCGGAGTGTCTGGTCATGCATTGCTTGCCGGCTCATCGAGGTGAAGAAATCACAGCCGAAGTCATCGACGGCCCGCGCTCAATCGTGTTTGACCAGGCTGAAAATCGTCTGCACGCCCAGAAGGCGATCATGGCCAAACTCAGTTCATGAAGCAGCGGGAGTCAACTTTTCATGAACTGCAGGGGGAAAACCCATTCCAGGTAACTCGTTTTCAACCCGGTGCCGATGTCGAGTGGGACCGGTTCGTTGCGCGAGCCAATAACGGCACCATCTTTCATTTGCGTCGTTTCCTGTCATATCATCCGGGCGACCGCTTCGATGATCACTCGCTTGTGTTTCAAAAAGAGGACAGGTGGGTAAGTGTGCTGCCGGCGGCAGTACGGGTTGAAGATGGGATCAAAACACTGATTTCTCATCCTGGTGCTTCAATGGCCGGGCCTGTCTTTCAAGCCTCGCTCTCGCTCAGGGATGCTTTCTGCGTGGTGGAACGCACATTGGCCTACGCCAAACAGACGGAAATCGACGCGATCCGTCTGACGCTTCCGCCTCTAATTTACCACCAGCGTCCTGGCAACTATTTTGATTTTGCGCTCCTGGATGCCGGCTTTTCCTATCAAAGGCGGGAAGTCTCCAGCGTCATCCCGCTCGACTTTAGTGAGGATGACACACTGTTCTTTTTCAGTGAAGGGTCGAGACGCGCGGTTCGGCGCGGGCTAAAATTGGGTATTCGAGCGCATGAATCTGACGACTACCCCGCGTTTTACGAAATCCTGAAAAAGAATCTCCACATGCGTCACAATGTACAGCCGACCCACAGTTTGGAAGAATTGCTTTGTCTTAGGGACTTATTTCCGGACCGGATTCGCCTATTTTCTGCCTTTGCCGAGGATGAGATGGTTGCCGGCATCGTCACCTTTGCCTGCAACGAGAATGTAGCCCTGGCCTTTTACATTAGCCATAAAGAAGAGAAACAGGAGTATCGCGGCGTAAACGTGCTTTTTTACGAGGTCGTACAGTGGGCTATCCGAAGCAAATTCAAATTTCTTGACTTCGGCATTTTTACAGTGAATATGAAGCCGAATTGGGGCCTCGCCAGGTTTAAGGAAAGCTTTGGCGCACACGGCGTTTTCCGGGACACTTTGTACAAAGAGCTCTAGTATTGTCTCTCGCATGAAAGCGCGACATTGCGCGGGCTTCTCACCAAATCTTGCCAGCAGATGAAGATTCTTCACATCGCGCCGTTAAATACATCCGGCGTTCCTATCGCTTTCGTACGGGCCGAAAGAGAGCTCGGTCACCACAGTCGCCTCGTCACGCTCGCCCGAGATCGTCGTAATTATGAGGAAGATATTTGCCTGGACCTGCCTTTTATCGACTTCATGGGTACGCGCCTGGCAAAGCGTTTTGTGTCGGCTCCGGAACGACTAACAGTCAGCAACCGGCGTGCGCAGCCCGGGACCATCCCGGCCATGTGGCAGCCGAACGGCTTGCCGGAAAAACTATTGGTGCGCCTGCGTGAAGCTGTTTGGCGTCCGCGCATATCCCATCTGTTCCGGGAAATCGATTTTTGGGATTTTGACCTCTACCAACTGGACGGCGGGCTCGAATTTTTCCGGGACGGCCGCACGGTGCGCGAGTTGGTCGCGCGGGGCAAGCGCGTGATCTGTTGCTACACCGGCAGCGACTTAAGGACCCGCGGTGTGATTCCCGCCATCGATGCTCTGGTGCATGCAAATGTGACGCTTGAGTTTGACCATTTGGAGTTGCACCCCAGCATTCATCATGTTTTCTTTCCTTTCGATACTCGTCCTTATTCCAAAGCAGCCGGAGGTTCCCGCAACCTTTGCCGGATTGGGCATGCCCCCACCAACCGTCAGGCAAAAGGCAGCGACCAGATCATTGCTGTGATTCAAGAATTGCAGCAGGAGCACAATGTCGAACTGGTGTTGATTGAAAACCTGTCCCACCAGGAGAGTCTGGAGCTAAAGAGTGGCTGCGATATCTTTGTGGACCAGCTCGGCGAACTAGGTTACGGCCTGAACTCTTTGGAATCGCTGGCGATGGGTATTGCGACCTGTTCCGCACTGGCCAGTGGCTTCGCGGAGAAATATTCGGATCATCCGTTTATCGAGGTCACGGAAGCGACCCTGAAGACACAATTGACCAACCTTATTGCCGACCTCGATCTACGAACGCGCGTTGCAGCCGCCGGCCCAAAGTGGGTTGCACAAAACCATAACAGCCTGCGTGTCGTGCAGCGCATCCATTCACTCGCCAACGTCAAATCTGCAGATCTTACTTGACCGATTCGTTTGCAGCGTTTATCTTAAGGCTGTTTCCTATACGACACCGTTGCCAGACCCCGACGTGACAAGAAGTTGTTCAGGAATTCCCAAGGAGGGAAGGCGTGTATCATGTATGCCAGCAGGGGAATACGCCGCGCACTCAAGCGGTTGGTGACCAGATTCATTGGGGAGCCATTCAAACAGAAAACCTTACTGCCTGCGGAAGTTGACACGGCCGACATCCGAAGGATCATCTTTTTTTGCCAGCACGACACCTTGCCGGAGATCTTTCTGTCGCTGCAGATATTCAGCGGTACACGGAACGCTTTCCCGGACGCTGAGATCGTTGTTGTGGCAGACAGAAGAACCGCTCCGATATTACGGCATAACCCGGATGTGGACGTCACAGTCAGGCACTACGGACTGCTGGTCAACTGGCCTCTCACCGAGGCTTTCGGATTCGCACGTGTGCTGTTAGGGGGATGTGACTTGTGTGTGGTACTGCAGACTGAGGGTTTGCATACGCCGTTTCACCTGCTTGTGGCCTGTGCCCGGGCCGGCTATGTCTTAGGTTCTGAGCAGGCGGCATTTTCGGGCTTTGTTGCCGGCATGCTTTACAATCTTGTCGCGCCGTTCCATCTGACCTCGCACCACAGGTTAAAGCAGCGCAGGGACATCACGCGGCACCTGGGCATCAAAACTGATGGCGCCGGGGCCGGACTGCTTTTCGAAACTTCCGAACAGAGCGACGCCCTCAACCTATTGTTTGAGAACGGAGTTGATTCTAAACAATTCATATTATACATTTCAGCAGAGTATCGGGTCCCTGAGAGTGAATGGCTTCATGAGTGTTTTCTGGGCGTCGCAAAGCATTTCGCGCTATCCAGGGATGCAGCAGTAGTCATCTCTTCGCCGGCGGCAGACACTGAGCGTCAGCGTCATCTTATAGACTCGGTTGCCGGCATCCAATTGAACAGTAGCGACCTTGGTCTGAGACGACAGGCCATTGTGATGCATCTCAGCTCCCTCATTTTGACCTGTTCCCTTGATTCGATGTACCTGGGAGCCGCGGTTGGGACGCCTACACTTGGTCTTTGTGATAGTATCGATATGCAGGAGTGGCTTCCGCCTACTCCGGCATTCCTCAGCATTTCCGGACGTCAAGGGGAGGTCAGCCGGATGTCGGTTGAACAGGTCATCCAGGCGACCGAGGGGCTGCTTCTACAGCGAGCGCTGGCCGGAAGTTTTTTTGATATTACAGAGAAAGCACTGGACGATTACCTTGATTTTGGTGACATTGACGATTCGATCTAGACATCAGCGGTGGCGGGGGTAGGCTAATGCGGACAGGCCTTTGCGAAACATGTCGCTATTCCCGGATGGTTCAGGGTCGGCAAAGCAGGTTTGTGCTTTGCGAATACTCCATCATCGACGGCCAATACCCAAAGTATCCGGGAATGCCGGTAGCGGAGTGTCGGGCATATCAGGAAAAGAAGCAGGCTAACAAGACCATGTCATTTCACCGAAAGTCAACTGGAGGAAGCTCATGAAAATCCGTGACATCCTGAAATCCAAGGATGATACCTTGCTTACAATTGAGCAGAACAAGACTGTGCACGACGCCATCAAGATTTTGTTCAAAAACAAAGTCGGCGCTTTGCTCGTGCTTGAAGCCGGCGGAAAATTAGAGGGCATTATCTCGGAGCGCGACGTCTTGTGGGAGTGTGTCGATCGCGATCATTCATTGCGCCAGACCTTGGTCAAGGATATCATGACAAAGAAACTGATAATAGGCGTTCCAGACGATGACGTGACTTATTCCATGGGCATCATGACACAAAACCGAATCCGGCACCTGCCAATCTTGCAGGACGAAGAAACTGTGGGGATCATTTCTATCGGGGACCTGGTTAACGCACAGCTCGATGAGCAGGAGTTCGATAACCGCTACCTGCAACAATACATGTTTGGTCTGTGATCCACTTTTCCGGAAAGAGACATTGACCCAAGGAGTGCATTCTTGCACGATCGTTTCGTGTTCCTAGCATTGACATAAGGGATTAATCTTGCGAGCCTTTTCATTTCAGACTGACAAAGGACAGGCCCAGATTGGAGTCGAATATCAGGATGGGTTGTACAATTTTTCTGCTGCCTGGGAGCTATACAAGCAACTGAAGAACAACGGCCGCGGACCCGAACTCAACTTTCTGCAGATAATGGTTGAGGCGGATTTTTTTCACGCGGAGACTTTTCAGGAAGTTCTGTTCGACCTGAAAGAAATCCGTCCAATAGACGACCTGAAACTTGGGAAAGACATTCAATTTTTACCACCGATCAACCGACCACAAAAGATTCTCTGCGTCGGGCGGAATTATCGTGCGCATGCCGAGGAGCTGGGGAATGAGACACCCAAAGCCCCTGTCTTCTTTTGCAAGCCGCCATCGGCATTGATCGGGCACCAAGGGAAAATACGCTTACCTAAGGGCGTCGGTGAAGTCCATCATGAAGGTGAGCTGGCGGTCATCATCAGCAAGACGACGAAGCAGGTTTCAAAAAAGCAGGCCTTCGACCACATTGCCGGGTTCACCCTGGTTAATGATGTCACCGCCCGGGCCCTGCAAAAGCAGGATCAAGGCGCAGGACTTCCCTGGTTCCGTTCAAAAGGCTTCGATACATTTTGTCCCGTGGGACCCTTCCTGGTGCCAAGAGCGGCTATCTTGGATCACCGTTCTCTCGAGCTGCAGGTTTCGGTCAACGGTGAGGTACGGCAAGAAGCGTCCACCGCGCAAATGATTTTCGACCTCGATGAACTGGTTTCGCATCTGTCAGGATATTGCACGTTGGAACCCGGCGATATTATCGCCACTGGGACTCCTGCGGGCGTTGGTAAACTAAGCTCAGGAGACGAAGTGCAAGTGACCATTAAAGAAATCGGCACCCTGGTAAACACCGTAGAATAATCCGGAGGACGGAGTCACAATCTTCCTAAATGGAAGGAGGAAAAAGATGTTTAGGGGAAAAAGTTGGTGCATTGCCATGTTGGTTTTCTGCTGTCAATTGAACCTAATTTCGGCGACACCAGGCTCGACTCAGCAGGAAGTGCTTGTAAAGTTTAAGAAGGATGTTCAGACTAGCCGCATCGATTCTCTGACCCGCGAGCTCGGCCTGGCGCGGATAAAGACCGTCAAGGAAATCCGGGTCGAAGTGTTTCAAGTTAGTTCCCGCCATAGTGTCGAGGAAGTGATCGAAATCTGCAGCCGATTACCGTTTGTTGAATACGCTGAACCGAACCAAACGGTCCATGCCCTGCCGCAGGCACCTGCGGCCCTGTCTGTCGCGGCACCTTCTGAGCCACCGGCGCCAACACAAGAAGCCGGAGCGGTTTACAAGAAAGGGGAGCTCCTTCTCAAGTTCAAACCACAGCTGTCACAGCAGTCGGTTAATACACTCTTTGCCGACGTCGGTTTGCAGATGACCAAAACTATCGACGAGCTCGGGGTCTATGTTTGCGCCATCGGTGGCAACAAGTCGGTCGACAGCGCGGTGGCTGAATGCCGAGCCAGCTCAGATGTTGCTTACGCAGAGCCGAACTACATCTACCGGGCGTCCATTGTACCGAATGACCCAAGGTTCAGTAGTCTCTACGGCATGACGATGATTCGGGCTCCGGAAGCCTGGGATGTACAGACGGGGAGTAAATCGGTGATTGTCGGCATCATCGATACTGGCGTCGACACCGACCATAAGGATCTGCGCGAGAACATCTGGCACAATCCCGGCGAAAGCGGAAATGGCCGGGAGAACAATAAGATCGATGACGACGGCAATGGCTTTGTCGACGACTACCGGGGTTGGGATTTCATCCACAATGACAACAATCCGTTTGACGACCACAACCATGGCTCGCATGTCGCGGGTACGGTTGGTGCCGTCGGGAATAATTCCGAGGGCGTTGTCGGCGTATGTTGGGGTGTATCCCTGATGGCGCTCAAGTTCTTGGACGCGCGCGGGAGCGGCGACAGCGACGATGCCATCGAAGCTATCATCTACGCATCCAATATGGGCGCAAAGGTGCTCAGTAACAGTTGGGGCGGCTCAGAGCATTCTCAGGCACTCGAGGATGCTATCAAGTTCGCGAACGAAAAGGGAGTCCTGTTCGTCGCAGCTGCGGGAAACGACTTTAGCAACAACGACAAAGCGGACTCTTTTCCCGCCAACTATGAGGTCGGCAATGTCATTTCCGTGGCCGCCAACACCAGGAAAGAAAAGCTCGCGGGATTCTCCAATTTCGGGAGCAAGAGCGTCGATTTGGCCGCACCAGGCAGCGATATTCTCAGCACTGTGACACGGGGCCGCTTCGATGTGTTTAGTGGGACTTCCATGGCCACGCCGCACGTCAGTGGCGCCGCGGCCCTGGTTCTGGCGGAGTTTCCTGATGCCGGCATGCAGGAGGTCATCATCAGGATTCTCGGAGGTGTCGACCGAAATGCAAATTACGCCGGTAAGGTGGCTACCGGGGGCCGGCTTAACGTCAACAATTCAATCTCGCGCAAGCCGTTGATTGCCCGCACGACCAGGCTAGCAAACACCCTGGACGAGACCGGGCCGTATGTAATCGAATCGGATGTAGTCGATGATGCGGCGATTGCGAGCGTCACGCTGACATACCAGGTTGTCGGCCAGGAAGCGCGTGTAACAGAGATGACGTCTATCGAACAGCACCGCTATCATGCAGAGATCCCCGGTCAGGAGCTGGGCAGCACCATTGTCTATTTTGTAGGCGCGACCGATAATGACGGAAACAATACCAAAGACAACAATTTCACATTTTCCATTGCCGAACCTGAAGATGATGGCGGCTGCGGCAGACCGCCGATCAATTTCGAGCTGGACGATCCTTGGTTAGAGGCCTCAGTCAACACTCTGTCCAATCTAGTTGTGTTCGTTTTCCCATTTGTGCTGTTCAGGTTTGGTCCCGCGCGACGCAGGAAATAGAAGAGGGCCGGCTTCATGTCCCAACCCTCTTTCGCTTTGCCGGAAGAGGGTTTTTTGTTTTGAAAATTTAACTGGGTTCGCGACTGCAGGAATAGTAACCTTTATGCTAGCGCAAATTATCAACAACCGAGTCAGTTAACACGCGATCTCCGCGTCACGGCACCTGGGAGGTCCACTGAGAACTTGCTTTTTAGGTCGTAAGAGTGTATTTTATTAAAAGTTAAGCTTTAATCCTGGTGTTTATGCAAAGCAAAAGCGTCTTAATCGTCTGCGTCGCCCTGACTCTGTTCTTCGTCAACATGAAGGAAGGCTCGGACAAAACCGTGCCGGGACAAATCAACTACACACTCGAGATAGATACGACCACTTACGACCGGGCACGGGTACAGATTGCGCTTGCAGGTAAAACCAAGCGCGGGCTCACTTTCCAGATGCCGAAATGGTCGCCGGGTGCGTATCGCATGCGGCATTACCCGAACAATGTGCACGGGTTTAGCGCCTACACCCGCGATGGTCAGCTTCTTCCGTTTGAGCGCACCATGTCCAACGGCTGGCTAATCGATGGCGAGGCGGACGGACTCTGGGTCGAGTATACCGTGGAGTTTCCGTTTCAGTCCTGGTCCGGGGCTGGTTTTGATTCTACTTATGCATTGGTTGAGGGGTCTAACGTATTCATGTACGTGGACGAGCGCCGGTATCTGCCGACTGAGGTGCAATACCTGGTTCCATCAAAGTGGAAGATCGCCTCGCCACTCCAGCAGGCATCGATCCCGGGCCGCTATTTCGCTGCAAACTACGATGCCCTGGTAGATGCGCCCGCACAGCTCGGTTTTTTTGAGGAGCACTCATTTCAAATTGAGGACGCCGAAATAGAACTTATTTTCCATGGTGATGCGACTTTTTCTCCAGATAGTTTTACCACCATGGTAAAGAAGATCTGTACGTATCAGACAGGTTTTTTTGGTGAAATTCCCTTTGATAAATATATCTTTTTTTACAAGATTCTGCCCGGGTACAGGGGTGGTGGGGGACTTGAGCACAGAAACTCTGCGACCATCGGTCTTTCGGGGGGGCGCTTAAACCAAACCGTTCTCAGCGCAGCGGAAGTAACGGCACACGAGTTCTTTCATTTATGGAACGTCAAACGGATTTTTCCCTCCGACTTTGAGCAACCGGACTACCAATCTGAGGTGCGCACCAATACACTTTGGTTCCTCGAAGGTGTAACAAGTTATTACGAGCCGTTGACCCTATTGCGGTCAGGTTTGTGGAGCCAATACGAGTTCATTGCTGAAATTGAAAGCCAGGTCGCGTATCTGCAGGAGACGGAAGAGCGCACAACAACCAGTGTAGAGGAAGCAAGTTGGCGTGCGTGGGAACGCGCCTATCTTCATCCTGGAGTTTCATTTTACAATAAGGGAGAGGTTTTGGGACTCCTGCTCGATTTGAAAGTCAGAGCACTCACTCAAAACCAGGCCAGCCTGGATGACCTGATGAAGGAGATGAACAACAGGTTTGGCAGAGCCGGGGTCAGCTTCGCGACCGCGGACATTCGGCAGATCCTTTTTGAGATCACTGGGCATGATTTTTCTGAGTTTTTTGAATTATACATTTCCGGCACTGACGAGCTCCCCTATGCAGAGATCCTGCGCGATGCCGGAATGGCTATCGATATCAAGCGCCAGGTTTTTTCAAGCATTGGTGACGTAATATTTGTCGGTCCTCAGCACCGGGTAGTTGCTTTGGGCAATAACAGTACCGCCGCGGCTGGTGGTCTGCGGCGCGGGGACCTGGTCCAAAAACTGGATGGCAAGAAGGTCGATTCCTTGCAAAAATTGCACCGACGGATTCTTTACAAGCAGGTTGGCAGCACTGTCAATCTGACGGTGCTGCGGGGTGAACGACAGTTAGCGCTTAACATTGAAGTGGGTAGAGGAGAAACAGTCGACTGCAGGATCTCGCCCGCATCGGACCCGGCACCGGGCGCACTTGCGGTTCGGAGTGGATGGCTGGGTGGGTGGACCGGCCGTTCTCCCAGTCCTGTTCCGGGTACAAAGAAAGAGAGGTTGAAATGAAGAAGAAGAATCACGTGAAACCCTATCTTGTCCGCATCAAGAATTGGAAGGTGCGCAACATGGTCATGCTCTATTTGGACGCGCGCGAAAACTTCATAGCGTACCACAGGACGGTCAAGCAAGGCATCTACATATCTTTTGACAAGATGCGCGAGCTCTGCGAAATAATGTATGAGATAAAGGAAGATCATCATTTGCTGTACAAACGGATGATCGATCCGAGGAAGAATAGGTTCGAGAATGCCGACAAGTTCATGCCGGACGACGTCGAGCTGGCGTTGATGAAGAATGTCGGACTCCTCTTTCACAAGCTCATGGTGGCGCGTGAACTGAAGTACCAGACGGAGCACTACCCTGAGCGCGACGAAGAGTTCCAGAGAAATGAAGAGAGTCTGCAGTATCATTTGCAGTTGATCACCGAGCTGTTTGAAGACGGAATTGAGGTCTTGCTCGAATTCATTCTTAAACATACAGACAATATCTTGCTGTTTGCGCTACTGGTGGAAAATCCGGATCTTATCAAAAAGCACTTTGGGAGGGATGCGGCGGCAATGATCGAATTAGCCGCGGCCGACAGTGGTATCGATGACATTTATTGTGAGGTCGGGACCTACTACTTAGATGGTGGCCGCCTGGACGATGCCGCCAAAATGGTGAACATCGCCCTTGAGAAGAACAAGGACCACAAACGGGCACTTGAGCTAGCTGCCAAATTAAACTAGCCTGCACTATTCATGTCATGTACAGGGCCAACGTTGTCTGAGTCTGGAGTAAGAATTAGCAGTCGAGTCCACCTTACAGCCTTGAAAGAATTCAAGTCCGGTCTGCGGTTTTTGGGACGGACATTCAGGTTTAGTCGAATTACGTGAGATAATGCAAGAAAGAGTCATCGTCATCCACTATGCTGAGATCGGCCTGAAAGGAGCCAATCGCATCTTCTTCGAAAAGAAGCTGATGCAGAATATCCGACGGGCACTGCAGTCCGGAGGAGCAAATGAAGTCGTCCGGCGACATGGCCGTCTGCTCGTTTATCCTTCTGCCGACCTGACCGACACCGAAATCCGGCATAGACTCAAACGGGTGTTCGGAATTGCCTACTTTAGTTTTGCTCTAGCCGTTGAGCGCGACTTAACCGCGTTTTGCGAAACCTCCTGGCAACTTCTGAGACAATGCTCGTTCGATTCTTTCCGCGTGAGCACGAAGCGGTCGCAAAAGGATTTCCCACTTACATCGGTGGAAGTGAATTGTGAGGTCGGCCAGTATCTCGGCGATCGCTGTAACAAACGGGTAGACTTGAAGCATGCCGATGCAACCGTAGTTATTGAGATCATCGAAAAAGAGGCGCTGGTCTATGTGGACAGGGAAGAGGGCGCCCGCGGTCTGCCGGTGGGTGTCAGTGAAAAAGCGGTGAGTTTGCTGTCATCAGGGATAGATTCTCCGGTGTCATCTTACCTGATGATGAAACGCGGGGTCAAGCTGGTTTTTGTTCACTTCCACAGCCAGCCGTATACAAATCCGGCATCGCAGGAGTTGACAGAGAAACTGGTCGAGCACCTGACAGCGTACCAGTACTACTCGCGCGTTTATTTTGTCCCATTTATCGAGATTCAAAAGGAAATCATGGCGAAGGCGCCGGCGGAACTCAGGGTGATTCTTTACCGCCGCTACATGATCCGGCTGGCAACTGAAATCGCCGAAAAAGAAGAGGCGCGTGCACTTGTGACCGGCGAAAATGTCGGCCAGGTCGCCTCGCAAACGCTGAGCAACATTCGCACAATTGAAGCCGCCACCGAGCTTCCCATTCTGCGCCCGTTAGCCGGATTTGACAAGGAGGAGATTATAGCGAGGGCGAGGGCGATTGGTACGTTTGAGATTTCCACGCAACCCTATGAAGACTGCTGCTCGCTCTTTGTGCCTGACAGTCCCGCCACCAAGTCCCGCCCGGAAATACTCGCGAAAGTCGAGGAAGGATTGGAGGTGGCTGATCTTTTAACCAAGACCCTACAGGAAACTGAGGTCAAAGTCTTCAAGCTGAAGGATGATGCCAGGCCGGCAGCGGAGCGCCAGCGAACAACCTCAAACTCGATTTAATTCGTGGTTTGCCAGCCCGGCAAGATAATCTGCAACCATGGCCGTAAACTCTTCACGCGCTTCAAAGTGGATCCAGTGGCCCGCCTCTTTAATGATTTTCAGATCGGCTTTGGGGAAGTGCTCTCTGATCAAGTCCGCTTGCTGGTCGATTCTCAGTTCTGACCTCCCGCCTGCGATAAACAGGCAATTTTCGGTGTAAACCTGTCCTTCCTGCAAAGTGAACCGTTCCGTCCCCACGTAGTTATGCAGCTCTGCCAAATTACATTGCCACGAGTAGATTCCATCAGGACCGCGCCGCAGGTTCTGGAGTAAGAATTGCCGGACCGGCACGGCCGCAACCTGAGCCGCGAGCTGTGCGTCGGCATCGGCTTTGCTCTTCACCTGCCCCAGATCGACTTCTGTCAGCGCCTGCAAAACGGGAAGCAACCGGTGCACAAAAGCCACCGGCGAAACATCGACTACCACCAGGCCCGCCAGGCGCTCGGGGTACAACATGGCAAATCGCATGGCCACCATGCCACCCATTGAATGCCCGAGAAGCACGGCCTTGTCCAGCCGGTTGCGATCTAGCAGTTCGTGAATGTCGGAAACCATGGCGTCCGTTGTGTGCGGCGCATGCGGCGACTCGCCATGATTGCGCAGCGAAGGCACGATGAGTCGGTAGCGCTGACTCAGGTTGCGGGCCACCGTATGCCAGTTATGCGCGGATCCGAGCAGGCCGTGCAGGACCACGACTGCCATTTCGCCCTCGCCGTATTCTCTCTGGAAGAGCTGCATGATAGCTAAGATAGATTTTTATCGCATTTAGTCAAATAGGAGAAACCGCGGTGTTCAGAGCAGCACTGATGCTACTCAAGGTCCAATTTCGAAATAAGGCTTCTGCGTCCGTTTTCGCTTGAAGACGACTCAGCGATTACGTAGCTTAAATGTTGGATTTTTACATACTTCATTTATAAAAGGGAGGTCAAGCATGCCTCGAAAGAGAATAAACGTAGGAGGCGAGATTATCGAAGTGCCCGATATACCGAAAGGCGGTATTCTGATCGGTGCTTTGGTGGTTATCGGTCTCATTCTTCTGTCCACATCTTTTTACACGGTAGATGCGGACGAAGTTGGAGTCATTCAAAGATTTGGGCGGTACTTGAGAACCACCGATCCGGGATTACACTTTAAGATTCCTTTCGGCGTCGAGACTGTAAGAAAAGTCAAGATCCAAAATGTCTATAAAGAGGAATTTGGTTTTCGCACTGCACAGGCAGATGTCAGAACACAATATCAGCGTGGCGATTTCACCGGCGAATCTCTGATGCTGACCGGAGACTTAAACTCTGCTTTAGTGGAGTGGATCGTTCAGTACCGGGTGAAAGATCCAGTGAAATATCTGTTCAATGTGCGCAACGTTAACGAGACCCTACGCGACGTCTCGGAGTCCGTAATGCGTGTGGTTGTCGGTGATCATAGTGTTGATGAGGTTATTGTCATCAGTCGGCAGGTAATCGAGGATTTAGCGAAACAGCGAACTCAGGAAGTGCTCAATGAGTTTGACACGGGCCTTGACGTTGTCACAATCAAGCTGCAGGATGTGAATCCACCCAAACCCGTTCAACCAGCTTTTAACGAAGTGAATGAGGCGCGCCAGGAGAAGGAACGCATCACCAATGAGGCGCTTGAAGCGTACAATAAAGTCATTCCACAAGCAAAGGGGCAGGCAGAGCAGACGATCCGCCAGGCTGAGGGTTATGCAACCAATCGCATCAACCGCGCAAAGGGCGACGCAGATAAGTTTCTTTCTGTGTGGAAGGAATACAGCAAAGCGAAAGAGGTGACCCGGCGACGGCTCTACCTCGAGACCATGCTGGACATTTTGCCTAAGATAGAAAATACCTACATAGTCGACGAAGACCAAACGGGATTTCTGCCACTACTGCAACTCAAAGGAAAGGAGGTGGCAAAATGAAGAACTCAATGATTGCAGGACTCGTAGTGGCTGGTGTTCTCTTTTTTATACTCATGAGCGCCACATTTACAGTCGATGAAACCGAACAGGTCATTCTTCTGCAGTTCGGCAAGCCAGTCGGCAAAGCGATTCAGGAGGCCGGCCTGCATTTCAAGGTGCCATTCATTCAAGATGTCAAAAGCTTTGATCGCCGGGTCATGGAGTGGGATGGCGATGAGAACCAGATTCCGACCATAGATAAGAAGTATATTTGGGTTGATACATTTGCCCGTTGGCGCATTGTCGATCCTTTGAAGTTCTACCAATCGGTGCGCGGCGATGAGCGTGCCGCCCAGAGTCGCCTGGATGACATAATCGATAGCGCGACCCGGAACTATTTTTCTGAAAATCTTTTGATTGAAGCAGTGCGTAACTCAGCCCGCAAACTGACTTCCACTGTGGAGGAAGAAGGTGGTTTTGGCGTCAAGCGTACGGATGTTGACATAAAAAAGGGTCGGGAAGCGATCACGCAATTGATTCTTGCCGAGGCTGCCAAGGCCATGCCTGAGTTTGGGATTGAGCTGCTCGACGTGCGAGTAAAGAGAATCAACTACATTGAAGAGGTCCGGGAGAAAGTGTACGAGCGGATGATTTCAGAACGGAAGCGGATCGCCGAAAAATTCCGTTCGGAAGGTGGCGGGCGCAAAGCGGAAATTGACGGTGAACGTCAAAAGGAATTCCAGAGAATTACCTCCGAGGCCTACAGGACCGCACAGGAAATCAAAGGTAAGGCGGACGCGGAAGCGACCAGGATCTACGCCAATGCGTTCAATCGCGATCCCGAGTTTTACTCCTTTATTCAGACGCTGGAGTCTTACAAAGAGACAATGTCGGCCAATACCACTTTGATCCTGAAAACCGATAGCGAGTACCTGAAATTCATGAAGAACATCGGGCGTTGAGACGCCGGGTTTTATTTATTCTGGGGCCGACCGCCGCGGGTAAAACGGCGGTCGCACTTCGGATAGCAGAACAGGTTGCGTGCGAAGTCGTTTCGGCGGATTCGCGACAGATTTACAAATACATGAGCATTGGCACTGCCAAGCCGGCCACGACGGAGCTGGCCGCAGTACCACACCATTTTATCGACTTTCTGGAGCCTGACCAGAGATACAGCGCTGGTCAGTTCGGCCTGGCCGCGAGGGACTGCATCCAGGGGATTTTCGAGCGCGGCCACCAACCCCTGGTGGTTGGCGGTTCCGGACTGTACGTGCGCGCCCTGGTGGACGGCTTCTTCAGCCGCCGCATTGCGAGCGACGAAGTGAAAGCTGCGTTACGTGCGGAGGTCGGGAAGTCAGGCTTACCCGTTCTGTACAAACGCCTGCAGAGCGTTGACCCAGCCACGGCCGGCCGCCTGCCCGCCACAGATTCTCAGCGTATTCTACGCGCGTTAGAAGTCTTTGAGATAACAGGACAGCCACTTTCGGAGTTTGTCCTTGAGAAGCCGCAGCCGGCGGATTTCGATCCGGTTTTTGTCGGACTGACCTGGCGCCGGGCAGAGTTGTACCGCCGCATTGACGCCAGGGTGGATGCCATGATGCGCGCGGGTCTGGTTGCCGAAGCCGAGGACCTGCGCCGGCGTGGTTATGGTCCGGAATTGAATGCGCTTAACACAGTCGGATATAAAGAAGTATTTGCCCACTTGGGTGGCTCTCTTTCCTTGGAAGAAACAGTCAAACTGATAAAACAGAAGACTCGAAACTACGCCAAGCGGCAATTAACCTGGTTCAGGAAAGACAAAAGGCTCACCTGGCTCCACTTCGAAGATTTCGTGGATTCAGGTGATATGGCCGGGAACATTCTGCACATGCTCGCTTCGGGGCAACCCCAAACTGCTTGACTTTTTGACCCGCGTTTAGTACCCTGAATTGTGTGTTGACCATGCGAATGTAGCTCAGATGGTAGAGCACAAGCTTCCCAAGCTTGGGGTCGCGGGTTCGAGCCCCGTCATTCGCTCCAACTAAACTCTAATATTTTCAAATAGATGGGTTCCTGATTTGTCAGGAGCCCTTTTTGCTTTTATAGCGCAAATACGGGCAAATTCCGGCATATACTAGCACTTTTATAGCACTTTTTTTCGCCCAGGAATTGACCCATGAAGAGAGTGTTTAGAGTGCTCGTTTTCGCTTCTCTGCTCTCATTTCAAGCACTCTGATTTCTATTGGAATGCTTACGGGTAGGTATGCGATTGTCATCCACAGCCTGTTTCACACGCGATAGAAATGAGAGAAAAGTTTGACTTGCTTGCGGATGGTCCGACTATTGAAACTGCCGTCGAAAATATTCTTGATAATGCTCAACGGGATGACTCTATTCATGTTCGTAGCTGGAGTCCTTCAAACCATGGGGACCTCGATCAGCAGAGCCTCACTTTTCTCCAGAGCGGTCATTGTAATTGTGTGCGTCTCCCAGACGCCCATGCCGTCGCGCTGGTGTAGTTCTTCCCCGGCAATACCCACGGAACCTGATACCAGAAACAGATAAACGCCGTTACCCCGGCTATGCATTTCGTAGTCCAAAGCGATGCCGGTATCCAGATCGGCCCTGGAAAAATAGGCGTCCTGATGCAACCAGAGTGTTTCATCATCCTGGGCGGGCGAAACCAGCGTCTGCACCTTATTCGCCCGGCTGGCCGGGTCAAAGGATTTCTGATCGTATCTGGGTGCGTGCATTTTTGCATCGGGCAGGATCCAGATTTGCAGAAAGTTGGTGACGCCTGTAGTCGAGTGATTGTACTCTGAATGCTGGATGCCTGTGCCGGCGGACATGACCTGGACATGGTTCGGCTTGATGACTTGCTCATGCCCGGCGCTGTCTTTGTGCGCCAGTTCTCCGGCCAGCGGAATCGAAACGATTTCCATGTTGTCGTGCGGGTGTCTGCTAAACCCCATGGCGGGGGCGACAATGTCATCGTTGAAGACACGCAACAGGCCGAAGTTCATGCGCTCAGGATTGTGGTAGTTGCCAAAACTAAATGAATGTCTCGTTTGCAACCACCCATAATCAAAATACCCGCGTGAATCTGCCCTGTGAATGACGGTCTGCATTTGCATGACTCCTCTGCTGTCGGCTACTGAGCCCTGGGCCGCATTTCGGCATCCAGGTTACGGCCCAACTGTACCACGAGGTTGGGCAGAAACTCGATGTCTGCAAGTTTTGTACGAAAGTTGACAATGCAGGCACGTAACAGAAATTTCCCCGCTACAATCGCGTTGGAAACATACGCTTGTCCGTCATGCTGAAGTTGGTCCAGCAACGCTCTGTTCAAGTCATTAAGATAAACTGCCGAAGACTCTTTCCCCGGATCAAGATCGAGCGGCACATACCGGAAGGTGGTAATGCTGAGGCTTTGTGTGCAAGCCTCGAGTTCCGGGTTTGCTGTGGCCAGGTCATATAGTGTCCCGGCCAACTCAGTATTGTCACGGATCATTTCGATGTAGCCTGACTTGCCCGCCTGACGAATCGAAAGCCACACCTTCAGCGCCCGAAATCCGCGCGAATTCTGTGGGCCAATCTCATAATAATTGATGGGTGCGTTCTGGTCATTTTCCGCGAAGTTGTAGTACTCGGGGTGATAGCTGAATGTCTCAACCAAATGCTGAGGTTGCCGCACCAGGACGCAGCCGGCCTCTAAGGGTGTGTAGAGCCATTTGTGCGGGTCGACAGCGATGGAGTCTGCCAGGGACAGTCCCTGCAAAGCCTCGGAGGCTTCGGGCAGGACAGCGGCCATGGCGCCGTAAGCGCCATCAACATGGAACCAGAGGTTATGTTGCCGGCATATCGCGGCGATCTCAGGAAGCGGATCGACCGCGCCAGTACTGACGGAGCCCGCGGTCCCGATTACCAGAAATGGCAGGGAGCCGGCTTCCCGGTCTTTGACGATTTCTGTTGCCAGCGCTTCCACGTTCATTCTTTGTTCGGAGTCAAGCGGGAGCCAGCAAATAGCATCAGTGCCGAGACCAAACAGGTCGGCGGCCTTTTGAATCCAGGTATGTGTTTCTTCCGATGCGTAAACCCGTAACTGTTGCTGGCCCTGAAACAGTCCCTTCTTCGCCAGACTCTTGTCTGCCCTTGCAGTTCTGGCCGCCAGAAAGCAAACAAAATTTGCCATGTTTCCGCCACTGACCAGAAGTCCGCCGCAGTCCGGCGGATAACCAAGCATATCCGCTATCCAGCGGATGGTCTGGGCTTCGATCTCGCTGGCAACCGGGGAAAGCTGCCATGCGCCGACATTGGGATTGACGGCCGCGGCCAGCATGTCGGCCAGCGCTCCGATGGGGGCCGCCGAGGAGGTTATATAGCCCCAGAACCGGGAATGGCCATTGAACAGCGAGTGCTCGAACAACAGGTCTGCTGTCTCCCGCAACAAGTCCGTGACCGGGGCGCCAAACTGCGGCACACTATCGCTGCCGAGATGCTGGCGGATTTCCGCTTGCGTGCTGCTTACAGTAACTTGCTTGTCGTGCAATTCAGCGAGGAAGTCTGAGATTTGGTCGACGAGCTGGTGGCCGGCTTGTCTGAACCCCTCAGGACTCATCTCAAGCGGGGCAGTGTGCTGTTGCGGCTGGTCCGGCTGCTTTTGTGAAGTCATAGGCTACTGTTACCTGCTTCCGTGGATGTGCTCAATTCGGGATTATTGGAACAAGGGGACAGGTACAAACGGCGGAGATTCTACGCGCTCAATGCGGCACTGCGGCAAAGGATCTACATTCGCCGCACCGCCATGCTGGTATTGGTTCCGCCAAACCCGAACGAGTTTGAAAGACACACATCTACCCGGGCGCGCCGGGCCTCGTTCGGAATGTAGTCCAGGTCGCATTCAGGATCCGGTGTGTTGTAGTTGATGGTAGGGGGCAGGACTTGATCTTCTATCGCCTTCAAACAGTAAATAGCCTCAATCGCGCCGGCCGCTCCCAGCAAGTGTCCGGTCATCGACTTGGATGAACTCATGGCGAGCTTCGCGGCATGGTCACCGAACACTTCCTTCACTGCCTTGGTTTCGGTTACATCATTCAAAGGCGTTGATGTGCCGTGGGCGTTGATGTAGTCTATATCCGCGGCATTGAGGCCGGAATACTTCAAGGCGTTTTGCATGCAAATTCTGGGGCCACGTCCCTGCGGGTCCGGGGCGGTGATATGGAATGCGTCCGTACTCATCCCGACTCCGAGGATTTCACCGTAAATCTTGGCGCCCCGTGCCCGGGCTGAATTGTATTCTTCCAGAACAAGAATGCCTGCGCCTTCACTGCAGACAAAACCGTCTCGCTCTCTGTCAAACGGGCGACTGGCTTCTTGCGGGTTGCCGTTGCGGGTGGAGAGTGCCCTGGCGTTATGAAAACCGGCAAGCGCCACAGGGACGAGTGTGGCTTCAGTCCCACCGACTATCATGCCATCCGTTTCGCCACGGACAATGGTGTGGAAGCCGTCGGCAATGGCGTGTACACCGGTTGAACAGGCCGACACGACACCGTAGCTTGGCCCACGCAGGCCATACTTTATGGCGATTTGACCGGAAGCCAGATTGATGATGGCCGAGGGTATGAAAAAGGGAGAGATCTGTCTTACGTGACCATTGGAGGCTTTTATCGTGTTTTCGACAATATTGGTAATACCGCCCTGTCCTGAACCCACAATGACCCCGACGCGCTCCGTATTGGATTCGTCTACGACCAGGTTAGCGTCCTGCATGGCTTCGGCGGTCGCGATCATGGAGTACTGGATGAACAGGTCCATCTTGCGCAGGTCTTTTTTCGAGAGGATTTGTTCGGGATGAAAATCCCTGACTTCACCGGCGATCTTGACAGGAAAGTCGGGAAGGTCCACTTTGGTCAAAGGACCGATCCCTGATTTGCCATTGACGAGATTGGTCCAATTCTCCTTAACGGTCAAACCGATAGGTGTAACCATCCCCATACCAGTTACGACCACTCTGCGTTGTCTACTATTCATGCTTCGATTCTGTCCCCGGAATCATAATGAGAATCAAATGCGCACACGCCCTTTCGGTCTGTGAGCCGTTCGGTCACGGTTCAACTCCTCGTCGCTAGTGAGACTATCTGTCCCCTGAGACGATATCTCCTAACGCGCCCAGAACAGACCCGCCGCGCTTAACCTCTCCGGCCCGATTGCCGAAACCTGCGCGTATAATGCGGTCGGCCAGTCTGGCAAACGGCAGCGTCTGCAAATAGACCGTCCCCGGTCCTTGTAGCTGAGCGAAGAACAAACCCTCGCCGCCGAAAAATGCCGTCTTTATTCCGCCAACATATTTGATGGAATAGTCAACGCTTTCCTGAAACGCAACCAGGCAGCCGGTGTCTACTCTCAGTTGCTCGCCGGCCTGGAGTTTTCGCTCCAGAATGGTGCCGCCGGCATGGACAAATGCAAGGCCGTCGCCGGTCAGTTTTTGCAGAACAAATCCTTCTCCACCAAAAAAACCCGCGCCCAATTTCTTTGTAAAGGCAATAGAAATGTCAATGCCATAGGCGGAACAAAGGTAGGCATCGCGTTGGCAGAGCATGGTTCCCTCACTAGAAAGATCCATTGCAATGATCTTTCCGGGATAGGGCGCGGCGAAGGCGACTTTACCCTGTTGAGCCCCACGATACTGGAACGTGGTGATAAAGAACGATTCGCCGGTGAGAATTCTTTTTACACCCTTAAACAGTCCACCACCAGTTCCGGTGTTCATGTGGATGTCGCCGGTCATGTACATCATAGCACCGGCCTCAGCTTGTACCATTTCCTCGGGATCAAGAGAAATGATAACCGCTTGCATGTCGTCGCCGACCAGTTGGTAATCTATCTGATGTGCCATAATTCAACTCATCCGCAATGAAAAAGTCTCAACAAATTAACTTACAATTTAACCCGACCACAGCTAAAAGTCAAGGGACAAAGCGTGGCTTCGGGGTTGACTTTATATGATGCAGCCGCTATCTTTAGTGTGGAGTGCCGCCAAACTGAGACCAAACACGGGACCTAGCCTTGGAAACTCTTAGCCAACTCTTCCATTTCGCTGTTACACAGTTCAACCGTCCTGACTTACTGACCTATCGCGGCAAGGACGGTTCATTCCAACGCATATCAACCAACGAATTCCGGGACCGCGTGGTACATTTTGCCCTGGGGCTGAGGACCCTCGGGGTCAAAAAAAATACTCGCATTTTGTTCCTTTCCGAAAATCGCCCGGAATGGCATTGCGCAGATTTTGCTTGCCACGTTCTGGCCGCTGTTACTGTTCCGGTCTTTCCAACTCTTATCCCGGAGCAGATTCAGTACATTTTTGAAAACAGCGGGGCTGAACTGGTTCTTGTTTCAGACGAAGAACAGCTCAAGAAGATTCAGGAAATCCGGGGCAATCTCAAACGCCTCAAACATGTCATCGTTTTTGATGCTGACTTGGCTGGCGCGGATGTTCTTTCCTTTGAGCAAACCCTGGCCAAGGGTCGCGAACAGAGTGATAAACATATCATGGAGGAAGCGCTTAAGAATGCGACTCCTGGCATGACTGCGACGATAATCTACACTTCGGGGACGACCGGGGTTCCGAAGGGCGTGGTTCTCAGCCACGATAACCTTGTAAGCAATATGCTGGCTTCAGCGGAAGTACTGCAACTGACTTGCGCAGACACGGCCATGTCATTTTTACCGCTGAGTCATGCCTTCGAAAGAACAGTGGACTATGTCTATTTTTACCGGGGGATGAGCATTGTGTACTCAGCCAACATGGACGCACTCCTGGCTGATCTGGCTGAATCGAGACCAACTATAATGGCTTGCGTTCCGCGGTTCTATGAAAAGATAAAAGCAAGAGTTGAAGCGAAAGTCGATGAGGACGGAGGCATCAAGAAAATATTGTTTGAATGGGCGTTGGCGGTCGGCGCAAAAAAAGGAGAGCTTGCTGTCCGCGAAATTCAGCTCAACTCCTGGCTGAAGCTGCGCGCTTGGCTGGCTGACAAAGTTGTGTTTGTCAAGATTCGGGAGCGAACCGGGGGCAGGATTCGGTTTTTCATTTCCGGTGGGGCGCCGTTGTCTGCCGAGGTTGGCCGTTTTTTTGAGGCCATCGGTCTCAGAATCCTCGAAGGGTACGGCCTGACAGAGACCTCGCCCGTCATATCTGTGAACCCGCCCGCCAGGCCGAAGTTCGGTACCGTCGGAACAGTACTTCCGAACGTGGAAGTCAAAATCGGTGAAGATGGCGAAGTGCTGGCGCGTGGCCCGAGTGTCATGTCCGGCTACTACAAACTCCCGGAAGAAACCAATGAGGTGTTGAAAGATGGCTGGTTCCACACCGGTGACATCGGTTCTTTCGACGAAGATGGATACCTGGTGATTACGGACCGCAAGAAGCAACTACTGGTGACATCCGTTGGGAAGAAAGTTGCCCCGCAACCCATCGAAAAAGCAGTCGAAGCAAGCAAGTATATCGAGCAGGTTCTTCTCGTTGGAGACAAAAGGAACTTCATCACCGCTCTGATTGTGCCGGATTTCGATCAACTGAAGCTGTTTGCAGCGAGCAAGCAGTTGCAGAGTGAGCCACCTGCAGCCCTGGTTGAGCACGGCCAGGTCAGAGAACTGGTGCAGCGCGAAGTTGAGGCCCATCAGGACCAATTCTCACGTTATGAGCAGATCCGGAAGTTTGAACTTCTGAGTGAGTCGCTTACAGTCGAAAACGGTTATCTAACGCCCACGATGAAAATTAAACGCAAGGTCGTACTGTCCGACTATGCCGACCTTGTCGAAAAGATGTATTCCGGCGATTAGCTTGGACTACGGTCAACATCCCACCTCACTATTACAGACCTCCTAGCTTGCGGTCCAGCGTTCGCAGCCGCCCCGACACGCCTTTCATGAATCGCGGTTAAACCGCAGGGCGTTTCTTAGTACAAATCTACCCCGTGGCGGCCACTAAAAGCCCGGCGTTGCCCTCTATCTCTTTTCAGTATGAAACCCTGAGGACATGCCGGCGTTTGTCTATGTGTCATCAGCGAGCAGGCACTATTGTTTTACTTTGATTCTTTTGAAGTGCCGTAAAAAAAGGACAAGAAAAGAGCAGAATAGTGGTAGTTAATCACTCAGCGGAAAGATAGGTTGGGATTGATTTCAGCGGGTGTCGTATGCCGGTTGAGTTAGCTGGAGCATTGTTCCGGAAAATTGGGTTCCTCGCGCTCAATCCTCAATTGAATAGACGTCGTCTACAAAAATCATGGAGAGCATGCATGTCGGCAAAGCACGTTGTTTTAATCAGCTTTTTACTCATCCCTTCAGTCCAGGGATGGTCGGGTTGGAACAGGGCCGGAGCGCCACGCAAACTTGTTGGCGGGCAGGAGCAGTCTTATCTTCGGCCTGTGTGGTCGCCACAGGGCGACCTGATAGCATTTACCGGTACGGGCTACCAGGGGATTCAAGTGCTGGACCCGGCAACCGGGGAAATAAAGCAGATAACCGATGAGCGGGCAGCCGGCTTCGGCTTCTGTTGGTCGCATGACGGCAGCGCCATCGCAGCGCGCACCGCGCGTTACGAAAAGAGACGCCGACTCAATGACGTTAAGGTATTCGAATTGGCTACCGGAAAATTCTGGTCGATTTCAGGGACCCGGAGTCGATTCAAGGGTGTGCCGCGCTGGACCAAAGACGACAGAGCAGTATATATCCTGGGGAAGCGGCAGGTTCAGGTTTTGGAATCCGGCCTGCCCGGCGTGGCACCGGCGGAGCCCGCTTCCGACAGGTTGTATCTTCTCAAGACCGGCAAAATCGCAGTTGGTGAAAGCAGCGGCACAGTGATCCAAATGCTGGACCCGCTGGCGGGCCGGCGCTACCTCAACCTGTCTTTGTCTCCCGACGGCAGCAAAATGGCTTTTGAAGTCGTTGGTGGTAACCTCCACGTTATGAATGTCGACGGCACCGGGCTGGTGGATTTGGGTGCAGGCTTCCGGCCGGGCTGGTCGCCTGCCGGAAAGTGGATCATCTACCAGGTGAGCGAAGACGACGGGCACGCCTTCACAAGCTCGGACGTGTTCGTGATCAAAACAGACGGCAGCGAGAAAACCAACCTGACTCAGACCGCAGACATTTACGAAATGAATCCCGCATGGTCACCCACTGCGGACCGCATCGCCTTCGACGTAGGTGAGGCGGGCGCAATCTACGTGATGGACATCGAGCAGAACTGACCTGGAGCCCAAACGGCAAGGACTATTCAGATGCGACATATACGACTTCTATCGACCGGACTGTCTCTGTTTTTGTTCCTGACTGCGAGCCCGGTATCCGCGCAGGTAACCGGTCTCTCCGATTGGGATATCTACCTGGACCCGGGCCACAGCCGTCGGGAGAACATGGGCATTTTCAATTACTCCGAAGCACAGAAAGTTCTGCGTGTCGGGCTGGAGCTGCGCGATTTGCTGCTCACCAAGACGGACATTGACACAGTTTACAATTCGCG
>JAJDAD010000093.1 GCA_029262055.1 Candidatus Zhuqueibacterota bacterium
GAGTCGCTGCTTGAGGAACCGGACGACGCTCCGTCCGACCCGAAGGCCGGCGCGTCTGCTTCTGACGAAAATCAAGAAGTCATCAGCATAACGCACAAAGCGGTGTCCACGCCGCTCCAGTTCTTTGTCAAAATCATCCAGAACGATATTGGCCAGCAAAGGTGAAAGCGGCCCACCTTGCGGCACGCCTTCGGTGGTCGGCTCAACTTTGCCGTCCACTTCGACGCCAGCACGCAGGTAATGGCCAATCAGACGCAAGACGTGTTTGTCTTTCACCTTACGGGCGACGCGGGCCATGAGAACATCGTGATTCACCCTGTCGAAGAATTTCGACAGGTCGATGTCCACGACCCAGCCGCCATCATCCAATATCTTCCGGACTTGCTTGACCGCGCCGTGGGCAGAACGACCCGGGCGGAAGCCAAAGCTCGACTCGGAAAACCCCGGGTCGAAAACTGGCTGCACCACCTGCAGAATCGCCTGCTGGATAACACGGTCGAGTACCGTTGGGATGCCCAAAGGACGCTTGTCGCCGCTGCGTTTGGGAATCTCGTGACGCCGAACGGGTGCTGGACGATAAGTTCCGTCCAGCAAAGCCGCTTTGACTTCTGACCAGTGGTCAGTTAGCCAGACCGGAAAAGCGTCGATGGTCAAACCGTCGACTCCGGCAGCGCGACCGTTGGCACGCACGCGTTTCCAGGCTCGCAGCAGGTTGGCTCGTTTCAGGATTTGTTCAAGTACGGCTACCTCCTTTCTTGCTCAAGGTTCGTGATTCATCGACGCGCCGGTCACTGGCTCGTCCCGGGCGGGAGTCAACGCTGGCAACCGAGCGCCGATGAGGCTACTACTTGACTTACGATGTTCGGCCCTTCACCATGTCCTGAGCATTACCTCAGGCATTCGGCTACTATGGCCTCTGCTGACTTCTGCCTAACTTGAGCAGGCGAGTTACCGCGCCAGCCGCTATGTTGAGTTTGTGGTTGCTATCCGGTTCGTATCTCATGCCAGTTGATAGCACACTGGCATGCCTGGGCTTGCTCTCCCGGTGGCCCAACCGGGTCTTACCACTAACTCGAACATCGCATGATTAAGCAGACCTCCCCGGATAAGAGCATGAACTGTCGCAGTACAACCGCGTCATTTACCGTATCCACTGAACCTGGGGCTTTGTTATCATGTGCCAACTTACCCATGGACTCGGCCTTCTATGATGTTTCTGTTCGTCGGCTCACTGCTTTGCTACAGGCTTCCTTCCCACAAAGCCTCGCGGCTTTGCAGTTGCCCTTCGCTAATAGTTGCTGTACTTTAGAAGACAAATACAGGAGTTCACCTATAGGGGACTTACACCCCAGTAGTTCATGCCCATGCCGGGCGTACCACTGAATCAGGCGAGACCGCCTGAAAAGCGAACACTTACCCCAAACTCCTCTCAAGCCAACCCCATTTTCATACCGCAGTTGGCGGACCGGGCCATCATACGGCCACGGCTACTCAGCCTGGACGGTCCCTGGCAATGTGAAAAAACCGATTGCCTGTTAGGCACGGTTTCCTTACCTTAATTGTGTTATCTGTCAACTCAAGCGTAAGGTCCTATGGCAGGAACACTACCCAATCTACTCCTTTCAAAAACCAAAATCTCCAGGAAGCCAAATTTGGACGCAGTCTGTGGCAGCACTAAATCCTCTGATTAGGACTGATTATTGAATGCACAGAATAAGAACGTGTCGAGGTCGTCCCTGGCTGATGTCAAGAGACTTCAGCGTTTGAGCCTGGGCACTGCTAATTGCCCGGACGTCAGACTCAGTAATCCGGACAGTTTACCAGTTAGAATAATACTTACCCTTAATTCAGGAGATTATCGTAATGAGTGTTTCTTATGTTGAACGGGAAACTATCACGCACGATTCTGAGGGGAGCCTGACCGGGTAACCGACCGGCTTTACCTGGCCGGTACTGAAATCAGTTGCTTCTTTTGCCGACACAACCAGTTTATACGGTATTTACGGTATCTAAAAGATGAGCTTCCATCATGACAGATAAACCGAAGCCCACTACTGAAGCTTTACATCGTCAGATTGAGCAGCTCCAGGTAGAATCACAGCGACTACAGGCCCGGCTCTTACGCGAGCAGACCCAAGGCGAGTTGCGTTCAGAAGTTTGGACCATGCGCAACCCCAAAGACCTCTTAAAGGTCATTCTGAAGATGTTTGCGCAGATGCGGTCGCTAGGCATTGAGACGCCGGTGTCTTCCATTTTCTTTATCAATGAGGAAGAAGGAGTGCTTTTCGCTTATACCGCGGCAGAGAATATGCGCCAGTTTGACATTTCGTGGACCAATCCCATGTTAATTGAGATCGATGCGGAGACGGTCGCAGTGAATTACGAACTGCCTTTGGACCAAATGTGGGAAGCAGAGGTGAGCCATTGGCGCAAGGGAGAGACATGGATTGAAAGGAGAAATCTGGAGGAAGACCTGGCAGGTGCCGAGGCCATTCACAAATTCTTAGGTCTTTCCAAACCGCCTCCCTGGATGGGGCCAGAGTGGAAGCAAACTGGCATACCGTTTAAAGACGGTTGGGTCATGGTGCGCCACAGGGGGGAGTTGGCGGAAGCGGATTTGAACCTGGTCTTGACTTTTACCGAAGCCCTGTCTATGGGATATATGCGCTATCAGGATTTTCGGCACTTAGAGGCTCAAAATCAGTCGCTGCAAGAAGCCCTGCGAGCGCTCAGAGAGGCGCAACACCAATTGGTTCTACAAGAAAAGATAGCCTCGCTGGGTCATCATCCTGCACGAACTCAATACGCCCATAGGCGCGATTAACAGCACGTGCGATACCCTGGTGCGCACCGCCGGTAAACTAAAGAAAACCTTGGAAGACAAAATCGATCTCGCTGGTAATGAGAAGCGGAAAACGCAGGCTATCTTTAAAATTATCGGCGACGCCAGCAAGGTCATCGGCACGGCTACAGAACGAGTGAACGACATTCTGACCCACCTCAAGCAATTCGTACAATTGGACGAAGCTGAATTTCAAGCGACCGATCTCCATGAAGGGATCGAGAGCGCTCTCTCGCTTTTGAAGCATCAATTGGGTGAGGGTATAGCGGTGGTATGCGAGTTTGGCACGCTGCCGTCTGTTCATTGCTCGCCGGGTCAACTTAATCAGGTTTTGATGCACCTGATCAAGAATGCGGCACAGGCCTTAAATGGCAAAGGTGAAATCCTAATTAGGACTTTTGCAGAGGACGACCAGGTTTGCATTGAGGTTATCGACGATGGTCCCGGCATGCCGCCTGAGCAAGTCGCGCAGGTCTTTGAAGTGGGTTTTGACAAGAAGAGTGGTCGAGTGGAGATGAGATTGGGATTGGCCATGGACTACAACATAATCCGCCAAAACAACGGCACGATGCACATCGAGAGCCAAGTCGGCCGGGGTACCAAGGTCGAGATTCACTTACCTTGTTAGATGACCACACTGCAGGGCGCCTAAATCGGCTTCTCGACAAGGAACCAAGCTTGAGTCCACAAGCCATCGCCTTAGTGTGTAATTTACACGAATCTGGGCAGTACCATTTTTGAGATGTATCACACTTAAACTGTTTTCAAAGATAGGAGAAAAAACATGAATGGAGCATCTGCTGTGAGTGCAGCGACGACTGACAAGGAGCGACTAATAGCGACCCTGGTAACGGCGTTTACGTCTGACCCGTTTATCCGCTGGATGCTCCCCGAGCCAAGGCAGTACCTTGTTTACTTTCCTGCAGTTCTTAAGTTCTTCGCCGGCGGCGCCTTCGATCATGAATCGGCATATTGCGCCGAGGATTTCATCTCGGCGGCTCTGTGGTTGCCGCCAGGCATCAGCCCTGACGAGGAATCTCTTGGGCAAGTCATGCAGGAGGCTGTGGCACCCGAATTACAGGAGGAGGTCTTCGCCGTTCTTGAGCAGGTTGGAGCGTCGCATCCGGAAACTGAACATTGGTACCTCCCTGCTATGGGCGTTGATCCGTTATTTCAGGGGAAAGGATACGGTTCCGCTCTTATGGAACGCGGGCTTGAAGTCTGTGATCGCAACCACGTTGCCGCCTATCTATAATCGACTAACCCCAGGAATATTCCGCTGTATCAACGATTTGGCTACGAGATTATTGGCGAAATACAGGTAGGGAGTTCGCCAACTGTCACACCGATGTTTCGGGCAGCTCGATAGCTTGACGGGGTAAGAAATGCAGCGTTACAAGCGCATGCAGTCGGATGCAACAAAGCTGCGCCCCCGGTGCGATTTACGCTCCCAGCCAGAGTCAGACAACTTTGTTTGATTGAGTCAGCTATGCGATCGGAGGAGCGAGCACCGGGCGGGTGGCCCGGGCAAAGAACGCCCGAAAAAAGACATCGTGTGGCACGTGGCCTTAGCCCGTGCCCTAGGTGGAAGAACTTCTTTCACGGCCTGAAGGCCGTGGCACACGTCAGGTTCCGTAGCGATGGGCATCGCTCTCATGCCGACCTACTCCCTGAATGACAATTCGCCGGATGCCTCCGACATGACCAAAACCCCGTGTGGCACGTGGCTTTAGCCCGTGCCAGGCAGAACGTGCCATTGGCCGCGCAAGCTCCTGACAAAATAAATTCGCCAGACGCGCACGGGTACCCAAAGAGGGCTAACCACCTATTGGAAATTCCGTTTTGGAAAGAATGGGCCCAGAAGAGATTCCGAGGACTTCTGAAGGACAAGTAGACAACACTCTCCATGACGTTTGTCATCACGGCGAATGTCTTAACCCAAGCAACATGAAGAAATAGATTGATTCTTTCCAGGTATAAAATTATTCTCTCCAATTGTTCTTGATCACAATAACTAACCAATGGGGAGGAACCAATGGTAAGACAGAAAGTTTTGTTAGGGCTCTTTACTTCAATGTTATTTTTTTCGGTGTGCAGTTTTGCAAAAACGGACAAAGAAACCATAGAAGCACGTATAAATAAAGGTTTTGAGGCCTTTGCAAAACAGGATTGGGAAACTGTCAAGTCTCTGTGCACAAACGATTGGAAGATTGTCCTTCACACGGGAGAAAGCTTGAACCTGGAGGGCATAGCGAAGTTTTTCGCCGATCACGTAACGGAGCATACCATAGCGATTAGCAACATCCAAGTTCATGTTTCCGGGGATGCGACTATGGCCTGGGCGACGTTTGATGAAAAAACCAGTTATAAGTTTGATGGCAACCCTGTATCGGAATCCGCTGTATTTACAGCAAT
>JAJDAD010000094.1 GCA_029262055.1 Candidatus Zhuqueibacterota bacterium
GCCATTCACTTCGACCATATTCATCTCAATCCGGTTAAGCACGGACTTGTGCACAATGTAAGAGATTGGCCGTGGTCAAGTTTTCATCGTTATGCTAATAGCGGGCATTATGACTTGGCCTGGGGCTCCATTGACGATGCGTCTGTTTTGGACAACAACGGTTTTGGAGAATAAATTGTGCGCCAAAGGCGCACCCTACGGGGCTGACCGGGTCGTTCGGTCGGAAGAGAGCTCGGTGACGCTAACCGCATGCATGAGAAAACGGCTCTGTACCATGAACATTGTGCTCAAAAGGTGACAGCATTGGCCGCCAGCCTCACCGAAAATGCTTGAGTTTTAAGGCAGTCGCTACCAACACGACTTGGTGCTGTCGCGGGTTCTACAGTTCATCGTCTCTCCCTTAGCGTACTAGACGCTTCCTATCAAGTCAAGGCCGCTTGAAATTCTTGAGCTTCTGGGCGGTGAAGGTCCAGGCTCCCGCGGCTCCGCAGGGAGTTTGGCGGATGTTGAGGATCGCGGAATAAATCCTCTGCGAGCAGTGCATTTTATTTCTTTTCTCCGAGTTGCTCCTTCAACCGCGGAATCCTTCCTTTCAGGAATCCGAATGAATCGTCCAGTTCCAGGGCTCGTTCAAAATCAGTGATTGCATCCTCAATTCTGCCCTGTTTCTCGTAGCTTTCAGCGCGGTGAAAATAAACAGAACCGTCATTGCCATTCAGTTCGAGATTTAGTGCATGAACTTGCATTCCACTCTCAGTGTCTCCATTGTCGAAGATGCTTTGAGCAATTCCGCCCAGACGCCAGGCAGAAAAATTATAAGTTCCCGTACCGTACCAGACTTCCCGTAACTCCCTATATTGCTCTATTGCTGATGTAAGGCCATCTTCTCTTACGGAGCTCTCAATAATCTCCTCAATCTGGCGCGGCTGGTTAACGCCCCGGTGACAGGTCACGCACTGTACAGTAATCGCCTTATGATCGGGACCACGGTCAATGGCCGAAACGGCGCTATTCATGTCTTGTACAATCAACATCATTTCGCGGGCAACGCGCTTGAGTTCCTTTTTATCCGATGCGTAATCACGTTCGGCAAACGGCGTATCCGGCTTGAAATCATGACATTTTGAACAACGTATGCCAACCTGTTGTCCGAAAGAGAACATTCTGGCACGAAGTTCTTCGGGTGAAATGTCCGGTGCCAACACCTTTAGATTCTTTGGATTCTGAAAGACCTCCATGGGTATCTGAGCATGCGCAGTAACTGTCAAAATCCCAATTGAGATTGATGGAATACACATTAGCAACTTCTTCTTGCGCATCTTTGTCCTCTTCGTCAATAATTGATAAGATGTAAATGACATTGGTGCTATGTTTGGCTCTAACCGGAAAGGTTATTCGTTCAAATGCCGCAGAATCTCAATCGCATTGGCGTTGTCCGGATCCTTTTCGAGAGCCTTGCGGAAATTGCCAGCGGCTTTTGCCAGGTTGCCGGCCGTTGCATGTGCCTCGCCTAGTGAGTCATAAAGACTGCTTTCATCGGGGAACGCCGAGATATTGTGCTCGAACACGGCGATCGCATCTGTGACTCTGCCTTCTTTCAACAGCATGTAGCCTGCGGTATTCAGTGCCCCAGAGTTCACTTTGCCATCAGGGTTGCCGCGCATTTGGTCGAACTCCGCAAGACCGGCTTTAAGTCCACTCTCGTTGACGACTTTATAAATGCGGCCCGGAGGGCGCTCTGCATTGCGCACCCAGTTGCGGAAATTCTCTTCATTTATCCGTTTGCCCAAAACGGTTAACTCGATTTCAACCTCGGCAGCCACGGACGCGATGCCCTCCTTGATTCGGCTCCAGCGTTCACCCTTTATGCCGAAGTCATTGCGGCTAATGCGTGTACTGCCCGTGAGAATCACCTGGCTGTCCCCGCGAGTGTCATGCATGACTCCGGAATTGTCGTGCAACTTCAGGCTGATTTTTTTACTGACACCATGCATGGTCAATTCTCCGAGGAAGGTGACGCCGGCATCCGTTTTTTGCACGCGGGTAGTCTGAAACTTAATGGCCGGGTAGTTTTCGGCATCAAACCAGTTCGCCGACTTCAAATCATTGTCCCGCCATTTCAAATCGGTATCGATACTCGCGGTTTTGATAATGACCGTGGCGGAAGTTTTGCTGATATCGTCAGGGTCGTAGTAAACGGAACCGGAGAAGTCAGCAAAGCGGCCACGGACTTTGGCGTAGCCCATATACTTCACCTGGAAACCGACATAGGAATGACCGGCATCGATCGGGTACAGGTTCGCGATGGAAAAATCGCTGTTGGAGTCCCCGGCCTGCACATTAGCCAGGCCGACTAATGTGGCGATTGTAAGTAGTATGCCTTTCAGGAAAGTCTTATTCATCAGTGCTTTTCTCCTCTAATTTATTGAGCATGTTTACGGCATGCGTGTTAGTTGGGTTGAGTTCGAGCGATTTGCCGTAGTTGGTGATCGCGAGCTGGGTTTGACCGGCTTTCATGTACGCTTCCGCCAGACTGTCCCACACATTTGCTGATTCGGGAAATTCCTCAGTACTCAACTTAAAAATCGAAATGGCTGCTTCCACATTATCCTTCAAAATCTGATAACATAGGTCATTTAGAGCTCCTCATGTAATTGGTACAGGACCAGTCTGGGCCGCAAGACGACTTCGAACTTGATTGCGAAAACAAGCAGTGAAAATCACGTTTCGACTATGAAAGAAGTTACTGATTCTGATTCAGAATGGATGCGTTTGGTGTGTATCGAAATATATTTCCGAACGCTTTTAGTCTAGGCAGGCGTTGTGTGTGACTTCACGAATTCGGAAGGCGTTTGCTTGGTAAGCTTCTTGAACGCTGTGTTGAAAGAGGATTTTAGGTTGAATCCAACGTCGTTTGCGATTGCCACGATGGTCAGGTGTTTCAATCAGAATGGTGACCTTCGAGTGAAGTATGGCGGCTCCCCGGCGTCAGTGGGCACTGTCTCGAACTGCTGTTGCAGGAAATGGGCGGCAAATGTAACACCAAGGGACGATTTTGTTAACTGGAATCAGACCGGGCGCCAACCAGGTCTGTGTTGCCACCCGGCATTGATTGTCATCCGTTTGCCGCTGGTTTCCATCCGAACTCTGAAAACCTGCTAACAAAAGTGGCGTCGTGCCGTTCATCTTGACAATTGTGGAGGACCGCCGGCGGCAGGGCCAGCAGAGTTGCCGATACTGAGCTGTTAAATCCGTTGGGTGAACCTCGTGGAATTTCATTTTTCAAACCGGAGGCCAGCATGAGAAAAATCCTTGCACTTCTCGTCACCACCGTCGTTCTTAGCAATGTGCAGGCACAAGATCGGCAGTTTGCGCAGGAGATGGAGGCTGCACTTACCATTCACGACACGTCTTCGTCTGTCGCTTCAGAACTCGTGGCGCTTGATAGATTCCGGGCGCTTACCAAGAAGTATGATCGCGAGTGGCTGCCGGGCTACTGGACGGCGTACCTGTGCACTCAGGTAGCGCGACTGAAAGGCCGCGCACCGGACTTCCCGGCGGATCTGGAGCCAAAGGAATTGATTCTGGAAGCGCAAGAGCACCTGGAACGTGCTTCCAAGGTCAAGGGGCAAAAGACCTCGGTCGAGCAATCAGATTTCCACATGCTGCAAGGGTTCATTTATACTTGGATGGATTGGATTGTTGCCTCAACCGAAGCGGAAAAGAAGAAGTATGACGAGTTGCGGCAGGCAGAGTACAAGGCCGCGGTGCGTGAAAATCCGAGAAATCCGCTAATGTACGTGATGGCCGGAATCGATCTTACCGGTAAAGACCACGACTACAAAGATATGGCGGCCGGGATTGGGTTGTTGGACTACGCCGAGCAGATCTTTGACCGTGCGCCAAAAAGAAGCATGACCACTTACTGGAATAAGGATTTCATCGACTTTTGGAGGTCTAGTGCTGAGAAACGACTCGCGGAGATGCTGAAACAGAGTTAGGAGTCCATCCCGCCTCGACCTGTTTGCGCATGCGTCCCTTTGACATTTTTTGCGTGTGATTGCCACGCTTGACCGAAACCACAATCTATGACCTCAACTAAGCAAATCGATTCCCCAAAAGTCAGCCAAGATTTCGCCTTTCGGTTCATCCTGGCGTTCTGGCTGCTTCTGGGCCTGATCGACCTGCTGAAGAACGTCGTCGGCGCGCTCAACGCCGGCAGGACGGTTGCCTGGGCGGATGCTCTGCAATTCGTGGCTCTGTACTCCGGCGTCTGGATTGCCTTGAGTTACCCCATTTACCGCCTGTTTCAGCGGACTTGCGGCAAACCGTGGTTGGCGAAAGTGGCGGCCCAGGCTGGCGGCAGCTTGCTATTTGGTTGTGCCCACACGCTGCTGCTGTCCTGCGCCTATTCCCTTTTGGTTTATCTCAGTGGGAGTTTCGAAACGAGTTTCATCGAGTTCTACCTGCCGAGGATCTCAGCCCGGTTTTTCCCTGTCTGGCTCAACAGTGCACTGGCCTACTGGGTTGTCGTGATCATACTTTTTGCCTTTGACTACTACGAACAGTTTCGCAGGCAATCTACACTTGCCCTGCAACTTGAGTCTGAATTGTCTCAGGCCCAGTTGCAGGCGCTGCGCATGCAGGTGCAGCCGCATTTCCTTTTCAATGCCCACAACACGATAGCCATGCTCATTCGCCGCAAAAAATACGACCAGGCTGTGAACATGATTTCGGGACTGAGCGATTTGCTGCGTACGACGCTGACGCGGGAGCACCACCAGTTTGTCACGGTAGACGAAGAGGTGGCGATTATCAACAAGTATCTCGCCATCGAGAAGGTGCGCTTCGAAGATACACTCACGGTTTCGGTAGAGGTTGCCAGCGACGTGAGTGATGCCCAAGTGCCAAATCTCATCCTGCAGCCGCTGGTCGAGAACGCCATCAAACACGGTGTGGCCCGGGCGCTGGATGGCGCCTGCATTCGAATATTCGCTAAGAAATGTGACGGCATGCTGGTGCTTGGCATTCACAACACAGGTCCAGGTCTGGCCGAATCCCGGGACTCAGTCCGCACAGGTGGGATCGGTTTGCAGAATGTCAGAAGCCGTCTGCAAAAATTGTTCGGCAACGAGCAGAGATTGTCACTGGCCAACGCAGATGGTGGCGTGCTGGCACAACTCGAAATACCCTTTCTGATCGGGAGACAGGACGGTGAATAGGCTTACCACCGTCATTGTTGACGATGAAAAGCAGGCACGGGACGGCCTGAAAGTGCTGCTGGCGTGCGACCCGGAGGTCGAAGTTGTTGCTGTCTGCCGCAACGGCATGCAGGCCATAGACGAGATCACGCGGCTGCAGCCGGACCTGCTGTTTCTCGATATTCAAATGCCGGAGATCAATGGTTTCGAGGTGCTGAGCAGCCTGTCTGACGACATTTTGCCGGCGGTTATCTTCGCCACAGCCTACGACAAATATGCGCTACAGGCATTCGAAGTCCATGCCATAGACTACCTGCTAAAACCGTTCACCGACGCCCGCTTCTTTGAAGCGCTGGGGCGTGCCAAGCAGCAGATACAAGGCACGCAGACGCGGCGCATCAGCAAACGGCTGTTGTCACTGCTCAACGACTACCGGGATTTGCACGGTACCGACCCTTCGGTGCTGGTGCACGAAGGCGAGGCTGTCAGGCCCGCAAACGACCGGTTGGTCATCAAGTCTTCTGGCAAGATCCATTTATTGCCAGTCAGTCGCATTCATTATTTTGAATCGTCGGACTACTTTGTGACGGTTTATGCCGAGCGCCAGGAGCACATGGTGAGAGAAAGTCTGAAGTCGCTGATGGCGCGTTTGCCGGAGAATCAATTCTTCCGGATTCACCGCTCGCTCATCGTGAATTTGGGGATGATTCAAACGGTGCTGCCGCATGCAAACGGCGACTTCAGAGTCACCCTGAGGAACGGGCGTGGCTTGCGCGGCAGTCGCAAGTACCGGCGGGCGCTGTTCGATAAGATGGGAGTCTAACCGGGCATGCGCTCAGTCAAAGCCACCGCGTTTTGGTCTCCCGTCAGCGACTGTGCTGTACCCGAACATGTCAGACTTATAATCACAAAGAGAATTGCTGCACCGCATATGATCTTCTTCATAGTACCTCCATTGTTAATTGAGTTTGGTCTCCATTTGCCCTCGTAGTTAAGCTCAAATAATTGATAACCCTCAATTCTCTGAGAACCAGACTTAGCCTGGACCCATCCGTTTGAAATATGTCTTCATAGTACTCATTCCTTTGAGAGCATCTTAAACAAACCTGCGTCAATTGCCGGATTGATCTCCACAGTGGTAATTTCATAACCTCGCACATAATGAGGCGCATCCAATCGTTCGACATAGTATGGAATCATTAAGCCGTTAACCCGTTTGTAATTCATATAAAAAGCCTCCTGGGTAACCTCGCGATTGCGGCGCATTATTTTTGCGGAGCGCTTTACCAATAGAAATGAAGAACAATCAATATACCAGTTTTCTGTTTTGCCGTTTTTCAAAGTGACTTCAATGTTAAACGCTTTTTCCCCATCCACATCTTCTACGTCAACTAATTCGACCACGTGACCTTTGGTATTATAATCAACCAGTGCTCCATCAAAGTCTGAATATGCTTTGACGAAAGCCTTTGTGCGTGGGTCTTGAACAATGGCCTGCTCCATAGACCTCGATTCTTCTATTTTCCAGACATCTTCACCGTCAAATGCCACGATATCCCTTTTCTCTGCTTCGAGAGTCTCTATTCGAAGGTAGCTGGGACGCGTTCGCAGAATCGTTAGGGGATAATCCCAACCGCGATAAGTATACTGACCTGTCAACTTCATGGATTGAACAGCCTTCAGTCGTTTGTAACCACCAGCAGCTTCGACGTATTTGTTGATGACTTCATCTGTTGTCAAGGTCTTCTCTTGTGTGACTAACATTGTTGAAAACACGCTTACGGCCAATGGACCTATCAACCATTTTATTATCATTGGCGACCTCCTGGCCATAGTTATGGTGTTTGCTTTTCGATATTCAAGCAAATCATTTCTTTCTGATTTCGCAGAAACAGTTTGCCTCCAGCCAGAGTTGGAGGAGTCCAGCATCTACCCCGCAACACCTGAACACTGCTTTTTTCAAAGTATTGGTTGGGATTGGCTTCGACCAGAACCAGCTTGCCACGATCACTTAGGACGATAAGATGACCATCCGCGTAAATTAAGGAGCCTTTGCCTAACCCACGTTTCGCCCATAGTTGCTGCCCGGTTGCCACCTCGATGCATTTAAGGGTACCGTTATCGAACCCGTAAATATGTTGTCCTAGAAGAATTGACGTGTGAAAATGATTATTCATAACTTTGCTTTGCCAAACCTCGGAAACAGTAGTGGAATCCCCGGACTGTTTCATTTGCAATAAGACAGCACCTATGCCATACGCTGCAGAGACAAAAATTTTATCAGGCGGCACAAGAATTGGCATGGCTACTTTGATATTACTTCCACCCCAAGGGTAGTTCCAATGTATTTCTCCTGATGGTGAAACCGCAACTACGTTTTGCGCCGTTACAAAAACAAATTGTCGCTCTCCGTCGAAATCAATAAGAATAGGAGTTGAATAAGCCTGAAAATCAGAGTGGCATGTCCAGACTACCTTACCGCTATTCTTATTCAAAGCAACGATGGAGTTGTTTCCCGTGCCACCTGCTTGAAGTAAAAGCAATTCACCTTCAATAAACGGCGACATGCAATAGCCCCACCAGTATTCTGGTTCTCGAAATCCAAATTCGTTTTTGAGATCCAGGCTCCACAAAATTTTTCCGTCACTTGCACTTGCTGCAACCAGATTTCCTGAAGCTGTAAGTGCATAGACTACCTCGCCATCAATGGTCGGCGTTGAACGTGGCCCCGCGCCATAGCCATATCCTCCAGTATATAAAGGTCCAGCTCGCCGTTGCCACAATCTTTCCCCATTTTTTGCATCGAGGCAAAGAAGGAACTCAGAATCCTCATCAGAATCTAATAAGTAGACACGCTTATCCGAAACAGCCATTCCTGAATACCCAACGCCGATCGGTATTCGCCAAAGCTCCTCTGGTCCTCCTTCAGGCCATCGTTCTAGTAATCCCTCTTCTTTAGAAATGCCTGTTCCTTCCGGACCTCGAAATCGCGGCCAATTGTATTTGTCATTTTTTTCACCAGCCATTGCTTCAATGAGAAGAAATCCATTTGCAACAACCAGAATGAAAACCGACAAGCGATAGATTTCAGACCTAATGTTCATGGTTACCTCCGGTTTCGCCATGTTGTGCTTCTCTGAATTAATAGGTCGGAGAGCACATGATTAACAGAACCTCTCTTCTCTTAGAATAATTAGTGATTGACCGAAAAAGCGATTCTGGCTCCAGGAAACTCACAATCAGAAGCTTTGTCATTCGGGAAGTACCTTCTTGATAAACAATCTTGTGGTAAAAGACTTTGAATTTCACGTTAGATTTACTTGTCTCAATTTGCTTTTTCAGAACATTGATTTGTGCACTATTCAAGAATACACTTCATTTTTTTCATGGCTGTGCGGGAATTCGCAGCACTTTTCCGTCAACCGTATTTGGAAACGGCACACCGGCCAAATCTGCCAATGTTGGCGCAATATCGACAGTACGCGCCGGGTCAGTCACAACGCCAGGTTCTATACCCTTGCCCATGAAGATTATTGGGACTTCACGATCGTACAAATACGAAGTGCCGTGGTTGGCCCGCGCCGTCCAAATCGAAGTGTTTTCGGCGAACTCCACGATGATGCCCCAATTAACCGGATGTGTGTCGGAGAATTTCCCATAAAGAACTTCTTTGGTCCAAAGAGGAAACGTCGTATTGCGTCCAACTATGTACGAGTTGCGGTAGCAACGAAGGATCTCATTGGCCGGGTCGGTGCCACTGAGTTCCTGGGGGGTCATGGCTCTGGCGATAAAATCCACACGCTCCAATTCGCGGGCAATCCTCTCGGTTAAGGCATCCTCCGGGCCACGATAAGCTTTGATAAATTGGTCGATACCGTCCAATACGCCTTGAATCTCCCGTTCAGAAATGCGCTGACCCGGGCGGCCTTGCTCGTTTTCGTACTCAACAACGTTCTTTGCACCGTGGTCAGCCGACACCGAGACAATGTAGTTGTTCTTACCTACAATTTTGTCCAGAAATTCGAATAGTGCTCCCAACTGCCGGTCTAGCCTAAACAGAATATCCAGCTGCTCCTGGCTGTTAGGTCCGTAATCGTGACCGATGCGATCAACGGACTTGATGGCAATAGCAAGAAAGTCCGTAGCATTTCTCTGGCCCAGTGCAAGGGCCCGCACTGCCTCCTTTGCGAGAGAAAACAACGCTTCATCGGCAAACGGTGAGTTCCAAAACCATCGATTAAAGGCGTGATTTTGCCCTGCTTCAAGTTCGCTGTTGGTGCTGGCACCGTCTTCAAAAACATGTGGGAAAGTGGTATTGACGCCATCACTTTCATAACTCACCTCATCTACCCTTCCCAGCCTAAGGTGCTGTTCAGAAACTGAGCTAATCCATGCCTTGTTCTTGCGAAACTTCGGCATAGCGTTGCGATTGAAATCTTCGACCCATCTCGGATAATCAGAACGGAAGAAGGTGGAGGTGACAAACGTCCCCAGCCTGCCTGAAAGCCAATAGGCATGGTTACGCGACTCATCCGGTAGTGCCTGGCCGCCGTACCACATTGCGAGTGCATGGCCAGTGCTCAGTGCGACACTGCGTGCATCTGCATCCGAATCACGAATCCAATCGGCCAACCCCGTAACGCGCAGGTTTTTCGGTGAAACGCCGACTTGGCCTGGATACCCGACGATTTGGACACTGGTATCGACAAATACCATGACCCTTTCTTTCTCTCCATTGGGCAGTGGCTTGAACCAGTCGTTGGCATTGATCCCATGTTTCTTTGGATGCGTACCTGTAGCAAGTGTCGCATGTCCGGGATTAGATAACGTCGGCGCATGGTCGACAATGGCCTTTTCATAATAACACCCCTGATCCAGCAAACGCCGAAATCCACCCGAAAACACGTCGCCGTGTTCCTGCAGGTAGCTTGCCCGGAATTGATCGATTCCAATTAGGACAACCAGATTCGGCTTATTAGTCTGTACTTCTTTAGCACAAGATGAGAAGCATACTAATACAGACAAGAAAACTTTTCCAAGCGACAGCTTTGAAGAATAAACCTTCATGACCAATCCCCTTTCGTACCATTTAAAGAAGTAGGAATACTGATTGGACACATCCTTTTCAATTGCGCCCAAATATCCATTCCACCCATAGTTTCCACCATGGCCACGGCGTCAGCAATGGCTGCAGAGTCGCCACGAATTCCGTTTGCTCCATTTTGAGCAAAACTCAGCGGCCAAAGGATTGAGGTCGTACAGATTAACATCATTACTCTAGTCATTCTTGTCTCCTGGCTTAAGGTCAGAGAGGTGGTTTCAGAATCGCTGATTGCAGGGTCTGAATCTACATCACAGCTGCATTAAGGTAATGCAATTTTCCCACACCAAGGCCACAATTCATAAAATGTGGCCTACCTACATAAGTGAGGAGTTAGATCTGAGAATTAGGATTGAGTCTTACGAAAATAGGAAGGCGTTTGTCCGGTATGGCGTTTAAACACACGGGTGAAAGTGTTCTTGGTATTAAATCCAGCCTCCATTGCAATGCCGAGAAGGCACAAATGGTCATACTTTTTGTCAGTTAACATTCTTTTTGTTTCGTCTATACGATAAGAATTGACAAAATCGGTGAAGCTGCATTCCAACTCCTCATTGACCAATTGAGACAAATAACTGGGATTGACAGATAGACGTTTGCTGATTTCTAAAAGGCCGGCTCCACTGTCTCGATAGATTTTCTCCGTTTCCATAAGATCAAGGAGTTGACGCTGAAGGTTGTTGGCTTTTGAGTTAGTAAGCTTGTAGCCTTGATAACGGCCATTTGACGAACCAGCACCATTTCCGTTGACTATGACCGACTCTTTTATAGTCCAATATCCGACTGAATGAATCAAAAAAGCTGGAAAAAGCAAAAGCGTAAATAGGGCTATGTAGAGATAGAAACTTGTAAATAAAAACAGTGCAAATACGGCCAAATAGCATGCGAGGAAAATGGCAAAACCAGCCGTAAAAAATTTAAGCCACTTAAAGACAGCATGTCTGTTTTTGAAAGTTCGTCCATCAGTGCTTTCCTGCTTTTCTTTGAGAAGCCGCCAAGTGGCGCCCACGTATGTTGCCATTTGAATGAAGAGTATGCCAAAATAGAGGGCGCGATTCGCCGGCAATTGAAAATTATCCGGGTCACAGGCCTGAACTAGGGCTACCTTGTTTTCAGCTGATTGCAGGTAGAATGGGACGATTGTAATAAAGCAGATGACTGCCGGGATTATGTGCAGAAAATTTCTCTTTTCAAACTTCAATCGCTGACCAAGAATCGCCCTGACGTAAAAAAAGTAGGTTCTTCTGACTTTTAGCTGCTAGTTGCATGAATAATTTTGAGACCGAAGTATCGTAGGTCGTGATATCCATATGCTTTTCTTTTGATGACCTTGATTTTGTTGTTGATGCCTTCGAGCTTTCCGGTGTGGATGGTGTA
>JAJDAD010000095.1 GCA_029262055.1 Candidatus Zhuqueibacterota bacterium
AAAGTTACCAGCGTAAAGCAATACAGTCCACCGGCAAATCTAGCCCGAACGTAATTACTCATATTCACCCTACACTTGACGTCAAAATACCGTTTGGGCAAAAACGACGACCTTTCCTTTGTTGAACATCGAATGGGCAACGCCATGTTCAAGATGTGGAGAAGGTGCGGTGGGACCGCACCCTACTTTGACTGATTGTCTCTAGCATCAATGACGAGGGCAGCGATCCACTGGGCGCCCCAGGCGACTCCAATGGTGTCCGGGCTATCAATACCAACAGTAATGCCAGCAACGCGAGTGCCATGGTTGGTACCGGGAGACGCTGTGTCAAAGGGGTTTGTAGAGCCATCGAAAGGATCGAACCAGGCTTCGCTTGCCGCTATGCCCGGTTGATTGCCGCGCCAGCTTGAGGCAAGAGCATCATGAAGATTTACGCCGGAATCAAAAATACACACCAGGCGTCCTTCGCCATGCAGTCCCATGTCCCATAGTTTATGGGCATTGATATCTTTTAAGTTAGAGCGGGCCGTGCCTGGGTTTGAGCAACTGAATGATTGCATAGTCACGGCCTCAGGCACAGAACCTGCCCGCAATTCTACCTTAACATTCTCTTTGATGATATAATTTGATGCAATGGCTGAGATGTTCTCCGCAGCCAATAAAGCGCTTACCTTGCCCTTGACGTAAATCACATTGTCAATCCAGTGTGACTTGTAGTCACTAAATTCGCCCGCAGTCTTTTGTGAAGCAAGTTCGGTTAAGAAAGGACTCTGGGTGTTGTTGGCCTTTACCTGCAATGCTTCAATCACCATACGATGTCGTGTCGCGCGGTCAGCATTGGCTACGTCGAATTGGGCAACCAGACTAATCAAATCCACTTTGTCCCGGATGAAAATCAAGGCTGTCATTTGGGAATCCGGCGGCATAGACATCAGCTTCGCCTTAAAATCTTGGGCAATCTCTCCGGCAACCCCAAGGGTCGTTAGGCAGACTCCAACAACAACGGAATAGAAATAGATCCTTCTTAACATGATGGTCACCATTCCCTTCTTTGAGTTTTGTTTATTCAATCATTACAGTAGCCCAGCCTTTGGCGGGGCCAAAACTTTTGCCAAAGGTTGAGTCAAAAATGCCCATGAAACAGAGATGTGATGAAGCCGGACCAAACCTGTCGGCCAACCAAACTTGATAGGTTCCAGCAGAGGCTTGGTATGCGGATACCGGCACCTCAAATCTTAGGAGTTTAGTCTCCAAAGGACTATATGGAATTGCACGTGGGATATCTCTGGTGGCAACGAACAATTTGAATATTTTGGTGGTATCCTGAATATCTCTCAACCACAACTGGTCTATACGAATTTGTTCTGGACCACACACTTCCCTATCCAATAGATTTGTTATTTTTATTGTAAATCCAAGGGTGCTGTCAATAGAAAAAACAGAAGTATCAGGCACTATTTTTGGTTTGAGGTATTGAACAAGGCTCATCTCAAGAAGGTCGACAACTGTGGAGTCCCTTACTTCTATAAAAATGGTATCTGAGATAAAAAAAGCATAAGAAGCAATTATTGAATAGCCTCCGTCCTTTGGTAGAGGAAGTTCAAAATTGCCTTTCACATCAGTATCCGTAACATCGTTAGTCTCAAGAATTCGAACTCGAATTTCTGCGTTAAAATCGTAACCTTCTAAGATAGCTTTGCCGCATATTCCTTCACAGGGTTCGGGCCTTTCTTCCGGTTCTGTCACTGATTTTCCGCAACTGATAGCAAACCACGTGATAGCCAGGACAAGTAAAAATAACAATGTAGCTCCTTTCATTTTAGTCACCTCCTTTGGGGATTAGAGTTTTATATTTACTTCAATGAAAACTTATCTGAGAAGCAGCATTTTACCACCTGATGCTGATTTTTCGCTCGACAAATTGTAATTTTGAAAAAACACTATAGGCCACCACTGATGAGTCTTCTAACCAGGTCTTGCCACCGTCTTCGCTGTGTGCAAGGAATAGTTACCAACAATCCAAACCCACGAGCTGTCTACAATGGAGATGTTGTTGACAATTTCACGTCCCCAAACCCTCATTTTCAGAGACATCCTTCGAATCCGCACCATCATCCTCAGTGAATAGTAATAGGCCGCTTGTCCGGTCGCCCAGCCGAGGTTCTGACTGTAGACGCAATCGGCCTGAATATCGTAGTTCTCCCGTCGGAGTTGCAGTGACCATGTTTGTCCACTGTCATCGGTGTGCATGACCACTCCTGCGCTGGTGCCAAACCAAATATGGTTTTCATCAATGGCATCTGCGGCCCGGATGGTGTTTCCCTGCGGCAACGGATTCTGTCACTGCCATCCTTGGCCAAAAATCAACTAAAGCGCGGAAAAACCACATAGAAAAATAGACCAGAAGATCGTTTGTTTTTTCATGTCCTAACCTCCAGCGTGCAATTCGTTAACTGATTCTCTTCATAGATATACGAATCACAGCCCAATCACCCCCATCAGTTTTTCTAAGATTGAAGGAATATTCGGTTCGTCATCGGCACCAACTGCCTCGCCCTTTGTGGAGTCACCGCATGAAGCAGGTCAAGTAGGGTAGTGTAAAGTTACTTATTAAAGTTAAGTGATGAACGCAAGACAAACAAGATAAACCTACCCGAATATAAAAATTGCGCATCTACGCCAGAAACCAAATAGAAAACCACGTATGGTGCTTGCAAGACGAGCTATCGAGTAGCCCGGCATGAATAAAATGATTTCTGCAGCGGTAAATGTCAGCGCTTAACCGGCGGTGGCTGGCCAACCAGGAAGACGCGCCCCTCAAATGTTACCAGGTCATGCCCGGGTAATTCGGGGCCGGTGCTGGAGTCTCCGCAGCGGTTTGGAAAACGATTACAAAATCAACCCGGCAAATGCTGAAACGTGCCCTGCCCTTCCAGGAAACATTGCTGCTTTCGTCATCTATTATTCACCTCCCGTCTCATGACATCAGCGTACTGTGCACAAACCAAACTACCACAGTCATTCAGGAGGAATCCTTTTTGAACAGATCCGGTAGCTGTCAACGGGCACTGGGTCTACCAAAAAAGATCCTTCCAGGATGACAAGAAAGGTAGTTTATGAATAGTGCGGGTTAGAACTTCATTTGGTCATTTGATACTATTTCAAATAAGTCAGCTTGCGCGTCTGAACCATCTCCGCGATCTGCAATTGATAAAAGTACATGCCGGAAGCAACCGGCGCCGCGCTTGTGCCCTCGCCGTCCCACCTGATGGCATAGGTTCCGGCGGGCAGCGCTTCATCCACCAAGACTTTCACCACTTGTCCGCGCAGATTGTAAATGCGCAGATTCACAAGCTCCTTGTCACCTGCGACGTCCGACGGCACATCAAAACTGATGACGGTTCCCGCGTTGAACGGGTTGGGGTAATTTTGCCGTAAAAGAGCGGTTTGCGGCAGTAAGTTGGAACCATCTGGCGCCGTCACGGAAGTGATGATCTCTCTTCCCGGAGCCCGTTTATTGCCTTGCGCATCAGCGAGGTAGAGATTGACCCAATCCGGGCGGGCCGGTGGCGAATTGTCGAACAACTGACTCCATTCCTCGTCCGTCAGGCGTTGAAAATCAAGTGTGACATATTCGTGGTAGGAAAGTACCGGGCCACAATAAGCCTGAGCCGTGCCAGTGTGGTCACGGGCTACAAAGACGCCTAAATTGACATCTCCGGTTCCCACGTGCAGAATTTTGCCAATGGGATTTCCGGCCCTGTCGGTTGGCGCGGTGTGGACGTCGGCGACAATGCGATCTCTTACCGCCACACTTTGTGGGGCATTGTACAAGAGCCCGGGGTACCATCCAGTAAAAACCGGAACGCAGTTTGTCCGGGCATCGTAAAGCATGGCGCTAAGAAAGCCCTTCTCAGCTTCGCTGATCGGTTGCTGCTTCAGCTCCTTTTGCGCAACTGAAGCCAAAGTATCCATGACGCCTGACATGTGCTGGAAGAACTCTCCGATATAGCCTACGTTGACAGAGCCCGGCAACGGCAACTGGGTCAGAAACAAACCTGCTTTGTCGGCGAATAATTTCAAACTCAGATAGAATTCCGGGTACGGTTCAACGTAGCTTTTCGGGAAAGAACAACCTGCGCCGCCGGTATAAGATTGTTTGGCATACAGCAGGTTGTCGTGGCGCAGCTCAGCCCAGGCGGATAACTGGGTATTCATTTTCTGCTGCAACCACGCCCCTGTCTGCATAAATGACGGCAATTCCTGAAAATGACTATCATCGCCCAAAAGTCGGATAGCATTGAGCCAGACATTTGTCAGGGTACTGCTCCAGAATGCTTCCTCATAACTATCCACGAGATAACGTAGAGCATTAAGATTGGGAGCATACTTGTAGGCTTGCAACTCTTCAGACAGGAGAGGCAAAGCGGCGTCATTGCCCAAAGTAAAGAGAACATCCAGGCTGGATGGCAATTCCGAAATACCTTTTCACCATTATAGCTGATTTTGTCAAAGACAACATTTCCCATCACGAAGGAGTCGATCAGAAACCGTTGTCCCATCGGCAGGAAAGCAGAGGGTGGCTGGATCTGCTCCGGCGACATCGGGTCGGTAAAGAGAATTTGGGAATTGATCCGCTGAAATGAAAAGGCATGCGTGCGCAACGTTTCCTGAAAGAGCTGTTTAAGGTCCGGCTCTAAAAACTGGGCAGCAGAAGTCAAATTGATTTCGCGCGCTAAGAATTGCAGGTTCCCGAAAGTGACATTGTCGCTTTCGCCCACCAAGAACTCCAACAGCTCATTGATATCATTCAGGAGTTGCAGGGCGCCGCTTGTTTCTGCAATTTGCAGGATGAGATAAGCATCGATGATTTCGCGCGTGACATTCGGCGGCGGCGGTCCTCCAGGTTCTACCGGCGGAGTCAATCGAAATTCCGTCCGCCCCAGCCACATCATCGCTTTGAAATAATTTTTCAGGATTTCTGTATCTGTGTAGTGCCCACGCGGTTTAAACTGGCTGAAATCAAGCATCCGGCACTCTTCATTGAACAGAGGGTAACACTCCGGCTTCCCTGTTTCAATCAGCGCAAGAATTTCGGACACGGTTCCCGCATTGTCTCTGAGAGGCGCAACTGTTGCCCCGGTTAGCAGGGAGCGCGCGACACTGATGTAGACATCGATATCATCGAGAGATGGCTGCATTTGCGGCATTGCGCCGAATTGCGAGTCTATTTCGGGCATGGCCTGATGCAATTGTTGCAGCGCCTGCCTCAATTTTGGGATAATGACCGTGTGTTCCAGCGATTTCAGGAGATTGTCGTAGGATTGGTGCAGTGCAAAAAGAATGGCATCGGTGGAAACAAAAACCGGCAGGTCCCTTTGATAGATGTCCAGAAAGAGCTTGCCAAAAGAGAGCCCAAGCCGTTCTGTCACCATGAAACCGTGCTGCCGGATCAGCGCCAGCTCATCTTCTGTCAGTTGATACTTCAGCGCGATGCTGTCGAGATAGACCGCAGTCGCCGGATCGAAATCTATCTGGTGTTGGTAAGGATTTGCTAATGGAAATCTCGAGTGCAATTCATCCGCAGTCAACTTACGGTTGTCGTCGAGAAAGCTACGGTATTCTTCCAGGTCAAAGTCGCCCGTCTGATTCCAACCCTTCACCGGCAGAAGCACAGCCAGTAGACATATGGCAAAACAAAAAGCCCGTGACATGAGTGATCACCTCCTCAGCTACCGCATTTGTCTCACATGAATCAGTTATCTATATAGATATACGAATAACACGAGCACAACCCCCTGTCATTTATGAAAAAACTTGAAAAAACAATTTTATTGCCAACACAGCAAGCGCCGGTGCAGTGCAACACTATCCGGCTGCTCGTCTCAAGAACTCTATTTCAAGAATACGGCCCGCCTTGCTTTGATTAGTCTCTGAGTTCTCAATATTACGACATAAACGCCACTGGCAACTGACGCACCCGTATCATTCTTGCCATCCCAGGACACCGTATGAAAACCGGCGGTTTCACTTCCATCGAATAGCGTTCTTACAAGTTGACCTCTAATGTTGAATACAAACAGCCCAACCGGCGCCGGCATTGGCAGAAAATATCGGATTGAAGTCCCGGCGTTAAAAGGATTGGGATAATTTCTGAATAATTGAAACGTCTCCAGGGCGGGCGCGTGCTCCCTGAAGTCACGAACACTGGTCACCAAAGCGTCCGTTTTCTTTGCTACTAAAGAATGAGGCGGACCGTCGCCTTCCAGCCAGACCACCAGCAGTGAGTCGTCATTGGTGACCGCTATCTGCGGCGAAACGGATTGGACCTCGCTCAGGCTGATGTTCTTCGGCGCCGACCAGCCAGCGGCATTCCTGGTGGCAGTGAATATGTCAGTGACACCACCCAATTCTTGCTCCCAGGCTACGTAGAGATTTCTGTCGCCGTCTGAAATGATAACCGGGTTGGTACTGGGCAATGCCGTCTTGCTAACGTTCTCGCCAAGTTCAAACGTCAAGGTATCGTCGGTTTGGTATCTCAGGTAGAAGACATCGTTGAATGTGTTGTTTTGCACTTGAAGAGCTTCCTGGAATACAACGTGGGTTGTGGAATCGCCGAGAGCAACCAAACTCGGGATGCCGGCCCTGGAATTTGAAAAAGGGCCTATTGCCTGAAAACTCAAGTCGAAGAGTTCCGACCAACCATTTGAATCCCGGAACCGGATTAGATTGACCAACTGGCCGGTAGCGTCATGTTCCAACCATGGGATGAACACCACGTCCGCATCTACATCAACAGATGGAAAGAATGAGATTCCTAATCCCAGTGGCGATCCAGGTATTTCCGGTAGGGTCCAGTCGTAGAAGCCATGCGATGCGTTCCCAATGAGCGTACCTTCTGAATAATTGACTTCCCAACCCACTGTCAATCTCATGTCCGCGGCCCAGGCAGCGTAGAGCTTGCCGTTGTCATCAACCGCTATGGACGGATTTATGCAGTCTCCGGCACACTCTCCGATCACATCGGCAAAACGACCAGGGATGTTGCCTGACTCAATGAAATTTTTGTAGAAAATACGTATTTCATTATCGAATTGGCCGGAGCCCCCAGGCAATGTGTTATCCTGCCACACAACGTGCTTGCGCCCCAGGGAATCGATTGCCAGTGCCGGGAACTGCGACGTCCCGGCATTGAGGCTCAGGTTTACGGGAATTGTCCAGGTCAGTCCGTGGTCTGAGGATTCGCTATAGAAAATTTCGCCCTGGTCGTGAAAGACGAGTGAAACTGTGCCGTTATCACCGACTACCAGCTTTCTCGAATTGCCGTAGGATAGAGCGTTGGCTGAATCCACAGCCGCAACCATGGTTTGGCTGATGGATGGCGCTGCATTGGCCACTACAACCCACGCAAACACGAAGTACTGAATGCACTTTTGCATTTTTCACCCAATCTGTTGCACAGCTTAAGATTTTTATTTGAAGTCTGGTCTTCAGCTCATCAACGTCGCCTGCCCTCTTTGGAGTTACTACCTGAAGCACACGAATAGAATAGTCGATTAGGGGTTTCAAACACTACGACACTTACTGCGAAAAAGCAAGAAAGATGTACAGCAATCAGAAAGCAGGATCTCAAGCAGCATCCGCTTTGTGACCAATGGACGAAATTCTCTATTTGAATTCTTCTTGTAGGTTTTTATCTTAGACATTAGACAGGAATAGAAACCGACTTTCTTCGAGAAAGTCGGTTTCTCTGAGTCTGAACCGATCAGAAAGGAAGATCATGATCAAACGCGTGGCAAGAAGCATCCTCGATTCCATTGCGGATGCAGGTGAAAAATTCCTCGACTTGAAGTTGAGTGGCGGTTCAACTCGCGCCCTCGTTGGGTTGTGTCAAGACCTGATTTCCCACAAAGGAGTCGCTTCCGGAATTGCGTTGGCCAGGCAGGTCGTGAACCAATATCAGGCCCTGCGCAACGAGGACAAACTGTCCTTCTTTATGGAACTGCGCGAACGCTTCGGCCCAAACCTGGAGGAAGTCCACCAGGCGGTGAAAGATTTTGAGCGAGTCGCCAGCCCCGATGCCGTCCGTGCGTTGTCGCAAAAGACAGAATCCAGTCGCCGCAAGTTGTTCACCCGCATGAACATGGCCCCCAACGGTACTGCGGCCATCGTTTCACTGCGCGAAGATCTGTTGCGATTCACACGCGAACATCCGGAGTTAAAAGCGGTCGACGAAGACCTCGCCTATTTACTCACGTCCTGGTTCAATCCCGGTTTTCTCAGACTCCGGCGGATTGACTGGGATACGGAAGCCTCGGTTCTCGAAAAAATCATTCACTATGAAGCGGTACACAACATTGCGAACTGGAACGATCTCAAGCAACGCCTGGTGCAGGCGCGCAGATGCTTCGCATATTTCCATCCGGCGTTAGAGGACGAACCGCTTATTTTTGTCGAAGTAGCGCTGACCAAGGGTATCTCCACCTCGATTCAAGCGATCATCGAGGATGAAAATCCCAGCCGCGCTGACGCGGACAGTGCCATCTTTTATTCGATTAACAATTGCCAGGCCGGACTGCGCCAGATACCGCTTGGCAACTTTCTTATCAAAAGAGTGGTCACGGAAATCGCACACGAGCTGCCGGCAATCAAGACCTACTCTACCCTATCCCCGATCACCGGGTTTGCAAAGTGGCTGGCGAACGAACGCGCCGGCATGGATTCCAAAATCGTCAATGACGAGAATCGCGAAATACTCGGCCTGATCGATGACCCGACCTGGCACACAGATCCGGAAAAATGTGCGCTGCTGAAAAAGCCGCTCTCAAATATTTGCGCGCACTATTTGGTCAATGTTAAGCGCAGGGAAGCTCCGCGAAACGCCGTGGCCCGCTTCCACTTCGGCAACGGCGCCAGCCTGCACCGCATCAACTGGCTGGGCGATACCTCGGAGCACGGTATCCAGGAATATCACGGGCTGATGGTAAATTATCTCTATGATTTGAAACAGATCGAATCGAATCACGAGGCCTTCGTCAAGAATGGTGAAATAACGGTATCTAAGTCCATCCGTACCATGCTAAGCTAACCTTTGCTAACCAGCAATGGGCTCATTATCGATTTGCGGCCGGCAAAGGACCAATAGCTTTAGTTTCTTAGGAGACTCGTCACGACCGTTGGTCGATTCCTCGAAAGGGAAGAATCTCTACCATTGAACACCGACTCAGACAAGGGATACCGTTTGTGGCAGAAAGTAGGGTTGTTCCTGGCTCCTACTGCGTTTCTCTTATTGGTGCTGTTGCCGCCACCGGATGGGCTCTCACCGCACTTGCCGCCCTAGTTCTGTTTGTGCTGCTCGCGGGCGTCCCTCCGATTGTCATGATCATATCGGTTTATACCATCCTGACTTTCTTGACGGAAACCTGCCAAGCCCCCTGAACTCAAGGCGGAAATATTCTTTGCACAGTTTCAGAATTTTGCTAAATTAATTCAATTGAGCGCTGGTGACCGGCCGATACACTATTTGAACAGAACAAGCAAACGCACCTGATACATACTCCGCCCTTTATGATTCGAAAACATCTTTTCAAACGTGTCGCGCTCCCGCTAGTCATCGCCTTCTTTGCTCTACAATCCAATTCTATTCTAAGCGCCCAACCGCGCAACAGCTTTGATGAAGCTCTTAAAGCCCAAATCGTGGACGAATTGGAAGCGTTCGCGGGGGAGCGCAGGCTGGCTTCGTTGAGCTTCTCTCTTTTCGATGCGAACGGTGGCTTCGACCACGCCATCGGATACGCGGACCGCGTCCGAAAGATAAAGGCAACTCCAAATCATATTTACACCATCGCGTCGGTCACCAAATCCATAACCGCCATGGTGGCCGTCAATCAGCTCCGGCAAAAAGGGCTGTCCCTGGGTGACTCCGTACACACCATCATCGCCGGATTCCCGCGCAACGTTACACTGCTTGACCTGCTCAATCATACCAGCGGGTTTCTAAGAGAGAAAGAAAATGAAAATTTTCTACTGAACTCCAGCTTTAGAGACATTCTCGATTACCTGCCGGTCAAGTTCAAACTGAAGATTCACCGTTACGCTAATTTCAATTATGCCGCAATGGGGGCCGTCATCGAGAAGGTCAGCCGCCGGCCGTACCGTGAAGTTGCCGGCGACTACTTTCATTCCGTGACCGGCAAGAGCCTCTATTTTCGGAATCACACGAACGGAGTGCAGAATCGGTTTTTTGCAAAGAATTATGTCAAAAAGCGCCGCCGCATCTACGAACACGAGGTTATCGATTTCGGGCTGTGGGAACCGGCGGCATTCGCGCAAACCTCTTCCAGCGCTCTGGCTGATTTTCTGCAACATCACATGACCGACGACGTGATCCGATTCATTGAGTCCCATGCTGTGTTTATCAAGACCAGCAAAGGCACCGGCAATATCGAGCGCAAGACCGCTTATTCGCTGGGTTTCAGGTTGCGTTACGTCGATGGCGAACTCAAACATATCTTTCACAACGGCTTCCTGTATGGTGTGCTGGCCACGGTCTATTATTTTCCGCAGCGAGGCATCGGCTTTGCGGCTTTGTCCAACATGAGCAGTTATCCGGGGCAGAACATCACTCTCGGCGGCCTTTACCGGCGAATAGAACGGGCCATCGACCGCTCGTTCAATCTCACCGTGGCAGAATATACCGCAAAGAACGGCTATGTCGCAGGTTCGATTTATTATGAAACCCACAAGCACGACGGTGAGCTTCGCCACGACATGATCTCGGAACTGGGTCACAAATACATTGCAGAGGGGGAATACCAGGCGGCGCTTAACCTGTTTAAACTCAATAACCATGTCTTCTCCAACCAGCCATCAACCTACTCTGATTTGTCGAAAGCCTACACTCATCTCGGCAAACACTCTATGGCGAAAGAGATAATACACCGTGCAAGCCTGCTGGCACCCGAAGAGGATGCGGAGCAAACGACCGCAGGCGGGTTTGGGTCTGCGGAAGAAAACAAGTAGAACGAATCGTGAGCCATCACCAGGCATGACATCACTACTGGATAATCTGAGGGGTGGTCCTCGCATGTCCCTGGGCAATGCGGACAATGTGGCGGCACAGGTTCTGGAGAATCCTGAGTTGCTCGGGGTGCTATTTACCGGGTTTAGCGATGACGATAAAGTGGTCAAAGCCAGGACCGCTGCAGCATTCCACCGGGTCGCGATGGAGAATCCGCGCCTCGTCAGGCCATTCAAAAGCAGATTCCTGTGCGAAATTTCCCCTATTGACCAATGGGAGGTCCGCGAGCGCTTCTGCCTCACCCTGCCCTGTTTCGACCTCGCCCCTGAAGAAGTAATGCAGGTGCAACAAACTCTGTACACGTATTTGGAGTACTACAGCAGCATCGTGCGCACGTGCGCCATGCAAGCGCTGGTGGACTTGACGGCACTTGACCCGTCTTCAACTCGCAAAGTCAAAAAGCTTATCGCTGAACTCACCGAAACAGGAACGCCCGCTATGCGAGCGCGTGGCGCAAAGCTCCTGAAAGTGCTGGCCCGAAGGCCCTGAACCCGTCATGGATGAACCAACTGTTTTAGTGACCAATGACGACGGCATACACTCCCCCGGCCTGAAAGCCGCAGTTGCAGCCGTGACCTGTTTCGGGAAAACCGTGGTGGTGGCGCCGACAAAACAGGGAACGAGCATGGGGCGCTGCCTGCGTGGCGACCGTAACGAGACCCTCCACCCTATCGACTTTGTAGTAAATGGTCAGAATATCCCGGCCTATCATTGCGATGCATCGCCGGCCATGGTGGTAAAACATGGCATGGCTGTTTTGTTTGCAACACACAAGCCGGACCTGGTGGTGGCCGGTATCAACTATGGCGAAAATGTCGGTGTCCACGTAACGCACTCGGGGACAATCGGAGCAGCCCAACAGGCGTGCGCGTACGGAGTCCCGGCGCTGGCCGCCTCGCTGCAAACTCAGACAAAATACCATTTCGCATACGGCGACCTCGATTGGTCTGCGGCAATTCATTTCGTTCGGCATCTGGCCGAATATCTGTTGAACAACCCACTGCCCGCTGATGTCGACATTCTCAATCTCAATGTCCCTGATTCCGCCACTCCGCAGACCCGCTGGGTTACGACACGACTGGCACGGCAGGCATACTATAAAAGCACATTACCCGACCCGCGCCTCGACAGCAAAATCGGTGATGCACAGCTTACGGTGGAGGTTGACCACACAATCCTCGAACCAGACTCAGACATCAAAGCATTGGTTGTTGACCGGCTGGTCAGCGTTACGCCACTCAGCCTCGATTTAACTTCCCGAATCGATCTACAGGCCTTTGACCGCACGCATTTGAATGAACGCTAAGCAAGTCTCCGCTCCATCGCTGCCTGATTGACGACAATCATCCCACTCTTGAATTCAACAGAACGGTTTTCTAAATTGGGACGGACAAATCAGCCACGTGAAAATCCCTGTAAAATGACAAACTCAGACGATACAATCCGGGCAGAAACACAAACTGACGCAACGGCCCGGGTAGAAGGCAGCTCCTATATCAGCGAGATGAACCAAACCGTGCCCGTGGCCGCACCGGGCGAATTCCAGCCTGTGGCGATCGGGCCGTTATCCGTCTGGCCGCCCGTCGTGCTGGCGCCGATGGCCGGCATTACCAACTCGCCCTTCCGCCGGCTGTGCCGAAGATTTGGCGCGGGTCTCTACGTCAGCGAAATGGTAACTGCCAGATTGCTGGCGCAGCATCACCCTGCCTCAACAAAGATATCTGAATTTGCCACGGACGAACAACCGCGCAGCCTGCAGCTTTACGGCGTAGACCCCGAGCATGTGGGTCAGGCCGTGCAAGTTCTTGTGAGCGAAAACCGAGTCGACCACATCGACATGAACTTTGGCTGTCCGGTTCGCAAAGTTACCGGAAACGGCGGTGGCGCGGCCATTCCGGCCAAACCCGTACTTTTGCGAAGTATTGTGCGGGCCGCTGTCCAAAACGCCGGCAAGATCCCGGTAACGATTAAATTCCGCGCAGGCATCGATGACGACTTGCTGACCTATCTTACCGCCGGCAGAATTGCGGAGGAAGAGGGCTGCAAGGCGGTCGCGCTGCATGCCCGCACCGCTGCCCAGCTCTATCACGGCTCAGCGAACTGGGACTTTATTACCAGGCTCAAACAGGAAATCCGGACAATCCCGGTCCTCGGCAACGGCGACATCTGGGAGGCAAGAGACGCGCTCAGGATGATGCGCGCAACCGGTTGCGATGGCGTTGTGGTCGGCAGAGGCTGCCTGGGACGACCGTGGTTGTTCCGCGACCTCGCGGATGTCTTTTCCGGACGCGAGCAGCAAGAGCCCCCCAGCCTGGGGAAAATCGCTGATCTGATGCTCGAGCACGCCAGGATGCTGGTTCAGTGGTATGACAACGAACTCTACGCCATGAAGACCTTTCGTAAACACTGCACCTGGTACGTGAAGGGCTTTACAAAAGCGTCTCACCTTATACCGCAGCTCATCCAGATTTTGTGCCTTGAGGATTTAGAAAACATTCTGCAAACCGTCAATCGTGATGAACCCTTCCCTCTGCGCAACTTGCGTACGCCGCGCGGCAAACGGCGCAAGAAGCAAAAAGTAGCCCTGCCGCAAGGGTTTCTGGATGACCCGAATGATCCGCGGCCACCCGGCAAGAAAGCCGAGGTGTCGACTTCGGGAGGATGACCTTATCTAGCTAAATTGGTTGCCATTGTGAGCGCAATCAGTTATTTTCAATAATTCCAATCTGAGGTTACCTAAACAAAGAGGTTTTTCTATGATAGGCAGATCCCGCTTTCTTAGCACGCTTCTCTGCATTTCCTTGACAGCGACGTCCTCGCTCCTTTTCGCAGACGTCATGCAGGAGAAGGAATCAAAGGTAAAGATCAAGGGCCCATTGGGTTCGGCAGCTAAGCTCTTCGGCGGCAACAAACCCGTCCGCACGGTTCACTACTACAAGGGTGACTTCAGTCGAACGGACAATCTTGACAAAAAAGGGAAAGTAAAACAGTCATCGATTGTCGACCTGCAAAACGAACGGTTCATCACCCTTGACCACAAAAAAAAGAAGGCCAAAATATTGACCTTTGAGGAATGGAAGGAAATGCTCACATCCGGATTGCGTGGGCTGACCCTGCAGCCGGAGAAAGAGCCTGATTCCGAGGAAGAAGAGCAACCAAAAACAGAAGTGGAGTGGTCGTTCTCGGTGGATATCAACGAACCCGGCGAGACCAAAGTTTTTGCTGATCACCCCAGCGACCGGGTCGATCTGAACATGAAAATGGAAGCAGATATTACAACAGAGGACAAGGACAAAGGCAAGCAGAAGGCCAAAGGTGGTTTGAGTATCGAGTCCGAAAACTGGGTAAACAAATCTCTCACCGGCCCGGAAGAGATGCGAAGATTTGGTGAAAAATTGTTCCAGAAGCTCGGCATGAACCCGGGACAAGGGGGCCTTGCGGGTCTGCTCGCCAGTGTTATGAAAAACAATGAACAATTGGCCGCAGCCATTGAGAAAATGCGGGAGGAAGGGGATAAACTTGAAGGTGTTATCCTGAGCAACCATACCGTGTTCAAGTCGTGGGGCCAAAGCGACCAGGCGATGGACAAGGACCAGAGTAAGGATACTGGAATGCCAAAAGCCGTGAAAGGCATGTTCAAGAAATTTGGCAAAAAGAAGAAGGATGATTCAAACATTATGCTCGAGACATTCTCGAAGGTCAAACGGCACGACACTTCAACTCTAAGCGCCGGGCTTTTTCAGATACCCGGAAATTTTGACATAGAGCAAAAGAAAGAATAGCACCCGGCGGCGGGCTCTCCCACTCAGGCTGGGGGAGCCGCTTCGGCCCTTTGAAACCTTCCCAAGAACATCTGTAGGGCAACTACTTCCTCATCCTACCGTAAGATTGTTACGTAGTTGTTGAAACTTGTAGCTTTAATCACCATATTTTCATTTACGAACATTCCCTCTTCGCCTTTAAGGGTAATTTGAACGCGAAGCCACAGAGTGTTCGGGTAAGAGGCCCATGGCAGTGCAGGGAATCTTCGAATGATCGGGGACACCTATTAACTCCTGGACTACTCATGAAAGCAGAAACAAACAAAAAGACCACGATGATCCTGGAGGATGTGAAGATAAATGTGAAGATGAAGATTTCAGGATTATGGGTAGCTGTAATGTTGTGTTATCTATATGGGGATATTGTGAGGCTTTATGAGCCCGGCGCATTAGAGGAGATGTTAGCGGGCAGAATGGGACCTCTTGGCCCAACTACTCAAGGCTTGTTATTGGGAGTCGCAATGTTCATGGCGATTCCCGCCCTGATGGTTTTCCTCTCCCTGGTATTAAATCCTAAAGCGAATCGCTGGGCAAACATTATCCTGGGTCTCGTCTTTACTGTTGTTATGCTCATTACAATGCCGGGTGCTTCGGGCTACTATATCTTCTTAGGAATTGTAGAGGTTGCGCTTACTGCACTGATTGTTTGGCATGCATGGAAGTGGCCTAGGCAGGAAGCTTGAGTCCTCATATCAAGTGACAACTATTAATCACCTATTTTGCCGCACGCCATAAGAGACAGCTTACTCACTTCTGATTAATGAAAATTATCTACCTCGACCACCACGCCACTACCCCCGTAGATCCTCGTGTTCTCGAAGCAATGTTGCCGTACTTCACCGAGCACTTCGGCAATGCTGCCAGCCGTTCGCACTCATACGGTTCGGTGGCCGAGGAAGCCGTGGAAAAGGCAAGAACTCAGGTTGCCGATTTGCTTTCAGCAACCGCCAGGGATGTTATTTTTACCAGCGGCGCAACTGAGTCAATCAATCTCGCTCTCAGGGGAATCAGCAATTTTTATCGCGAACGCGGTAACCACATCATTACTTGCCAAACAGAGCATCGTGCAGTTCTATACACTTGCCAAGCACTCGAAAACAATGGTTTCCGGGTCACCTATTTGCCGGTCGATGAATGGGGCAGAATCACACTTGACCATCTCGAGGCCGCAGTTTCCAAAGAGACAATCCTGATTTCAATCATGTTTGGCAATCACGAAATAGGCACCCTGCAGGATGTGGAGGCTATCGGCAGAATTGCAAAATCCAGCGGTGTCTTTTTTCACTGCGACGCAACCCAGGCAGTTGGATGTGAAGCCATCGACGTGGAGCGGCTGGGTGTGGATATTCTATCACTTTCTGCCCACAAGATTTACGGTCCCAAAGGGACAGGCGCGCTCTATGTCCGCAGAAAAAATCCCCGTGTACGGCTCTCCCCTATCTTGAGCGGTGGTGGCCAGGAACGCGGTCACCGGTCCGGAACATTAAATGTACCCGGCATTGTTGGACTGGGCCAGGCTTGTGAAATTTTGAAAACAAGCAGGAAGACCGAGCACGGCCAAATCTCTAAGCTGAGAGATAGGCTCAAGGAAATCCTCGAACAACACCTGGACGGACTGCAATTCAACGGACATCCTGAGAAACGCCTGGCCGGTAATCTGAGTGTTAGCTTCGCGGATGTCGAGGGCCACTCTCTCTTGCCGAAACTGGCAGACACAATTGCCGTATCTGCCGGCGCGTCTTGTACGTCTGCGATTCCGGAGCCGTCTTACATTCTGAAAGCGATCGGCGGCGCCGGAGCTATGGCGCAAGCCACGATCCGGATCGGCATTGGACGGTTTAACTCAAAGAAAGAAATCGAGATTGCGGGTCAAAGGATCGTCGCGGCCGTGCGCGAACTCCGAACCGCGAAAAGTCCGCAGTCTGTCGATTGCTCAGATCCGGCCAGTGACGTACGGCACTAACTAAATCATGGAACACTTATTTGAGCACAAACGAAGAAACCATCCGGTACAAGCGTTCGCAATTCGCAACCAGGCTGCCACGGGATAATTTTTACACCCAGTCGCACTTCTGGATAGCGCCGCAAGGCCAGGCGCAGTGGAAAGTCGGCTTCACGAAATTTGCGGTAAGAATGCTCGGGGAAATCGTCGAGCAGGGCTTTGAGGTTGAGCCGAAAGCAGAAATAAGCCTGGGCCAAACCGTAGGCTGGGTGGAAGGCTTCAAAGCGCTGACGGACCTTTATAGCGTGATTTCCGGTCGCTTCGAATACGGTAATCCTCTCATTGTCGATGACCCGGAAAAAATCTACCGTGACCCTTATGGTGACGGATGGCTTTATCTCGCAAGCGGAGATCCCGACTCCGGCAAACTCAATGTGCTCGGTTACGTGGAGTTCCTGGACCAGACAATTGACAGAATCAGAGGTGAAACAGAATCATGAAACCTCCTACTATAATCGTCGTAGAATGATGCAGTCCTTAGCCAACCCAAAGCAATCACCGGCACACGATCAACAATAAACAGATAATTGGATAATCTTTATGCCCGCTAAATCCCGCTATGTTATGATAGGCGGATTCCTCGGAGCCGGGAAGTCGACCTCCATCCTGCGTTTGGCTAAACACCTTTCCAGTCAAGGATCGCGAGTTGGGCTTATTACCAACGACCAGGGACAAAGCCTGGTCGATACGGCCTTTCTGGCGTCCAACGGCTTCCCCGTCCAGGAGATTGCCGGGGGATGCTTTTGCTGCCGGTTCAACTCCCTGGTAGAGGCAGCAGAGACTCTGACCCACGAGACCCGCCCGGACGTTATCATTGCCGAACCGGTTGGCAGTTGCACCGATTTGGTCGCGACCGTCACATATCCGCTGCGGCGAATTTATGGCGACAATTTTTCGATCGCGCCCCTGAGTGTGATTGTAGACCCGGTGCGGGCGCTCAGAATTTTTGAAATTGAAGGCGGCCGCAGTTTCTCAGAAAAGGTTGTGTATGTTTATCGCAAACAGTTGGAGGAAGCGGACCTGATCGTGATAAACAAGAGCGACCTTTTGCGGCCGGAACAGATGTTGTCTCTCCGCCAAAGGCTTAGCGCCGAATATCCAGGCGCCGGCGTTTACATATGTTCCGCTCGCAATGAGACTGGCCTCGATACCTGGTTTGACGCAATAGAACAAACCACGCCGCGGAGCACGCCTCTCGAAATCAACTACGAAACTTACGGTGAAGGAGAAGCTTTGCTGGGCTGGTTAAATGCCACAATCGCCCTGACCTCGGCGACGCAGTGGGATGGCAACCACGGCGTGCTTGATTTCGCTTCGCAAATAAAAAGCCGGCTCGACCTTGCCGGGGCCGAGATTGCTCATCTGAAGATGACTCTCTCCCCGAATGATAATCTCTATGGCGATATCGCGGTTGTAAACCTGGTCAGAAATGACCATCTACCCGAAGTCTCACAGTCTCTACCGGACCAATTGACCGGCGGTCAACTGATCGTTAATCTACGAGCTGAGGCCGAGCCAAACGACCTGCGCGCGGCAGTTGAAGATGTCTTCAAACCAAATGTCGAGACAGGATTGCCGGCCGCAAAGATTGAACATCTGGAATGCTTCAAGCCGTCACCGCCGGTGCCGGTGCATCGTGACGTTGTGTCCGTCTAAATGAGAGCCGATATGGAAAAGATCAGAATTCTCTATTGTCACTGCGCTTATGCTCGCGTGGTGCCCGAAGAGACAAAGACCAAGGTACTAAATGAGTTATGCACCGCCGGCACTGCATTTGATGCGGTTGCCGACCTGTGCGAAATGTCCGCCCGCAGCGATTCGCAACTCAAGCAAGTTGCCAGCAAAGGGCCGGTAAGAATCGCCGCATGCTACCCCAGGGCGGTCAAGTGGCTTTTTAGTGCGGCGCAAGCTCAACTCCCTGAGCAAGGCGTTGAAATCCTGAATATGAGAACCGAGAACGCCGCGAAAATCCTCCATTCACTGGGCATCTCAGAAATGGCAGAAAGTCCCGAAGAAACTGCAAGCGATGGAGGTGAGCGGAATTCATGAGCAGCAGCAAGCACAGATTGCGCGTCATCGTCAATGAGAGTGAGCAGTGTTCGCCTTTGGAGGGCGAGTTCAGATTTGAACTGTTTCAGACGCTCCTGCAAAACGGATTTTCCGTGACCGACTGGCACGAGGACGGCACCGTCGCTGACTCAGATGGAACACCCTTATTGGTCCTTGGCAACTACGCTTCCCGACAACTCCCGGAAACCGGATCGGGAAACGGCACGCCGGTTGTGTTTAAGGACATACAGGGCTTACAAACAGATGACATCCTGCAGTTGGTTCAGCAAGTCTCCACAGACCTTGAAATGGAAAAGCCCGGCGCCTGGAAACCTTGGTTTCCCGTCATCGACTATGATCTGTGCACCAATTGCATGCAGTGCTTGAGCTTTTGTTTGTTTGACGTGTACGGCGTCACGGGTGAGGGTGGCATCGAAGTCCGCAACCACAACAAATGCAAGACTGACTGTCCCGCGTGCTCCAGAGTTTGCCCTGAAGTCGCGATCCTCTTTCCCAAGTACCGGTCAGGTCCGATCAATGGCGACGAGGTCAAGAGCGAGGACCTGGAGCGGGAGAAAATGAAAGTGGATATTTCCAGCCTGCTCGGCGGGGATATTTACAAGGCGTTGCGCGATCGCAGCGAGCACGCACAATCCAGGTTCGCCAAAGAACGTGATGAGGAGAAGGCGTTGAAAGAACGGCAACGGTGTCTTGCCAGGCTCAAACAAGATCTGGATATTCCAGCAGAAGTGTTGATGTCTTTGCCCAGTCTAACTGAGATCCAACAGAAAGCCAATGAAGCGCGACAGACAAACCGCAACGGCAACAACGCCGACCCGGCCGACCACTCTTAACACGGGACACGCGTATTGATACCGCAACTTACGCAACGAATGCTGCGCGAAGTCGACCCTCGCCTGCTATGGAAAGCAGCCTACAACTTCGGTTGGAAAGGCATGCTCTCGGTCGAAAGACATAAACGCCGGGTGAAGCGAGGGGAATACTTCCCACCCTTTCTCTATATTTCAATCATCAACAGTTGTAACCTGCGCTGCCAGGGCTGCTGGGTAGAGGTTGCCGCCCCCACCAGGCAGATTGAAGCGGAAGACATGGATCGGCTCATCAGCGACGCAAAACGACACGGCAACAGCTTTTTCGGCATTCTTGGCGGCGAGCCCTTCATGCATCCGCAATTGTTGGACATTTTGGCCGCTCATCCGGATTGCTATTTTCAAATATTTACCAACGGCCAGCTTATCACAGACGAAGTCGCAAAAGAGCTCAGGCGCATTGGCAACGCGACTCCGCTGATCAGCATCGAGGGCAGCGAGGGTATCAGCGATGTTCGCCGGGGCCGTGACAATGTCCTTTCCCACACCATGACCGGATTGAAAAACTGCATAAATAACAAGCTGCTGACCGGGGTCGCAACCAGTGTCTGCCGCTCGAACCTGGACGATTTGGTCAACGAAAAATGGCTGCGGGAAATGATTAAGCTGGGCGTGCACTATGTCTGGTACCACACTTATCGTCCGGTGGGGCCCGATGCCTGCCCAGAGCTTGCGCTTTCGCCCGAGCAGGTCCTGCGCGTCAGAAAATTTGTGGTTGAGATGCGCGCCAAGCTGCCACTCATTTTGGTTGATGCCTATTGGGACGACCGGGGTGAAGCACTCTGTCCCATGGCAACCGGGATCAGCCATCATATCAGCCCTTACGGAGATATCGAGCCGTGTCCCATAATTCAGTTTGCAACAGACACCATTCACAACGGGCAAGGCATCTATGATACACTGACCGGATCGGAATTCATCAAAGACTTCAGAGAAACGGCAGCCCAGGCGACGCAGGGTTGCATCGTGCTTGAACGTCCGGATCTGGTGCAAAAGTTGGTTGAAAAACATGGCGCCCGCGACACCACCGGACGTCTGACCGGCCTCGAGGAAGTACAGGCGATGCAGCCGCGACAGAGTCAACACAATCCCGGAAATGAGATTCCGGAAGAGCACTGGGCCTATCGTTTTGCCAAAAAGAACTGGTTCTTTGGTTTCGGAGCCTATACTTAACCAATATTTCTCACTTCGATTCAAGGTTATTCTGAGCAATTGTCTAGTAGGTAGATGGAAAACCTCAGATGTTAGTACTTAAGTAGAAAACCGTGTGCGCAGTTGTCTTCTCACAATTGGTACAAAGGACACGCCTGACAGAGGAATTATGGACAAATTAAATATATTGAGCACGCCCGATCTGGCCTTGCCCAAACTGGTGACGGAAGTAGAAAACCGCAAACCGCAGGCCAACATTCCGCAGACTCCGGCCGAACGGAACCGAATCAAGAAACAAATCGAAATCTATGTGCGGCAGAAACAAATCGTTCCGCCCGTACCAATGTCGGAGCTTAAGATCGTGGCTGACGACTTTTTGTCGTACGCTGAGTTGGACCCGAATTACAGAGACTACGTTGCTGTCTTGCTTAACAACGAGTCCTGGAAAGATACCCTGGCGACAATTCCGTACAACCGCCGCCTCCTTCTCTTGCCCAAGTGCCTGCGGGTCGAGGACAAATGTCCGGCGCCGTTTGATGAGTTCGGGCTGTTGTGCAAGAACTGCGGCCTGTGCACCATTGAGGAACTGCAGCGAGAAGCAGAGCGCCTGGGCTACGCCGTCCTGGTTGCCGAAGGCTCGGCCATCGTAATGGCCATCATCGAAACCGGCAAAATCGACGCAATTGTCGGGGTGAGCTGTCTCAGTGTGCTGGAACGCGCCTTTCCGTTTATGGAAGCTGCAGCTATTCCCGGCCTGGCCATCCCGTTGCTGCAGGATGACTGCATCGATACAAACGTCGACATCGACTGGGTTTGGGACATTATTCATCTCACAAGCGCTGACAAAACCAGGCGGCTGGATCTGGACCGGCTCAGGGCGCAAGTCGAAACCTGGTTTACGCCGGAGTCCCTGAACGCAATTCTCGGTGAAGCCGATACTCCGACCAGGAGAATTGCCCAGCGGTGGCTGGCACGAGCCGGTAAGCGCTGGCGGCCGTTCTTGACGGTTTGCGCCTTTCAAGCGCTGCAGGAGAACCCAAATGCCGACCTACCCGATGACTTAAAGAAGATTGCAGTCGCAGTAGAGTGCTTTCACAAAGCTTCATTGGTTCATGATGACATCGAGGATGAGGATGAAACCCGCTATGGCGAACAGGCTTTGCATGAAGAATACGGGATCCCCATCGCAGTGAACATCGGTGACTATCTTCTGGGCGAAGGCTACCGTCTCATTGCCGGCAGCTCAGCCACTGCTCAACAAAAGGCGGCTATGTTTGCGGTAGCCGCTAACGGCCATCATTCGCTGGCCGAAGGCCAGGGCGCTGAACTCTACTGGATGCGGCATCAGGAAATCTTATCTTCGCTGCAAGTGCTCGACATCTTTCGCAAGAAAACCGCTCCTGCCTTTGAAGTGGCCCTTGCCCTGGGTGCGACTTGCTCCGGCGATTCAACTGATTTCAGCACGGTCCTGAACGCATACAGCGAAGCCCTGGGCATTGCCTACCAAATCAGGGACGACCTGCACGATTTCAGCGATGGGCTGGACCCATCCGATTTGACGGCTATGCGCCCATCCCTGCTCATGGCATTGGCATGTGAAAAAGCCAAAGGCAGCGACCGCGAACTCCTCCGCTCGGTTTGGCAAGGTAAACTGTCCCTGCAGGAAAATTACGAGTCAATAGAAACAATCCTGCGCGACGCGGCTGTTCGTGACCGGGCGCAGCAATTATATGACGCTTACAAAGAGGAAGCCATCCGTTCGTTACGACATGTGGAAAACGCCAACCTCAAAGGACTATTGCGCCGCGTGATTGGCAAGATCTTCAACGACCTTAAAATCGAAGGATGGTGTCTTGAGTTTGAGACTCGAAATGCTGCAAGTGGCACGCTTAGCGCCGAAGCTGTTACTTGACTCAAGCAGTCTGGTTGAAGACTTTATCCTCAGCAACCTTCATCAGGACGGAGGGTTTACCAATCGGGCCGGTGAACCCGACCTGTACTACACGGTTTTCGGCCTCGAAAGCCTTCTGGCCCTGCAGTCGCAACATCCGCTTTCCGACTTTCCCCCTTTCCTGAAGCAATTCGAAACAGGAGACCATCTGGATTTTGTACATCTTGCCTGCCTGGCGCGGGCGTGGGCTGACATTGGGACAGCATCCCTGGTAGCCGACAAAAGGACTGGCATTCTTGATCGGATAGAAACCTTCCGCACACAGGACGGCGGCTATAACCAAACCCCTGGCGCAGCGACCGCCACCACCTACGCCTGCTTCCTTGCCTTGGGCGCGTACCAGGATTTGGAAACTGCGCTGCCGCACTCTGAAAAGATGATTGACTCTTTGAGCAGTCTGCAATGCGAAGATGGCGGCTTCGCAAACCAGTCGCAGCAGACAACCGGTCTCACTCCTCCGACCGCTGCAGCTATAACTCTGCTGCGCCACTTTCAAAGGCCTGTGCCGGATCAAATCACCCAGTGGTTGTTGCAGCGCTGCCTGCCACAGGGTGGCTTCTCGGCATCGCCGAAAATCACAATGCCGGACCTCTTGTCCACGGCGACGGCGCTGCACGCTCTCGCCGGACAACAGGTCGACCTCGATAAAATCCGCGAGGTTTGCCTGGATTTTATCGATAGTGTTTGGGTCAACCAGGGCTCCTTTTATGGCAACTGGACCGAGGAAACGCTTGACACCGAATACACCTATTACGGACTGTTGGCGCTCGGCCACCTGGCAGTATGACTTTGGTTCACAAACGTACACAGCCAGACGCGTTGCACCCGGACTTTGATAAAACGCTGGCGCGTTTGCGGCAGAAACTCCTTGACGCCCGTACCCCGGACGGCCATTGGACCGGACGTCTCGCCAGCAGTGCGTTGTCCACCGCCACTGCGGTGATTGCCCTGGTCCTGGTCGACAAAGAAAAGCACCAAACACTGATAGGCCGCGGGCTGGCCTGGCTGACAGCGACGCAAAACCCCGATGGCGGCTGGGGTGACACCGACCGTTCCCTCAGCAACATCAGCACCACCATGCTGGCGCTGGCGGCATTTTCCTGCGCAGGAAGCGACAGCGACGCTGGGCGCCCAACAGTGCACGCCTGCCGGCAATGGATTGAACGTTACGCCGGGGGCACCACGCCTGACCATTTGACCCAAGCCATCTTCAAGCGCTACGGCAAAGATCTGACTTTTTCCATTCCCATTCTGAGCGCTTGTGCTCTGGCCGGTATGTCTGGCCCCGGCAATCAGGCGTGGTCAAAAATAAAGCCACTGCCATTCGAGTTAGCTGCCTGTCCGCACCAACTGTTCAAATGGCTCAGGTTGCCGGTTGTGAGCTACGCCTTGCCGGCGCTCATCGCGCTTGGGCAGGTCCGGCATTATTTTTTGCCAAGCAAGAACTTGCTCGCCCGCATTCTGCGCAACCTCCTGAGAGCGCGAACCCTGAAAGTCCTGACTGAAATTCAGCCCGATAGCGGTGGCTTCCTGGAAGCCACCCCATTAACCAGCTTTGTGGTGATGAGTCTGGCAGCAATGCAACTCCGCCGGCACCCTGTCGTTCGGCAAGGCGTCCGCTTCCTGGAAGACTCCGTACGCGACGACGGCAGTTGGCCCATCGACACCAACCTCGCAACCTGGGTCACAACGCTTTCGGTCAATGGCCTGGCACAAGATCCGGAGGTCGACTCACATTTTTCAAGGGCTGACCGCAAAGCTGTTCTGGACTGGCTGCTCCAGCAGCAGCACCGTCAGGAGCACGCGTTCACGCATGCCGCGCCTGGCGGCTGGGCCTGGACCGATCTTTCAGGCGGGGTCCCGGACGCTGACGACACACCCGGAGCGCTGTTGGCTCTGGCCAGCCTTGCACCGCACGAAGATGCGGTGGTGCAGGCCGCGCAGCAGGGAATCAGTTGGCTGGTCGACCTCCAGAATCGTGATGGCGGCATGCCCACTTTTTGTCGTGGCTGGGGCACTTTGCCTTTCGATATGAGTTCTCCCGATCTGACTGCGCACGCGCTGAAAGCTTTTGCAGTCTGGTGGGAGCGCCTGCCTGCAACGCTTCAGGCCAGAGTCGAAAAAGCGCGCAAAGCAGCATTGGCGTACTTGCGGAAAGTGCAAAGAGAAGACGGCTCGTGGGTTCCTCTCTGGTTCGGCAATCAGCACACAGCCACGGATGAAAATCCGACCTATGGCACGAGCCGGGTTTTGTCGGCCCTCGCTGCGCAATGGTCCAACGACAATCAGCAGGTACAGGATTTCATAATGCCTGCGGTGCAATGGCTTCTGGCTGCCCAGAACAAGGATGGTGGCTGGGGCGGCGCCCCGGGGATACCGGCAAGTATCGAAGAAACTTCAGTCGCGTTGGAAGCTCTCGCGGCAATTGTGCGGACGGAGACTTTTTCACCTGAGAAGTGCCGTGAATTGCAGGCGGCCATCAAGTCCGGAACTACCTGGCTGATCGAGAATACGAGATGCGGCGAGGTCTTTGCGCCCACTCCGATCGGCTTTTATTTCGCCAGCCTCTGGTATTATGAAGAGCTTTATCCGTTGATCTTTGGTTTGTCTGCTTTGAACCGGGTAAAACGGATCGGCTTTTCGCAACCAGAAGCTCTCCGATGACGCCCTGCCTCTGCAATGAAACATTGGATGCTTGCGTGCAAAACAATGATGCTGGGTTCAAACCCAGCCTATTTCAACAAATCGTTAAACTTTCTATTGATTGTTGTCGTTAGCTTTGTATGTTCAATGTAAGTTAGATGTAATGACATTTGAGTTTCCATTTTTGGAGAAGCACAAAATGGCCCGAACAGCAACTATCCAAGCACGAATCGATCCTGAAGTAAAAACCAGGGCACAGAAAATTTTAAATACCCTCAACATTTCAATGTCTGAGGCTATCTCGTTGTATCTTACTCAAGTTGCACTTCACAAAGGAATTCCTTTTGATGTAAAAATTCCTAACGAACTCACTGCAGCTACTTTGCGAAAATCAGAAGAGGGAAAAGAGCTCAATGAAGTCGGAAGCGTCGAAGAATTATTTCAGGAAATCGATAGTTGAAAATTTACTATACCGACCAGTTCAAGAGAGATTACAAGCGAGTCAAAAAACAGAACAAAGATCTCAATAAACTCAGGATGGTTGTCGGTAAACTAGTTGCCAAAGAAACGCTGGAGCTCAAATACGAAGACCACCCGCTCAGGGGAAATTGGAAAGGATTCCGAGATTGTCACCTTGAACCCGATTGGCTCCTCATTTATAAAGCCAGTGAAGCTACTCTCATCTTAGAAAGAACTGGCTCACACTCTGAACTCTTCAAAAAGTAATCCACCCACCTTTGTTGGCAATTATCGGTTAGAACTGCAATCCTCAGTTTCGTAAAAGATAACGAGTTTTTCAGCCGTTGCGGGGTTTTCGCTGCTCTTAAGCTGCGATTTAGAAAAAACTTCAGTAAACGCGCGAAACTCTGAATTCACGCAAGAGCCCCGCAATCAGGCTGCAAAAAAATGGTATGTGCCATATTCG
>JAJDAD010000096.1 GCA_029262055.1 Candidatus Zhuqueibacterota bacterium
TTCTTATCTGCTGCTCTTCTTCTTCAGGATTTGCCTGTTGAGCACTTTGTTGACAACTAAATATCCCCAGCAGAAAGAAGATGGCTGCAATTCTAACATTAAGCATTTGAATCCTCTTTGATTGAATAATCCAAGCTCTTAGGTCCATCCTCTATTGGGTCGACTGGAATGAATCGTTACCTCCCGCGCAGGCAGCCCGAAAACACTTTAGGCTCAAAAAAAGCCGGCCCCTCCTCAAAGGCCGGCTTTCTTGAGATGGTTCAAAAACGTTCCTTGCTTATGGATAGACGTATGACGCCTGCAATCCCAGCGGCAGACCGATGAGCCAGTAGATCACCAGGAAGAAGGTCCACGCGATCAGAAATGTTACCGAGTAGGGCAGCATGATTGAGACCAGTGTACCGATGCCGGTCTTCTTGATGTATTTCTGGCAGAACACCACGACCAGCGGGAAGTACGGCATCAACGGTGTGATGATATTCGATGATGAGTCGCCGACACGGTAGGCCGCTTGCGTCAGTTCCGGCGAAAGATTGACCTGCATCAGCATCGGTACAAAGATGGGGCCGATCAACGCCCACTTGGCCGACGCCGAGCCTACCACCAGATTGACCGCCGCGCTCAGGAAGATGATACCGATGATCGTTACCTGACCCGGCAGCCCAAGCGCTCGCAGGAAGGCTGCGCCTTTAAGCGCCAGCAAAGCGCCGATGTTTGACTTACCGAAAGCATAGATGAACAAGGCGCAGAAGAAAGCCATGACAATGTAATAAGCCATGCCGTTCATGGCCTTGGTCATAGTGTCTATGACGTCTTTGGATTTCTTAAAAACCCCTGCCATGTATCCGTAAACCGCACCCGGAATGATGAACAAGAGAAAGATCAGTGGCACAATCGATTGCATGATCGGAGCCGTAAATGAGGTGATTTGCCCGTCCGGAGTTCGCAGCGGTGAGTCCTTGGGGATCAAAACAATCGCCAGAATAATCAGGCCTATAATCATAATAGCAGTAGCAAACCAAAAGGCCCTCTTTTCTTTTGCTTCCAGAGTGTCCATCTCGGGTGGCGCCTCTGCATCCGCATCGACCGGATTGGCATTGAGACGCGGCTCGATGATTCTGTCAGTGATAAACCAGGACAGACCAATGATCAGGAAGCTTGACATACTGGTGAAATAGTAGTTGCACAGCGGATTGACTTGCGCGTTCGGGTCCACAATCTGAGCGGCGGATTGTGTGAAACCCTGCAGGAGTGGGTCGATGGCTGCCGGAACAAAATTGGCGCTAAAACCACCCGACACTCCCGCAAAGGCAGCCGCAATTCCTGCGATCGGGTGCCGGCCAGCCGCGTAAAAGATCACACCCCCTAGTGGAATGACGAGCACATATCCGGCATCGACCGCGGTATGGCTGACGATGCCCACGACTACCACCATCGGTGTAAGGAGCGACTTAGGCGTTACATTCAGCATGTACTTGATCCCGGTGTTGATGTAACCCGAATGCTCAGCCACGCCCACGCCGAGCATCGCCACCAACACAACGCCTAACGGAGCAAAGCCGGTAAATGTTGTGACCATGGTAGACAGGAAGACCGCAATTGAACCGCCAGTCAATTGATTTTTGATCTGCAGCGGTTCTCCGGACCGAGGGTCAATTTCGGAAAACTGCACCGGTGCAAGAAGTGCGGACAGAACCCATATCGTCAGCATCGCAATCAGAAACAAAATCGCCGGATCCGGCAACTTGTTACCGAGGACCTCAATGCCGTTCAACATTCGGTCGATAAAGCGCGATTCGGCTCCAGGGTCGACCTGCTTCGCTTCAGTCGCCATGAAAGTTCCTCCCTAGTAGATGAAATATGGATGAGATGACGCAGGATGTTGCAATTGGGTCACAAGCTGTTAAAAAAGTAGGAAATAAGCAAGGGAAAAGTCCGGGTGCTCCATTGCCCGTGGGCAATGACCTGGAGCAAATATGATGTCAAACGGTGCGGGATCGGCTATGGCTATATCGAAACCATGGGGCGACGTCTGAAAGCGGGGCGAGCTTTCGATGAGCGAATTACACCGATATTGGCAAGTGGATAAAAGGACTCAGCATTCGCGAGGTGTTGGGCGCCAACCTGTTTGAAGTCACCCGGACTATGAATCGGGATTTTCTGATATTGATCGGTGCGACTTTTGTCTTTGCTGCTCCAATGGTCGACTTACTCACATTTCTCACTTGGCTTCCTCTGTCTGAGGCATTGTGTAATCCCCTCCAAACGCGCACCGCGCGCGGAGGGGCAGGTTCAAATCGCGTTCAGCGTTTTGAACCGGGGTGGGTAGGTCTGTCACTGGTTTTAACGGCCGGTTGCTGACTGCGATTGCCACTGTGTCATCACAATAGTACAAGGTTCTGCGACAAAAACCTGTTCATGCGTTGCGCACGGAGTGATTATTCTCTGAACAGTTACTCCACCGGCATCGAGCTTAGTTTCGACACTTCCGTTTTGAGGTCCCCATCAGCGAACGGAAGCACATTTTCCGGCAGCTTCTCGCTCATCCTATCGAGCGTCTTTTGCACCTGACCGGGCTGTCCCTGAGCGTGCTGCGACTTGGCAAGTTGCACAAAACCGTAACGGTAATTCCGAAACAGCGATTGCAGCTCACCAATATACTGCAGGTGCTCATCATGCACGCCATCGTACGAATACTCGGAAAAGACGTTGTGCCGCAAGCGTTGCTGCGATACTTCTTCTTGATGCGACTTGAGTTTGAAAACGAGTCCTTCGAGAGCCAGGTAATCATCCATGCCAATCTTGTTGGCCCCGGCAACTGTGGTCGAGAAATAAACCGGCCTCTGCCAATTGTTAGTCCGGATGATTTCCAGCACCATAAGATCCTGCACCCGGACAATCTTATCTTCCACCGTCGGCTGCATGAGCCATTCGATCTTTTCCTCGGGATTGAGCGGGTCAAACCGCGCAGGTAAGCTCATGGTGCTATCGCTCCAGAATTTGAACTTCAGCTTGTCGATTTCCTCATCATTGAAGCTCATTCGAACATTGTTGGAACCGAACGGGTAGTCGTTCTTGAGCTGCCTGATGTACCACCCGACATTCAGCAGGCTCAGATTCACGACCGTAACATCCGGCCGATAGCCCTCCACCAGTTGCAGAAACCACATCGGTTGTGTGTCATTATCCCCGTTGGTGAAGATGATGGCGTCCGGGTCACAGGATCTCATGATGTTGCGGTTGTACTCCATCAGCGCCGGATAGAATCCGCCTTCAGTTTGCCCCTTTTTGAAAGCCGTGACAGCCGAGTCAGTTTTGCCCTGGTTCAAATAAGTCATAGCTACCGCGCTCCAGACTCCCTGCACTTTAGTATAAGGCCCTACCGCAAATTTTCGTCCCTCGTATTTAGGAGATATCTCGATCACTTTTCGGAAATGCTCTGCTGCTTTTGCCGCGACTGCCGGATCGACGTGGTTGATTTTGCTGCCATCATCGAAAAGCAATTGCCGATAAGCCTGCCCCAGCAGGTAGTGTGCTTCGCTGTTTTCGGGCTCAACCGCGACGGTCTCTTCCAGATGTTTAACGGCAGCGGTGTAGTCCTTTTGCGCGAGCGCCTGCAGCGCTTTCTCCTGCAGGACTTCGGGTGTTTGCCGCGCACAGCCGAGTGCGAGGGCAAGTGTTGTCATAAGGATTGTCAGTGTTTTCATGGTATTCTACGCTCCTTATCCTCTACATCATTGAACCTACGGGTGGCACGACCTCTGCAAGGTTGTACGGCTTGTCCGTCCTGTGCCGGTACAACTCGCAGAGGTCAGCGCCGCTCGCGGATCATTCGTGCTTTTGCATCATTTTCCACGGATTCAAATCCGTATTCCAGATTTCGGCCTTGACCTTGAGGGAGCCATCCTTTTGTCTTTGCCAGGTAGTCATGTACTTGCCCTGCTCAGCTACCGGATAGGGCGCCGCAGGCGTGGTCAATGACAGAGCGTAAGTGCCTAATTCAAAGACATAGTCTCCGGCCGTCCACACCTTGAGGATTTTGAAATTCATCGAGGTGAACTTGACGCCCTCCTTCTTCATTTTTTCCTGGCCGGCTCTGACCGCGGCTCTGCCCAGCGCTACCTTGCCGTAGTTCGGCATCGAGATTACGTCATCGGCGTAAAAGGACATCACTGTTTCAAGATCGTTGTCAATGGTCGCCTTGACCAGGGTAGCGCCGTACGATTCGAGGGTCTTCTTCAGCTTGGTCACGTCACCCTGGGAATGAAGCTGGGAAGAGGTAAATGCCATCGTCAAAACGGCCATCCACAGCGTTGCTGCATGTCTTTGCATGGTCAACCTCCTTATACTTGTGAAAGATATAGGGTACGAGTGTGTCCTCCCCTACACGAAGCCAACCGTCAAGAGGAGGGCTTCTGACACACTGCACTTCCCATTGCTCAAGGCGAGCCAGGGTCTGCTATCGGACATGAGCCATTTACCACAAATCAGTGTGTCCAAAGGGAGTGGAAGTGCGGGTTTTCTTCAAAATGTCACAATACAGCAAAAGTTGTTCCAGGTGCATGCTGGATAAAGCCGCAGCCTGTCCCCATGTAATAGTTCATTGTTTTACTTAACCCTGCGCCCTGTCTTGAATGCGGGCCCAGCCTCTGCGACCGCTTGTCATCTCCCGTTTATGGGGAATTTTATCGGCTGCTCTCACTTTCAAGAATGTGTGCGGAATAGTCCTGCGCAGGCTGTACTTGACATCGTCAATCAGAATCTCCATTTTGCGTTCTTTCTTTCGGCCAAAAGAGACGCGACGGCATAACGGAAGGAGCTTCCCGGATTGACACGCGATCCAAGAACAATGAGCAGGTTATTCCCTAATCGTAATATCGGGTACTTATTCACGGGCCAACTGATCTCGCAAATCGGGGACAGCATGTACCAAATTGGCCTGATGTGGCTGGTATTGGAGCTGACAGGCTCGAAGTCAGCCACCGGTATCGTGGCCATGATTTCGCATTTGCCCATGCTGGTGTTCGGCCTGGTGGCCGGCGCCCTGGTCGACTTATACGATCGTCGCAGAGTGATGATGATGTCGGATATGCTGCGCGCACTGGTCGTTTTGATGATCCCGGTCCTCTTCTATTTCGACAATCTGACTCTGCCTCTGATTGTCGCCATCTCGTTTTCCGTTGCAACGTTGTCCACGGTCTTCAATCCGGCACGTGACTCTCTTTTGCCCGTCCTGGCGGGTAACCAGCACTTGGTCAAATCGAATTCGCTCATCCAGGTATCCGGCAACATGGCGATTATGCTGGGTCCGGCCCTGGCCGCAGCTTTGTTAGGGGTGGTCGGCGTTGTGCATTTGTTCAGTATCGATGCTGTGACGTTCCTCGCCTCTCTTGCGGCTGTCTGGATGATTCGTGCCGGTAAAGGTGCACGGCCGGTCGAAAACTCCGGCAAGTCACTGGTCAGGCATCTGGGCGAGATCGCGCGCTATATTCATCAGCAACGGCGCTTGCGTTTCCTGCTCGGCCTGACGGCCATCAACAATTTCTTCATCATGGGGCCGGCAATTGTGGGCACGCCGATTTTTGTGCGGGAGGTACTGCACAAGGGCGCTTCCAGTTACGCCATTGTCGAGTCTGCCCTTGGGCTTGGCATGATTCTCGGCAGTGTGCTGATCAACCAGCTGGTCCGGATCTGGCCCAAGGGCAAGATCCTGTTGATCGGACTGGCCTTTGACGGTATCACCTATTCTCTTGCCTACTTGGCAGGCAGTATGGAAGTGTTCACTCTGCTCATTGCTTTCCACGCCATCGGCATTCCCCTGATCGTAGTCTCGCGCACGTCATTGATTCAGGAGTGGACTGACAATGCCTGGCTGGGCAGAGTCTTTAGTTTGATGAATGTCTCAGTGGTGGGCGTAACAGCCTTGACAACCGGCGCCACCGGCTGGATTGCCGAGTTCGTCCCCATCGAAGTGATCTTCGGAGTATGTGGACTCGGCGGTGTGTTGTGTGCTGCTGTGGGTTGGGTCTTCAGCGACTTGCGACATGCCTGAGGAGCGAGGGTGTAGTGGGTTCAAACACTGACCCGGCGAAGGTTCCTGAACCCTGTTTCAAAAATGTCTCGGGAGAACAATGGAGTGCGCTAAGAGCTGCGCGGTTCGTTACTGGTTGGCGAAGTGCCAAATCATGAATAGCCTCGCTTTGCTCTAATGTGGCCCTGCTTGTCCTTGTATTCCGGAAACGTCTCCACAAGTTGAGCAAAGTTTACCGGCCGGTATTTTTCAAAATTCTCCGCATCAACGAACACAAAATCGAAGACTACCTTTTCTTCCGACTGATTGGTATCTTCACACCACTGTCGCAAGCGCGCCATCTTCAACGGCACGTCAAGGTCTTCCTGGCCCTTTGTTTCGACAACGAACACCTCTGTGTCTGATCTCTTCACGATGAAATCAGGGTAATAGTTGGAGATGTCGCCGTCGTTGTTGACGTAATCGATCCGGAAGTTCACAGCCATGTAATTCTTGACGTAGGAAATCACATCGTCACAATTCTCCAGGAAGCTGGCAAATTCCAACTCTAGGTCGCTGTCGCCGATAATCTTGTTGAACAAACTTTTCTTCGGGACGATGTACCCCTGTTCCTTGGCCACAAACGGTCGCACTTGCCGTAACTTGATGTAGTCCTTGATTTCTGCGCCACCCTTATCCTGGATCGTGAGTTCATTGATTTTCATCTTGAACGTCTCTATCACAGTGCGAGTGGCCTCGAGTTCTGAGAGGTTGCGCAGCGTGTTCAGGTTATCGATATCAATAGCTCGGTCAAAAAGGTAGTTTTGAATGAAGAGCTTGACCTTGCCATAAAGCACATCGTAGCCACTCACCAGACGCAGATCTTTCATGATGATTTGCGCAAAGTATCCGATAACGCTGCGATAATCCGTCACTGCACCGGAGTCAAGGAACGTTGTGTGAGTGATATCACCGGTCGTGATCTCCTTAAAGACAATTTCCCGCTTCTCTTCTTCGCTGAATTGCCGATACGGAACTTTTTTATGTCCAAAAGATTCAGGCTGCAAATCATCTATATTCTTATAATTCCGGTAGGTGCGCGGCGTCAGGACGGGAATCCGGATATCGAGTTTATCCAGATCTTTCTTTTCATTCTCATTGTCTACTTCGACGATGACCGGGGCTTTGGGTTTTGTGCCGATTCCCATTGCTTTCCGTTCGAGCTCGACACCCTCGCTCTGAATAGATTCCACGAAATCCATGAAAGCGTCAGTACCGACAACGCTCACGTACTCTTCCGCGCCACTTCCCGGATACATACACCGCAGCCCCCGTCCCAGGGTCTGTTCCGGCAGAATCTTGCTGGCGGCGCCGTATGCACGAAGCCCCACGATGGTTGTTACGTTACGGACGTCCCACCCTTCCTTTAACATGAGGACGGAAACGATGACTTTGAATGGACTTTCCCAACCATCGATCTCATTCGATTGCTTCCGGAGTTTGTCCAACTCATCTTTCTTCTTGCCTGTCCCAGTCTCGGCGATTTCACCGTTCTTTTTTGTATGGATGGTCAGGACCGCGTCCTTCAGCTCTGGAAAGGTCGCTTCCAGATACTCGGCCACTTCATCGCAATTTTTCGTATCATCCGTCATGACAAAAAGAATGGCCTTCTTGCCGAGCTTCTCATGCTCGGCGTAAGCGCTGCGCCATTCCTCGACCCCGAGATTGATGTAGTCGCTGTATTTCTCAGTGAAAATCGAACTTTGCCTGTCATTGAGCTTTGCCCGGCTGGCGGAGTCCGGCAGCACCGGATGCTTGGTCACGTTTTGCGTGATCGCTTCCACGAGCGGGTAATCACAAACTGTCTGCACGAAAATCGCGCCGTTGTTGTGCTTTGGAGTAGCTGTCACATCGACTTGCAGTGATAGGAAGTGCTCTTTCTGTTTGAGCCGGTTATGGATGTCCTCGATGGATTTGAACCAGGCCATTCTCGGATCGTGGATGTGGTGAGCTTCATCGTTGAGCACGACAAGCTCGTCTATTTCACGGACGATGTCCCCAAGATCGACCTTTGAATCTGTCGTGGCGCCTGTGGGCCGCTTGCCTAGAAAATAATCCGTCAGATCATCGTCGTCAAAGCTGGGCTCCACCTCGTTTCCGGCATAAACGCGATGGATGTTGGTGAGAAAGATGTTGCCTGTCTTGCGGGTGATATTGACTTCATCTTGAATGTGCAGCGTAAGCTGAAAATCATCACGCCAGTTGTTTCCATCGTAGCCGTTGTCGGGCAGCACGGGATCATCTAAAAAGATGAAGAGGCCGTCGAAATCCTTGCGGATGCGATCAAGCACGATGATGTTGGGGGCGATCACCAGGAAATTTCGAGCCAGCTCCGAGTCCGATTCGTAGAGCTTGTGGAAAAACGACCAGGCCAGCAGCAGGCTCAAAACTTTTGTCTTGCCACTGCCGGTCGCCATCTTGACCACAAATCGTCGCCATTCCTCGTCGAACATGCCGGCGGAAACCGCTTCTGAAGAATCAAACCGCAGCATATCATATTTGTCTTTGACCCGGACTGCGTCGTAGAGGTAGATAATCGTCTCCACTGCTTCGCGCTGGGCGAAGTAGTACTGAAACTGGACGGTCGAACCATCCGACTTCGGCAGCAGATGTTCGGTCTGAAACCACCATTTCAGCAAGGCCTTACTGGTCTCCGTGGCCCCGTCATAACTGCTGTCACGCCAGGACTTAACCTTTTGACGCAGCACGTGCACCAGCGGCGGTAGCAGCTTTTCATAGCTTGATTCGCGCAACGCCTCGTCCGCCGGAAACCAGCGAACGTCCGGCTCCAGAACGGTGTGGGGTGAACTCGGGAAGTCAGGATGGATGGCCATGGTTTATTTCCCCTTGTTGAGGCCCTTGACCCGGTAGTCCTCGGTGAGTAGCTTCATCTGGCTAATGGCGATCTGGTTCAGCTTCACCAGACGCTGCGATTGCTCCAGCCCCTCCGAAATAAACAGCGCATTGAGGTTTTCCAGGTTCGATAGGCAGACCAGCTGCGAGATGTTAGCGTAGTCGCGGATGTTGCCTTTATTGCCGGGATTGGAAGCGCGCCATTCCTTCGCGGTCTTGCCGAACAGCGCAATATTCAGGACGTCCGCCTCCGTGGCGTAGACGACGGTTGTTTGCTGTCTGGTTAACTCGGGCGGAATGAGATTCTCTTTGATGGCGTCGGTGTGGATACGGCAGTTGATCTTGGCCAGGTTACGCCGGATGTCCCAGCCGAGCTGTTTTCTTTCCTGCTCTTTTAGTCTCTGAAATTCTTTAATGAGGTAGAGTTTGAATTGTGGGGATATCCAGGACGCAAACTCAAAGGCAATGTCCTTATGCGCGTACGTTCCGCCGTACCTGCCGGCCTTCGCAACAATCCCTTTGGAATTCGTCTTGTTAACCCAGTGTTTCACGGAAAGCGTAAAGCGGTTCAAACCCGCCTGATTTTTAATTCCCTCGAATTCGGGGGAATTAAAACCCGGATTGTACATCCCTTCCCAGATTCCCAGGAATTCAATCGTGTTCTTATTTCTCAGCCATTTTTCTATCAAGACAAGACCGTTCTCAATATTCTTCACCATATCGGTTAGGGAAATATAGTCGTCTTCATCCTTCTGGTAGTACGAAATCTCCGTGCCCAAAACACTCACCTTCGACATGTTATGCCTCCTTTGACTCCCCGGAACGGCTTATTCCGCCCAGATTGAATGGAAACCAAGCATCCATTCTATCCGGGCCCATCAAACAGTCACCGCCACAATCTTCATCGTGTCATTGCCGAAAATATCCACCACCTTCACCGCAACCTTGTAGCGCCCCGGTTTGCACTCATGAAATGGCGTTTTCAGTTCCAGCGAGCGGTCTTTTTTGGTGCGGAAAGACTGCCACTCGTTTTCGAAGACAAAGTCGCCGGTCCAGTGCTCTTCCCAGGTCTTGAGTTTTTGCTGCGCCTTGTCCAGTCCCGGGAGTGCGGCCTGCGCATCCGGGCTGACTTCCTGCTGCACGCGCACAATCTCGCGCTTGCTCTCAAAATCGAAATCCACGCTCCAATAGTCAATCCAGTCGGTCCAGTTTTGCGTGAGCACCTCGCGGGCGACGATGCCGGTTTTGTCCTTTGTGACTTTCACGATCTGGCCCTGCTCCACCACGACTTTATTTTGGCCCGCCTTCAAATTGGCCGCAACGGAATCGCTGGAGTCCTGCGAGTAGAACACGGAAAAGTCGGTCAGCTCGATGGCGATGGCCTTCTTCTTGACATGGGGTTTGACTTCGATGAAGGAGACATCGTGGAACACCACCTGGTTCTTTTCCACCGCCCGCTTGTCGAAAACGTCGCGCGGGATGTATTTCATGGCCAGGTCGATGCCTTTGGCTTTGGCCTCGTCGAGGATGTTGGGGAAGAGCCCCATTTCAAATTCGAAGCCGAGAATGTCAACCCGCGAGATGCGCTTGGCGCGGCACTCCAGGATGACCTCTTCCACAAACAAACGCGTCACGGGCAAATTGACCGGCCCAACCGCAACCATACGCCCGGCTTTCTTGCCATGGAAGCAGCGAAAATTCTCGATGCCCTCGGCGCGGTAGGCGTGCAGGATCAATTCCAGGAAGTGCTTCTCTTTGGCCTCGAGCTGCTTTTGCCTTTCTTCCTCCCGCAGCGAGGCGTTGACCCCGATGTAGTGCTGACGCTCATACTTGCCGAGATTGAGAATCTCAAAGGCGCGCCAGTTCTTGCCCTCATCTTTGAGTTGGCGTTGAACGCCGATCATGCGCTTACGGGTGGTGTGCACGGCGAACTTGCCAAGATCGGAGACGATCCATTTGCGGCCCAGCTTTTCGGCGACGGCGGCTGTGGTGCCGGAGCCGCAAAAGAAGTCGGCGACGATGTCGTCTTCGTTAGAGGAGGCTTTGATGATGCGTTCGAGGAGGGCTTCGGGTTTTTGGGTTGGGTAGCCAAGCCCCTCTGAACCGCTGTGAATGCCCCGGATCATCTTGATGTCATCCCACAGATCTTGAATAGGGACACCCTTGCTTTCATCAAGATATCGTTTTAAGTAGGCTTGACCGCTACCGGAGTAAGCGATTCTCCCTTCAGCATCAAGTTGTTCCATTCGCTCCTTGCTAAATCGCCAGGCTCTCGTAATTCCATTCCACTCAAATACAGGATTTCCCTTCTTGGAACCTCCGGGGCCAGTGATATCCGCCATGTTGTATCGACGTCCGGAGCCTTCCTCAACGTGGCGATACCACCTTTCTACAGTGGACTCAGGCAAAGGCCGATACTGCATGTTCAGGATTTGCCTTTCCTTATTCTTTGAATAATAGAACATTGAATCACAGATTCTACCGAGGTGTTTGGCTCCTTGGCCGGAATCGCTGTGAGCATCTGACCGTTTCCATGTGATCTCATTTATGTGACAGTCCTTTCCAAAAACTTCATCCAAAACTAATCGAATAAATGAACTAACCCGCCAATCACAATGCACATAAATGCTCCCATCCTCCGCCAGCAAATCCCGCATCAGCACCATCCGCTCATAAATCATGGCGATAAAGGAATCCGCGCCTTTGCCCCAGGTGTCGCGGTAGGCCAGTTCCTCCAGAATATTGGGCTTCTTGGTAAAGGTGTCGTCGCCAATCTCGATGTCCATGGAGAAATCGGCGCCGACATCAAACGGCGGGTCAATGTAAATCAGCTTAATGCCGCCCTGACGCTCGATTTCTTCGCGCAGCGGCCCGTTTTTCAGGCTGGAGAGAATGAGCTTGTTGTCGCCCCAAATCAGTTTATTGGTCCAGCCTTTGAGCTGGCGGCCACGCTCATCCAGCTCAAACAGCGCGAGCTGGTCGTCGCGGCGTTCACGGTTGTCTTCCGAGCGCGGCTCGTCCACCTGCTCAATCACCTGAAAGGGCAGCACCACGTTGCAGACGTCGGCGCTCTTGCCATGCCAGACCAGCTCCACCTCCCGGTTATCGCCAAACAGCAGGAAGCGATATTTGTCGGGCAAGGGCTTGCCCGCCTCAATCAGTTTGATGGCATCGCGTTTTTCGTTGTCGGAGAGATTCATTGCTCAACCCCAAGAATAATTCTTGAATTGTGCCGCCCCTTCATGCGTATTTTGCATGGAGCACCTACTGATGTGAGAGGTGAGCGCCGGGATACAGCAGGGATGCACCACCCATTACCGCACCACCTCCCCAATTGGAATGATTTCTGTAAAGGTAAGGACTATAGTTGCTGCGCACAAGAAAATTGTTGCGTCCGAGAGCAAAACGGCCAGCAACTGCCAGTCAAAGTAGGATGGGCCAAGTGGCCCATCTATTCACCGAATACATGCCCTTCTGAAAAAACCATTTCACTGCATCCCCATCCTGCCTGAACATAACCGAGACGACGATAGCGATGAAAGCTTGTTCATTTCCAATCTTGTGGTCTTCTGACGTGGCTTTGCACCGAAGAATCTGAGTGATTCGCGAAAACATAGCGGCACAAATATGACTCTGGCAGACAATAGCCGGCTCTGCAAAGCAACGGCCCCTCTTTTATCGAGTGAGAAAAATATTTATAATTGGGGATCAATCACGCCCTCCCTGCATTGTTCGTCAATTTACGTGGCGGGACTATTGCAGGATAAACAGCCTTTGGGTTTGAAACAAGCAGAAGTTCTCAGGCCGGACGCAGGTCGAACAGGGGTGCGTGCGACAAATGAAAATCAGCGTTTAGAAGCACTTCCAGCTACCTGGCGCAGCGTCCGTCGAGCATAATTACGGTGTGGCAGTATACCCTGCAGGCGCAACCAGCAGACTCTCCGGGATCTGTATTCCTTCTTCTACGCTTTGTGCTTCACGCACGTAGCCTGCATCGCCAAGGGAATGGTTGTCGATTTTGAGGTCGATTCCCTGCCAAAGCCAGTACTTGACTTTCAGTTTGCTGTTTTCGTACACCGTACACATCTTGCCGGCTATCTGTTTGTCCGGTAGTTTTTTATAGCCGACCATCTCTAGTTGCGATTGTTCGAGTCCGGCCACAGCGGGAGGCTCGGTACCGCGCACACGGCTTTTGCCACGCCAGATCGTCCTCTCATCATGGTTGAAGATTGTGGTTTGTTTGTCTTTCCAAATAATTGTTTGTGACCTGGCGTTGCCGAATTCTTTTTTATCTTCAATCATGACGACCGTGTTGCCCCAATCGTCGAAATAAAAAGTCTCTTTGCCCTCAAACACGCCGGAGTAGACAAATTCTATCTTCGCCGATTTGACTTGAAAGAATTTTCTCATGAAACTGGTGGGCTCTTTCGCATTTGGAGAGGACACGACTTTTGGACTTTTTTCTCCCTTCACGGCCTGCTCTGGTGGAGAGTCCGATTGGCATGAGAAAACAATCAAACAAAAAAAGCCAAGCAAAAAACGGATAGGATAACCAGAGGTTGACATTTCTTCCTCCCCGAGGGTCTGTTGTTTTAACCAGCGATTTCGGTGTAACCGTAAGTTTCAGGTTGACCTGTCTTTCAAAACCAGATAAGGCCGGCTGCTAAAACTCAATTTATTCAATTGTATACCAATGTCAAGCAACAGACACAAAGACGGTACACCCTCAGCTCACTTGAGCAAAACCATTCTCCTGGTCTCCGTTAGATCCGGTCCGGCTTGTAAGTTGTAAAAATAGAGTCCGCTCGCTACCTCCTGGTTGCTGTCATCACGGCCATTCCAGAGTTCGGAGTATTCTCCCTCCGCCCGATTTTCATTCACCAGGGTGCGCACGGTACGACCCGAAATATCAAAAATCTTTAGTAGCACGCGGCCGGGAGCCTGAACTGAATATGAAATGCTGGTGGATGGGTTAAACGGATTAGGGTAATTCTGAAGCAATTGCGAACTGACAGGCCCGCCGACACTCAATTTCAATATTCCGGAGTACTCGAAGCTGCCGTCCGTATCGATTTGCCGCAAGCGATATTCATAGCTGCCGGCGATCAAATCTTCATCCACAAATAAGTAGCTTTGCTCCTGGCTGGTGGTGCCATTGCCCGGGATAAATGCAATCCGTTGCCATTCTTTCGCCGCTTGTCTACGTTCGACCTCAAATCCAAAATTATTGGTCTCGGTCGCCGTCCGCCACGACAGGGTGACCTGATCGTCCTGTACCAAACTCGTGAAGCTCACCAGCTCAACCGGGAGCGGCGATTCAGCCCATTTTGGAGAGACACGAATCCCATCGAGCAAAATGGCATTATTGGAAGCCGCTGCTCTCCGAATGACAACTCTGGTGATATTTGCGGCATCGAGGGAGTTAGAGGCCACCGGTCCCAGCGTTGCCTCTTGCGGTTCCGTAGCAGGCAAGTTTGGATCAGAAAAAACAAACAGACTGGCCTGATCGTTGTTTTCCCCGGCGACAAAGGTGTATTTGAGAACAATCAGGTAAGTGGTATCCAATGAATAGATAAAGGGTGTGAAAACAGGTGACTCGGTGAACTGGCTTAAGCCGAACCTGATCTGCGAAACCAGTCCTGATGTTGGGGACCCGCCTGACTGTTGGCTCACATCAATGTAAACGCGACCCCAGCCACCCGTGCCTGATGCTGCCGTAACATAGAGTGGGAAATTAAAACTGGCGTTGTTATCCACCGCGGCGGCATTTATGAGAAAGGAAACATACACGCTCCCGGAAGTCTGCGAAGTGAACGATCGGGCATAATCTTCGTGTGACAATCCGGCATTAGGGTCGAGCTGGGCAGCGCTTCCGATGCCTCCGGCGATGTAGCCTGTGTAAGACAACCCCACGCTAGCCACTTTGGTCAAACTGTTGCCTCCCTGGACGATTGTCCAGGCATGGTCCGTCAGGTTGTTCCCTGCCGGGTAGTCAAAGTTTTCATGCAAAAGGACCTGGGTCCAACAAACCCCCGGACCGGAAAGGCAGGCACACAATACGGCGATGATTCCCGCGATCTTATTCATTACTGCTCCCCTGGAATTGTGGTTGGTATTCTTGAAACTGGTGCTGGAGTACCCTCCTCGCGAAAGTACTGATATTAGGATGTACCTACCGCAAGGTCGTTTCGCATACGGCTTCTCAGGATCAACTTCTTTTTGTGCGTCCTGCCGGTGGCCTATTTGTGCTCAAAAAGGGAAAACGCTGCCGGGTAAAGTGCATATTCTGACGGCTTCGAAACTTGTGCTGGAGGTGGCCCGGACTTGTCCAGAGTTTGATCGCGCGACAAACTGGCGAGGTAGGTCGACAGGGAATTATTTCATAATTCTGAATTTACCGGGAAGTGTTTCGGGCTTATTCTTTATCCACAGGTGCCGAACCGTGCATTTGCCGGCAACCACCGCAGCACTTCGGTGGCCAACCCTAGTTTTCAGTTGAAAAGCGGAGTAAAACAAGCTAAGTTAGCGCAGGTAAACTTAGACCGTCAACCAACCAGGATACCTGAATGGAGCTCTACGTCGGTACCAGCGGCTACAGTTATAAAGAGTGGAAAGGTAGTTTTTACCCCGAAGATTTGCCCGACAAAGAGATGCTGAGCTATTACAGCGGTCAGCTACCAGCCGTGGAAATCAACAATACCTTCTACCGCATGCCCAACGCGGGGATGCTTGAATCCTGGTTGGAACAGGTTCCTGAGAATTTTCGGTTCGTCCTGAAGGCTTCTCGCAAGATCACCCACAGTAAACCGCTGAAAGAAAAAGAAAGTGAGATGGAATATCTCTTCAAAACAGTGGCAACGCTCGGGGCAAACCTTGGCGCAACCCTGTTTCAGCTTCCGCCCTACCTGCGCAAGAACCTCGAACTACTGGCAGACTTTCTGGCCTTGCTGCCGGACGATGCCCGGGCTGCGTTCGAATTCCGCCACCGTTCGTGGTTTGAACAGGACGTTTACGACCTGCTCGCCGGCAAAGGCGCCGCGCTTTGTTGTTCGGACTCAGACAAGGAGGAGTTACGCCAATTTGTGCCGACCGCAGACTGGGGCTACCTGCGCTTGCGCAAACCAGACTACGGCGACACCGAACTCAAAGCGTGGGCCGACCGGGTAAAAAATGCGGACTGGAAGTCTGTCTTTGTTTTCTTCAAGCACGAAGACGAAGGCGCCGGCCCCAAACTGGCGCAACGATTCATTGAGTTGATCAATTAACATGGAATCGCAAACCTTTCTCTTCTATGACCTGGAAACGACCGGGCTCAACTGCGCGTTCGACCAGGTTCTGCAGTTTGCCGCAATCCGCACCGACCTGTCCTTCAACGAAATCTCCCGGCACGAAATTATTCTCAAGTTGCGCCCGGATGTGGTGCCGTCCCCGGAGGCCATGCTCGCGCACCGTTTCTCTCTGGCGGAATCAAGCAAAGGCGTGTGCGAGTACGACGCCACCAAAGAGATTCACGCCCTGCTCAACGAGCCCGGCACCATCAGCCTGGGCTACAACACGCTGGGCTTCGACGACGAGTTTCTGCGCTTCAGTTTTCACCGCAACTTGCTGCCGCCTTACACGCATCAGTACGCCAACCAGTGTGCCCGCATGGATCTACTGCCCATGGTCACCACATATTGGCTTTACAAACCCGACGTGCTGACCTGGCCGGAAATCGACGGAAAACCTTCGCTTAAGCTCGAACACTTAAAAGACGCAAACAGCCTGGCGCCGGGCCGGGCGCACGACGCAGTCACCGACGTCGAGGCAAGTGTCGAGCTGGCGCGCAGGCTGGCCCACGAGCAGGAGATGTGGCTCTACCTGCGCGATTGTTTCGATAAGAGTGTCGACCAGATGCGGCTGGAAAAGCTGAAACCGGCAAGTACGACTCTGCCGGAGAAGTTCAAGCTTGGCCTGCTGGTCAGGGTCAACCTCGGCTCGGAGAACAATTATCAAGCGCCCGTGCTGTATCTGGGAAACTCCAACGCATACAGGAACCAGACCATCTGGCTGCGACTCGATCGGCCCGAGCTGCAGGAGAGCACGACAGCAAGCATTGATGAAACCACCTGGGTGCAAAGAAAGAAATGGGGGGAGTCGGGAATTATCCTGCCGCCCCTTGAGCGCTTTATGCAAAAAATCGATCCCGAGCGTTCGGCGCTGCTGAGCCAGAATATTGCCTGGTTGGAGGCCCACCCGGATCTGCTGCAGGCGATCTCCGGCCATCATCGCGACTTTACTTACCCGGAGGTACCGAACGTCGACCTGGACGCCGCCCTGTACCAGATAGAATTCATGAGCGACAAAGAGCGGGCGCTCAGCGAAGAATTTCATGCACTGCCGGCGCAGGAAAAGGC
>JAJDAD010000097.1 GCA_029262055.1 Candidatus Zhuqueibacterota bacterium
GAAATTGCGTTTCAAACCGGGTTCAGCAGTCTGCCATATTTTTCCAAAGCCTTTAAAGACCAGTTTGGGAAGCTCCCATCTGAAGTTTGAGGAGATCGTTTGTAGTCAGAGCTTGCTCTGAAATGTTCGAGATTGAGGAAGGCAGAGCAAGCTCTGACTACGGGCATAACAAAAAAATAAAATCAATTATCCCAACCTTTCCCATAATTTTTCAGAGGGTACTTGTACCAGATTTCTTCCATCTTTTCACGACCATATTTTTCGAGATAGAAATGGACACTCGACCAGGGCCACTCCTGCCATTTTTTAACGCAATCATGCCTTACCGGGTTATTGTGAATATAATTGAAAGTCGTCCAATAATGTTTTTCGTTGCGCATGAATCGATCTGAATAACTATGAAAAATTTTACGGCCGGGTGTTTTATCTTCCTTATTCCATGCAATGGCAGTTGTGCTGTGAAACGCCTGAACCTGTTTGGAAAAAACATCGAGATCGAGAATATGCGCAACAAAATGATAATGATTTGCCAACACGACCCAGAGAAAGAATTTTTCACAGTGTGTCTCTACAAATTTCATCAGATCCTGTGTGAATTCCTCAAGTCTATTTTGCACTGCATCAAAAATGGGTGCATGTTCAAAACAAGCGGCAGTAATGAGAAAAACGCGATCTTTCTTTACAAAGTGCGGTGGAGAATGCCACGGGAGAGAGTTTTTCTTACGTTCCTCAACTAACTCACGGCGCTCATTCTCGCTGAGTTTCCTGCTCTTGTACATTGCTTGGCCCTACACTATTGGGTCAGGTTCGTAGCTCGTTTGTAGTCAGAGCTAGCTCTGATATTATATCATTTAGCGCTTAGAACCCTCAAAGTCAAACAACTTCCGTTAAAACGATAAATGGGTGAAATTATTGGCTTTTTGTAAGTTGAGATATTGGAAGGCAGGGCTGACTATGCGCGGAGCGGAAGAAGCGGTTTGCATTTCTCCCACAATTTGATTTAAATTGGCACCTCCAATTTTGTGAAACCCCAAGAAAAGAGAAAGAACTCACCTCCCAACGATAAAAAACAAACCACAGTGTCCCGTTTACTCCTGAATCACAAATCACAAATTATGACACTCCTCTGCACGCAGTATGCCTGTAGCACGCCTTGTGTTCTCACATTTCGATGTTTCAGTTAATTTGAAGCGTTTGTTTTCTCTGAATTCCCCGTTCGTAGTCAGAGCTTGCTCTGCGCTCCTCGATCTCAATATTTAGAGCCATCATATCAGAGCAAGCTCTGACTACAAACCCTACCAACAAGCCCAATTGTCCCCTCACAGTAAAACTTTGTCCCATGAGAGGAAGCATGGGCAATGATGTTTTGATATCTTCAATCAAAGACTAATCAACTCATCATAATTTTACAGGAGGGAAAATCATGAAACGTTCTTATACAATTGGTTTATGGCTACTAACAGTTATTTTTGTTTGGACCGGTGTTGCGCAATTGCAAGCCCAAACCTGGGAGCCAACCAATGGGCCTTTGGGTGGCAGTGCCAAGGCAATGACTATCAATTTAGGTGGTGATATTTTTGTCGGGAGCCGCTCCGGTATTTACCGTTCCACTGACAATGGCGATACCTGGAAAAAACCCAGCAGCAACGGCCTTTTTAATTTTATCACCACCTTTACTGCTAATGACTCAAATGAAATATTTGTGGGAACGACGAACGTTGGAATCTATCGCTCCGCAGATGGTGGCGACAATTGGGACGCAACCAACACCGGAATAATAAAAAGAAATATTCAATCCATTGACATTGAAGCCAATGGTAACATGGTTCTGGGTTCTGCCGGCGGCGGTGTTTATCGTTCGGACGATAATGGTCAAACCTGGACCGAATTTAACAATGGTTTGCCAGACTTAAGAGTATATGCCACGGTCGTCAACCACAATGGCGATTTGTATGCGGGTACCATCAATAAAGGTATTTTTCGCTACGTTGCAACTGATACCACATGGCGGGCGCTTTCAACCGGACTGGTCAGTTTAAACTGTACGTCGCTGGAAGTTAACGCTGCCGGGGATGTGTTTGCCGGAACCGGAAGGGGCGTGTTTAAACTTACACCCGGAGATACTACGTGGGTAGAGCTTTTAAACAATACAGTCGGCATCGGGTTTGTTACTTCAATTTATTTGAATAGTACTGAGGAGTTGTTCGCATCCACGTTGGCTGGAGTTTTCAAACACAATGACGACGGTGCAAATTGGAGCAAGATGAATAATGGCCTGACAAATTTAAGAACATGGAAAATTGCAGGAAACCAGGCCGGTGACCTTTTCGTGACCACTGATGCCGGCGTATTTCGCTCTCGGGACAATGGCGACAATTGGACCTACCAGGTACAGGGGTACAAAGTATCGAGAGTGAATGCGATGGTTAGTTTGCCGGATGGGACGGTTCTGGGTAGCACCGAAAGTAATGGTGTTTTTCGCACAGTTGACGACGGGACGACCTGGGAATCTGCAAATACCGGTTTATCCACTTTGGCTATGACCTCTCTGATTCTTGACGCCAATAATATTGTTTACGCCGGAGTTGCCGGCTCGGACGGTGTTTTTCGCTCAGATGATCAGGGTAGCTCCTGGACGAGAATTCGTTCGGGATTAGTTTCAGGTAGTGTTTCAGCGCTTGCTGTTTCCCAAAGTCAGGTCTATGCGGGGTTGTCAAGCAGAGGCGTTTTTCGTTCCGAAGACAACGGCGACAATTGGATTGAAATTCCAACAAACGGCCTAAGCAATAAAAACATACGCGGCCTTGCGGTAAATTCTAATGAGGTTGTATTTGCCGGAACCTGGAATGGCGGTGTCTTCAGAATAGCCCCCAACGATACCGCCTGGACAGAAGTCAACAACGGACTCTCGAAATTACTGGTTAATACCGTGCTGATCAATGCCGGTGGAGATATTTTTGCGGGGACTTCTGGCGGCGGTGTTTTTCGATCCAATGACGATGGAGAGAGCTGGGTGCAAATCAATCAGGGATTGCCCGCGTCGTCTATAAAGACTTTGGCTGTTGCTGCTTCGGGCGACCTTTTTGCCGGCATGTTTGGGGATGTTGCCGTTTCAACGAATAATGGCGACACCTGGATAGAGACAGGCGA
>JAJDAD010000098.1 GCA_029262055.1 Candidatus Zhuqueibacterota bacterium
GCATCAAATGTATTACACAAGAATCATTTACTCAAAGGGATTTTCCCGGCCCTGAGGAAAGTGGGTAACTCCGCTAACTCTACGAGTTAGCTCCGTCACCCACTTTCGATAGTTACACAAAAATCGTGACACTACCCCCAAAAAATAGATAGACCAGCTTCGCTACTGATAAAATTTTTTCTTCGATGGCTTTGGCACATTGACCCTGCACCTGTTTTTGTTCCCTGATAGAATAGTTAAGGGGTTTCAATGGAATATTCTAATGTATAATCACCCTTATGTGATTTAGTTTTAAGGAAACCTCGTTCTTCTGAAGCATGTCGAACAGAAAAAAGACCAATTCTGTCATTCTCATCATTGAATGATCCCGAGAGCTGCCAGAAAACGTCGTCCTCAATCTCTTCTTTGCGAGCTTTCGTCATATTGGTGTCACTTATTTCAGCCCATGAGTAACCACTATTTTCCCCCATATGATCATGCATCACGTCCGCCTCGAATCCGCACGCAGATATATTAATCTCATCATTTGGATGCAGGTCAAGGGTTACAGAGAAATTCAAAGACTTTGAATTACCTCCAATATCTTTCCAAACCTTCCAACGTCCATTAATTCCTACATATACATGCCACTCATCTCCCCATGTATCATAATTACCATGCATGTGAATCTTTAATATCTTCACTCTAACTCTTTGACTTACTCTTGATTCTGTTCCGAGTGGATCGCTCCAACCCGCAGAAATGATCGCACCATAGTTTTCAGGATGAGGTGTCACGCCTTTAAGCGGTATCATAACACGGACCTGTTTTGGCTCTTCACCTGGATATGGCACTATTTGCGGTTGAACCGGTAAATGATCGGTTTTTGCGGTTACTTTGTATTTTGGAACGGCCTCAGGATACGGTTTGGGTGGCAAATGCAAGTCAAATGCATAATTTTGGTCATTGATAGCATGGCGCCAGTAGCCACCATTACGGCCAATAAAGATAATGGCATTATTTGCTCGCGTGGCCCCGGAGTTTCCGGTGAACTTTACAGCTTCCGTGCGAAATGAGATCACTGCTTTCGGAGGATGAATCTCGGTCTTGTGTCCATGTGCCTCAGGATGGCCACAGTCATAAATCCACCGGCCAGTGATGATCATACGATTTCCCTCCTGCGGCCATGCCCAGGAAGGTAGAAATCGTTCATCTCCAGTATCCCACTCACATTCAATTGTGCCCCCATGGTCTTTGAAATTGCTTTCACTGAGCAAATATGTATACTGTTTGTCAGGGATGACAAAAAAATTCCAATCGTAGTAGGTGTGCCATGGCTTAAGTGGGAAATCGGTATGGGTAATTTTGCTTAGTGCAAGCACTCCTTCGACAGTACGGGTCTCATGATCGTGAACAGGAACCCACGACGGCACAACATGGGCAAGCTCACCTGCAACATTCTGGCTCGGTCGATGGCATCCTCTTACAAAGCCATTTCCATCTGCAGGCTTAAGAAAGCTCCTGTACGCCTCACCTAGGCCTATCCTTGATCCCTGGTAATGATTTGAAAGCGAGTTCCGCAAACTAATGACCTCGTTATCGATGATTTGTTTCTTAAACAGTTTTTTTATGCTAATGCTCATTATTTGCCTCTCGACTGATCCTTGATATTGTGTTCCGCCCAGTCTGAAGGTCCCCGAATTATGATCTCTGAAGACAACTTTGTTGTTCCGACGACTATTGTTCGACCGGTAAATATTGCCCCAGCCATAATTGCGCCATCTATTTTTGTGTTTTCAAGAACAGCGCCGTCAAAATTAGCTTTTTCTAAATTCGCACCACTTAAATCAGTATTGCGCAGCAAGACATCCCGCAAATCGGCGCCTGCTAAATTGGCCCCCATGAGCGAGCAGCGAGCCAAGTTTGCTCCTTGTAATCTTGCACCCGAGAGCTCCACAGCATCAAGATTCTCTCCGGCGAGATTTACACATTGCAAGTCGATAACCGACTGCAAGCTTTTTCTCCCACGCAATTTTGCGATTGATTCCGCTGGCGGCATCTCTTTCGTCTGTAGAGCGGCAAGGATTTCTGCACGAGCTTGCTTGCCTCTTTTCGTGCGCCAGCGAGAGATTAATTTAATCCGATTACGAATTTCTAATCTTCGCCTGTCTTTAGATTTTGGCATGAATAGTACCTCAATAGGGTCTTTAATTGCTCATTAAAGAAAAGCTAAAGATATTCAAAAGTTGAATCATTAGAACTGGCAAATTACTTTCTCCAAAAAGTAAATGCAGGGTTAGGTCTTTCGACGTAACAAATAAAACCAAACCCATGCTCTTGTATGAGCCTGAGAGCGCTCATTGCCGATTGTACGTCATTGAAATTCCAGATACTTCCTGCGATTTCTGAAATTATTAACCACTGACCGTTTAGAAATTTCACGAAAAGAGTGCTCGGTTTTATTGGCAAACAGTCTTCAGCCAGGAGATTGCCTGGAACATGACCTTCAGGCGCCTTGCCATTAACTAACAAGTAGCTAAAGTCTGTTCCAGGCAACTTGCAGAGTTCATTCACGCGGTAGAATCGAATAATCATAGCAGCTCTATTTGCGATTTTTTTGCTCCCAGCCCAGACAAGCGCTCCGCCCGATCCTTCAAGTACAAGCCACCCATTCTGTGTTTGAACAACCTTGATAGCTTGAGAGTCGAATTTCCTGCAAACAGGTTGTGGCCCATCAGTGAACCATGCCAATGGACCTCCGCCATCATCATGCCAGCGATGTTTCAAGCTGGGTGTTCGCGGGCTTTCTCCCTCTTTTCCATGAAAGGGAATCGATGCACCCGAGCTTTCTCCCCAACGACCTGTGAATAGTAACCAAGTCTGCCCATTTAACGGCCAGTATTTTTCTCCAACATTGATCACGTGCTGCCAACAATACCAGTAACCACCTTTGCCCTCCGCGCGGTCAACAGGTTTAAATAGTCCGCGACCATAGGTACCTGCCTTTGGATAGCTCGCATGTGAGGTGTTGGCTGAGTATACAACAGGATGGATGCCATTTGTTTCGAAACTCTCCCAACCACCCTCTCCACCGTGGCGTCCAAAGTAGATTCCAAGAATAGTATCAGCCCTTTCGTTAACTCTCACGGTGATATGTTCCCAATCGCCTTCGTGATGGCCGTATCCAGCACCTTCTTGAGGATTATGTGGATAGAAAAACCAATATTGGATATCAATTGCTGCAGACGTAGGCGCCGGTCGCACATGTGCGTAACAAACGGCGTTAGATCGTCCATTCCCACCCAACGATTCACCTTTTCGAACAGTCTCATTAGATATCCACAAAGCAAATTTTGTTATCATATCATCTATTGAACCGGAAGGTTCTCCATTTTCATACTCGCCAACAAGCGTCTCGATATTCAGCGGCATGCCTTCTTTGGGAAGAATGGTTCTCTTTTCCTCATACCTCAGTTCCACTTGGTCTAAAAGCCACGGAACTGAGGATGGTAAGTATTCTGCGCTGTGAAATCGAACTTCCGGTGCAAATTTCCTTACTATCTCATCAACATTAATCGAAGCGTGAATTTTTGCTTGAATTTCGCTGAACGAGCTGAACCAAATTTCGTTATCGTGCCTTCCAAGATGACTCATGTATAACACTCCACCTGCCTCGGCAATTGATGGCGTTGCTCTGCTATACTGATCATGCACTTCAATCCTTTCTTTCCACGATATTCCGTCATATGTCGTATGCCAGATGATTCCATATCTTCGGTCAGTATTATTTATGGTTGCATCCAAATATACCAAATGCAATTTCCTGTTATATTGGGAGAGTGAGGGCGATGAGAGAGAGCCATGCTTATCGGCTGGAACTTGGTTTTTCGTCCAGGAATGATCGTCATAAATTGCATGCCAAATAGTAGCTAACCAGTTGAAAACCATATGTAGTTTCCCTTGATAAACAGAAAGAGTTGGGGACGCTGTGCTTTGCAGACCGATTTTGCTATTTGGAGTCCACGAGTTTCCATCATAAACAGAATGCCAGATATCGTTGGAACCCTTGCCAAGGTGAACTATATGAAGCTTGTCTTTGTAAACAGCAAGAGAGGCGGGGGCTTGGCTCTTTTGATCAATTTTCATGTTTGGCGTCCAGCTACTTCCGTCATAATTCGAGTGCCAGATATCAGGAGCGCTTTTTCCTAGATGAACCATGTGCAGCCTGTCTTTATAGACAGCAAGAGCAGGAGAGGCAAAGCTCTTTTGTCCAATTTTCACATTGGGAGTCCAGTTGACCCCATCATAAACAGAATGCCAGATATCATCGTTTTCATTACCCAAATGCAGCATGTGTAATCTGTGATTGTAAAAGGCGAGAGCGGGAGGAACTTTGCTTTTCTGATCTGGAATCTTTTGATCCTTCGTCCAAGTAATGCGCGAATATGGTTTGAACCTTTTCTGTAAATAATTCAACTTGGCCCTTAAAGAATTTCCATTCGGCGCTTTTGGTAATCCATAGATATTTTTTCGAAGAAAAACCTCACCCGTATGAAAAAATCGGTCCCGCACAATACTTCTGACGCTCAATGAATTCATCGCTTTCCTCCTATTGCAAAGTAACCAATACTGGGATCAGTCCTTTGTCCTCCGTGATGCGGCGCAGAGCTTTGCCAATGACGGCGCCAGAGGCATGCGTTTATTCTGTGATTGCTTTTTCCCAGAATAATGCCCGGTTTGTACTTGCCGGCCCCAGAAAGCACACCGGCTGTCTGGTTAAGGATCTTTTCAATAATTGTTCGTACGCTTAGCAAATTGATCCTACCGAATCTGATTATTCCAAACTAAAAATTTGCATTGCAAAAACCGTTGACCGAAGCCTCGTTGCGCGACAAGCACCCACAACTCAGAATAATTTCTTGACTCTCAAGTAATACGTTTCTTAGCTGGTTGAACAATGCCCTGCTGGATACTGACGACTATATCATCACCGGCACCATCAAGGAATATCACTGGGGATGATGTCAAGATTAGACCTTTTGCCTATTCGTTGGTACAAGGCATCCACCAAATACCATGTCACAAGAAATGCAAGGCACTCCAAAGTAAAGCTGTGAAATTTGAACAAAAATTCAGCGATAACTAAGGAAAGCCCGAGAACAGGAACTTGCTCGGCAAGCACTTTGCGAAGAGACGATGAACTGATTAGTGTATACATGAATTATTACCTCTCAATGATTGTTGTCGGCATAAGCTCCCTTTCGCTTCGAAGATTCACCGAGACAACCCCAGATGCTCCCTTAATTCCGTCGCAATCGAAGCACATATCCAAAGACCATATCACAGCAAAGCGATCTTTCATTTCTCCCACCAGCTCATAAAATATAGTTGTAACTACCACCAGGACTGAATTCTACTGGCAGAGCTGGAATAGGGCATCGATATGTAACATTTGAGAACACATTTCTCAATACCCCGCTCGTTTTTAGGTATCCCAGAAGAAGGACCAAGTCACCCTATGAGATAACCACAATATCGACCATTATCATTATGCTTTTGTTGCTTCTGTCACAGGTGTTGCGACCTAACATCAAAGCTATGCCCGGAGCTTCTGTGTGCCACGCGCTTTCTGGGCAACACGAGAGATTCCGGTGACTGTGTCATGCCAAAACGGTGCCCCGAGCCCAGCGAGCCCAGACGTAAATAAGATACCAAACAGCCATGTCAGCCAGCCACTAAAGTTGTTTCTGCGTTGGAAATCCTTAGACTTCACTTCTTGAAGCCCAGAGTGCGGGAAATAGGACCAACCGATTGGAAAGCTGACGCTCGTCAAGACGTCGAGTTGCTCTTGACTGTCGCTGAATGCATATGCGAGTTCTTCTTTCGTAACCGAATCATTGCCCTCCTCCTTCTCGAGGGACTCAACCAAGGCATTATAGTCTTCTACAAACGCGTCCCTCTGCGCGATCACGCCTTGGCTCATGTTTGCATTTCTGATGTATGAGTCCAAAATATGGATACTGTCAATATTGAGCGAAAGTGCAAGCACGAGCGCAACGCCAGTTGCCCATTTCCTTGAGTTTTTGCGAAATGACTCAGTGAACTTATCGCCTACGACTTCGTAGCGTCGTCCCAGTTCATTAAAGACGGTTTGGGCTTGGTCACCAAGTTCCTTCATTAGTTTTTGACCTAACGTGGAACGTTTGAGCCGTTCAGTTAGCTCTTCAGTTGACACTTCGATAAGCGTGGTCAGTTCGTCTTGGTTAAATAGCTTGGACTCGTTTACATTATCCGCTGTATCGACAAGTTCGGCGGCAACTTGGTCCTTTATATTCTTGTTAAGTCTAACCAATTCCCGTCGGACTATAGGCTGAAGCTCTTTGTCGAAATACTCCGTTAACATTTTTTGCAGCTCGCTGCTGCGTAATTTAGCTGTATTCCTCAGGAAACGAACGATATGTGTCACAACCGTCGCTACTATGAGCATTGTCAGTGCAAATGCTAGGACGGCATCAAGAAAATGCATTGCATTCCTCCAATTTCGCTTAAAGCCTCTGGCAGCAATTTCCATTGCGCCGCCTTATGGCCTTAAAAGATGTGATGTACTAGCGGCACCTCGCCGAAGATACCGATAAAATAAAACGTTGAAAATGCCCAGAAATAGCCCAAGAATTTACAGACTGTAGTTGACTGTAGTATTTCCTGAACTCCCGGATACTGCATTATTAGTGCAAAGTAACCAAGACCGGGATCAGCCCTCTTCCGGATTCTAACGGTTGCAGGGCTTTGCCGATAACAGCTCCAAAGGCTCTCACCTGGTCGAGTGCCTTCATCGCAAAACCCGGTGTAGAGGAGGTAGTGAGCAAATCGCCGACCTCGACTGGTGAACGGTCCGCATCCACTTTAACAAACACCTTGCCTGTCAGTGCCAGGGGCATGCGTCTCTTCTGAGACTGTTTTTTGTCCAGGATAATACCAGGCCTGTATTTGCCAGCCCCTGACAGTACACCCGCCACCTTTTTGTCATAGGCCTGCGTGCATTGCTGCAATTTGTCTTCATCGCAAATGACCATCACAGTTCCCGGATCAAGGTCTTGCCCATCTTTAACGTCGAAATCTTCCGCACAATCAGCGCCGGAGAGCAATACATCTCCAGTAACTATAACATTTCCACGAACCTCAAGTTTTTCATTTGGTGTGGGCGTTCCAATTCCAACATGGCCTTCTTTTCCCACGAAGATGGAATGAGAAGGAGCATTTTGTTCAATAGTGAATGGAATTTTATCCTCTCCCGGTTCGGTTTGTTGAATTTCAAAATTACCTGCGCGAGCAGTGCCTAAGGAGAATAACGTCCATTGACTTGCACCGGCAGCTTTTGAAGTAATTGCTATACCGGGGTTCCCCTCAGATGACACATCAAGTTTCCAAGACGGACTGGCGGTTCCAATTCCAACATTGCCTTTTTTTCCTACGAAGATGGAATGAGAAGGAGCATTTTGTTCAATAGTGAATGGAATTTTATCCTCTCCCGGTTCGGTTTGTTGAATTTCAAAATTACCTGCACGAGCAGTGCCCAAGGAGAATAATGCCCACTGACTTGCACCAGCAGCCTTTGAAGTGATTGCTATGCCGGGATTCTCCTCAGAAGTCACATCCAGCTCCCGATTCGGACTTGTTGTCCCTATACCAACATTCCCATTGTCCGGAAAGACATTTTTTGAATCCGATGGATTTGCCATTTCTTCCTCCTTTTTTGAACTACTATGGTTTAGTCCTACCTTTAAGGGTTTAGCGCACTAGCACCACGATTAGCTACGCGTTTTGGATTCGGTCTGGATTCTCTATTTAGCACCTGCACTCCCGGTGGGCGTTTATCCAGAAAGTAAGTACTGGATAGGGGGACGGGATTTTGGGCGAAAAATATATGTCCTGTTTTAATAGTACTTTGTGCATGTTCATCAGATGTTACTTACTTAAAAGGAACCTATTGGCTCATTATCATTAGAATCGTCAAAGGCGCCAGGGCTGAAACCACGTGCCGCACAAGATTCCTTTTCATGTCTCGGACATCGGCACAGTCGCGAGAAGTATAACATCAAAGCAGATACTACACTTCATCGATGAAATGTTCCACTGAGCACGAATCGCAACGGTATTAGGCGGCGCATCATACGGATGCCGCTACTAACGCTATCTCTAATCAACAACGGGTTGGCTTCGGTTATTGCCTCAGAATTGAAGATATTGAAAACGCTCGCTTCGAAAGTCATGCATCTATTTGCCTGGTAAGTACAGCCGAAATTGACATCATGGAGAGACGGTAGTTCCATAGAATTATCGCTATCTGAAAAACGATTCCCAATATGATTCCAAGTCATCCAGGCTCTAAACTTTGGAAGCGCGTAATGTAGAGCTACATTCGAAAAAACCTGGGGAATACGTTTTATTCTGTTACCGCTGAAGTCGATCTTATCATTTTTGAAATCTATATACTTATTATCTTGAAATGTAATACCTCCAGTGATCCTCATCCTTGTCGTTAGCGCAATATCCGCTAAAACCTCAACACCTTGGGTCTTAGCTTTCCTTATGACGTAGGGCGCAAAGATGACCGATCGGGTTTCCGGGACAAGCTTAGTTTCCTGACCGAACATATTGCTAATCTCAGAAGAAAAAATAGACGTGGACAAACTCAGCCCAGACATCCTGACTCTGAAATCCGCGGCTATCCTGCGGAGCCGTTCAGATTTCAGTTTCATTTGCTGCTCAAAAAGTAAATCATCTGTGGTGGGAACATTGTAGGTATTGGAACCCCTGAAATTAAGAGAAACAAAGTCGCTCGGTGAATAATTCATGCCTATCGATCCTGCAACATTATCGAAGGTTTGCAGTCTAGTAGTATATGACTCACTGCTTCCAGCGATGGCATCATCAGCATCTGTCGCGCCACCAAGATCATGAAGCTTGCCATTGTCAACTGTTTGCTTCAGCTTAGTTCGTTCTAGGCGAGCCCCAATCTTCAAGCTAAATCCATGAGAAAAGTTATGTTCGTTAGAAAAGAAAAAAGATTCGGTGGACGCATTGGCACGACCCTTAGCGTAGAATGCACCATATCTGAGAAAGCCGCTATCAGTGACTCGCCTGACAGCATTTCCCGAACTATCCATTACGGCTAGGTCAACCAAGCGTACTTCGACTGGCGTTGGTGCGATCGGAGAGGTCACTTGTGGAAGGGTCAACACATCATGCCAATCCCACGAATTATGTACGGAATATGCGCCCACATAAATACCTGCGGCCAGAGTATTCCTTCCAATGGTCGCATTCAACTGCAAGAGGTTTGAGAGGTTGCGCATTGGCTTGACTATATGCCAAAGTCCTGCCTGCTCTAGCATCCCTGAAACAACAGTGATGGTATCGTCTTTAACTGGCACAGAAAACTCATAGCTTGAACCGTTCGGAGTTGCATCGACAAGTTCCTGAGCATACCCAGTTGCATCAATACGAGTCAATGGGACTATCCCATTCCACGTGTGCTCCACATTAATGTAACGGGACTTATAAATGAGCGTTGTTTTGTCTCCCCAATATTTCGTTGCGGCTATTGTGATTGCCCCCCCGTCTTGTGTTTGAATGTTCCTCAGTGGCACCGCTTGACGACTGCCGTCTTGAAGCAGTACGTCAGCTTTCGCCTTCTCAGGGCTCATTTCGGGAGTGGGATAGCGACCAATCTCTAGATCTGGGAAAGTCTTATCTCCCTGCAAAATGGGTGGTTCCAGATTTCCAAATTCTGGAGAACCGAGGTTCAGTCTATTTTCGTTATTGAAGTACTTTCCATATATTCTCACTGAAAGATCCTCATAATGCCCGACAACATTCAGCCTTATCTGACTCTGATCGAAACCGGATTTTTTTACTAGGGCTTCATCACTAAAATCCGAGCTTGAACTGAGAAAAGCTCCAAAATTATATAGGATGTCTAATTTTTTCAGAACGGGCAATTTGTTGCCATAACTGATTTCCGCGCGGGGTCGCGACTGAAGAGTGGCAGTGAAGGCTTGACGCCCAGTTCTGCTTGCGAAATCTATAACACCGGATTCGTGAATAAGGCCAAAAGGTACGGAACTAGCTGACCGGTCTACATGTATGCGACTTATTCCTTCGTCCAGCCTCGTTAATACATCAGGGCTTGTAAAAAGCAACCCCTGAGCATCAAATACGGGCATACCATCTTCGAGATATATAACATAGCCATAAGGCTCAAATGAAGGCAGCTTATTGGGTATTAAAAAACCATTAGATTCTCCCGCCGACTTGTCTGCAAAATATCCTGGTACAAAACTTAGTACACTAGTAGGACCAAGAAAACTGTGCTGTCTTATGCTTACAGGGATTTCTCCAGCCCATTCTGAACTATTGAGCCCGGAGTTCATAGATTTATCGACAAAATTTCTGTAAGCAGGATTACTAGTCATTTGAGGCAATCCCCACCACGGCACCTTAACATCGCCGTCGCCATCCTTGAAAGTCCCAAACACAAATGTGATCGGCTGATCCCTCGGAAGACGTCTTATTATCTCGGCCTCATACTTACGATTCACCCGACCGACCAAAGCTAGTTCATGCTTGTCGTCGTTCGTTATTTTTACCTTTAACGTGTCCTTTTTTATGTACTTAGCCTCGAAAGTAGCCACACTGTGCTCACTGAAATCCAATTGCAGAAGCTCGTCCACTGCAATATCTGGAAATTTCGTTATCTCAATCGAGGCGACACCATTTTCGATCTTATGAATCATAATTTCTTTGATTACACTAAAATCAACTTTCCCCGCTCCGTCATGCATAGAAAAATAATAGTCAGTATCTGGAAACTTTTGATGTCGTATCAATGACTCGTCTTGACTCTTGACAAATGCAAGCCCCACGTCACTTAGGTAAGAATCTTGACCTTCCCAATCGTAACGCATTTTCATTGTCCTTGCCGACTTCCTCTTAGCTCTAAGTATATGTTCCTTTGTGACCGGCGCATCCTTATATAATCCATTTGTACCCACATTAGTCATGGTGACATCTTCACCGGCTGCTGGGATAGGCCTCGGTGATATGAAGCATGATGCTATCGAAAAGAAGAAGGTGAAATAGCACAGGCCTCCAGGTCGGCTTTCAGGATTCACCGGTGTGCTCCCCCAATCTGTGGAGTACCGGCTTGTTTCTCCATCTGTCGAGTAGCCGCGACCAGCTCACGCTGAATAGCTCTCTTGGCGCCGTTATATATCTCCTCAATATCGGAAAGTGTCTGGATCTTTGCCATCAATTCCTTGTCATTATGTTTCTGTCTCTTGCTTTCCACAAAAGCCCTGATATTTCTAAGATATTCTAGTAAACCATCCCGATAATCCTCAATTTCATCATGAATCGTTCGGGGAGCACGAAAATATCCACTCACGAGAGCTGCGACATTCGTATGTTGTCGAAGTGCAGCAGACTCAAGTTTCTCAATCTCGGAATCAAGTTTTCTTAGAAATTGCTCATCTATCTCCTTTTGATTAAGGAATGGCCTTACGAGGTACTCGGCTTCATTCAGGTATCCCTTCATTGCAAAAAATTCTTCTTGACATGTCTTCATTTTCTCTAAAGAGAATCTGAGATTAGTATAGCGAGTTTGTGCCTGCCATTCTAAACGTTTTTCCTTTTGTTGGTAGAGGAACAGACCTATACCAGTAACCAAGGCTCCCAGAAAAAGAATGGCAATTTTACTGTTTAGGAGGCGCCAAACATCACCATCAAGAATCATCGAAAGACGGCTACTATGCTGGTCCTCGTTTTTTTTTTCTTCCGGTTTCATACAACTCCTCCCAAGCTTAAAAATTGAAGAGCAGAACTAACCTATGTCGTTCAGTGGTGCCCCGTTACTGCAAATAACTGACATAATAAAAGAAATCTCGGATACTTTCCATGACCTATGTCCAATGCAAAAGTGTCGGCTGTAGCCGTCCAGTTACACGGTCTTTCAGTTTGCTGAGACTACCAGCATTAATGTTTCAAGTCTGAAGAAACGTCCCCTCTTTGCCGGTGAGGGTTATGCTAGGCGAGCAGCCCAACTACCTTTTTGGCCAAACCAAGACCGTCTATACCAAGTCGTTGCAGTCGGCTTCTTAGTTGCCCGATGCTTTCATTTCTTTTCGTTGCCTCGTTCACCTCAGCGATCAATTGATCATACACAGCGTAGTCAAGAACCTTGGGACGTAGAATCTCCCAATCGATCGTCGTCCGTAACAGCAATTTTAGCTCCTCGTCCACCAGTTCCCGGTCGGTTTTCCGAAACGAATTACCTCCTTTTTCAGCCATTCTTCCGGGTCTTCTTGCCATTGCTTTTCTCCTTAACTTTATTTAATTGTTTTAGCTGCCGATTTGACTTGTTCGGTCAGATCGTCCACACTCTCGTCCAGCTGCCGAACCTTTTCAAGTCCTGAAGCAGCTGAATCCGATGCTTTTACCAACGCGTTATTGATTTTATCCCTCAAGTCTTTGATGTGCAATGCCTCAAGAGCCTCATCTTGAACCTCCTTAACCTCTCGAATACTGTTCAGATGGGCAGTAATGGTTGCGTTCGCTCTCATGACTTGTCGGAATGCCATCTCTACCTCCCGACGAAGCGCCGCTTCGTCTTCGTTTAGCGGCTCTAAGAGTATGTTCTCCTTCACCTCGTATGAGTAGAGAGCATAGTCGACCCAATCACGGACGGCAATCAGTGTCTCCTGTGGATCGGCTCCAGAGGGAGTCGCTATGAGATTTGAGTCCTTCTCGGACCATATCTTGTCCCCCATTGCGATTGCCAATAGTTCCCCGCCCTCCATCCAGTTTTGTAGGAATCTCGGATACCAAATTTCATCGAGATAAGCCAGTCGCTCGTCTCGCATTTTATCGTAGTATTCATGGATTAGTTTGTCGTAGGACTCGTACAAGGCGGCCAAGTCTTCACCAGTCCGGTAGGACAACTCGACCACCTCCTTAGGAATCGATGCGCATCCGACGATTACCAACAGAAGACTTGCCAAGAAAAATCGGCGCCTTAAGTGTAAAAGATGCCTCATATTGCTCCTCCTATGACTCCTTTCTCCTCATGTGAAAGCAGCCATGAGTTAGGATGGGGAGCTGTTCCAAGACTCTCAGAATGTTCATCTAACAAGATTTCTACTCTTGCTATTTTGGTATTCTGCCCAGATACAGCTCGTTCCAAGTATCCAGTTAGTCTCGCTTTCCCCCCACACTTCGTATCTGATCTACTGATGCCAACCCAAATAAAATCAAAGTGCTCTGACAACCACCTTCGGGGTTGATCTTGCTAGAAGACCAAATCCGAAAGAATGCCACAAGTGATACTTCTGATGGATTTTGTCGTCGGACAACGAAAAATACAAATCTACTTAGGGCAGTTATTACTTTGACTTCTGAAAACTGAACCTATTTATTTTATAACTTAGAACTCCAGGGCCTCAATAATAAACTGTCATGTAGTGCTTGTCGGAAAGATGCTGCGCTTGGTAAAAGTTCTCACGAGGTCGCTTCCGTTCATCAATACCGATTAAGTAATGTAAATGTTTTGTCATATGCAACAAATTACTGCGAGGGGTTCCTGCTTGTGACTTACCGTGTGATAGAAATTTAGCCAGAGATTTCCAAGGAATTTTCCACTTACCCCCGAATGCAGACAAAAAATTTTATCCAAATCAATTCACATCCACACCGAATAAAATTCTTAGACTGTCCACCAAAAGAAAGCTCAAGGCAGATACTCGGCTCAGAACCCAATGACCTACCCCTGATCCCCATTTCTGACCTCGCAACTGCACCCCTCAAGCACTAAATCCGAACACTTGTAGCCGTGTCGCGCGTGTCGCCCGAAACATTGAGAGCTTGATCTTCGAATAAGATTTCTGTAAATTGATAATCATAAATTCAGCCAAATCCAGTAGATGAAATTACCAGCCAAGAGCCTAATTCAACCCGAGAAGCTAACGAAGTATCTTTTGACTCTCCAAAAAAGAAATGATAAATCAAAGTGGCTGGCAAAAGCAGACTATACACCAAAAAATTGGCAAGTACTAGAAAACGACCTGCGGGCTCAAATATTATCCCTTGATGCCACGCCTACGAGTGAAACAAAATATGGTCAAATGTACGAAATAAGAGGGACATTAACGGGGCCTGATGATAAGGTCATCTACGTTCGGACGATTTGGATGACAGAATCCGAATCAGATATGACCAAATTTATTACAATGTTCCCGGACAAAAGGAGAAGTTATTGATGAAATACAAGCTTTTTAAAGAGGTCGTTTTACTGAAGGATATTCCTGAGAATAAGTTAAAAAAGGGTGATGTTGCAACAATCGTAGAGCATCATCTTTCGGATACCTCAGAAGATGGTTACTCCTTAGAGGTTTTTAATGCTCTCGGTGAGACCATAGCAGTGTTAACTGTCTCTGAATCTGATCTTGAAGCTTTAAGAGAAGATGAAATCTTTAGCGTTCGCTCCCTGGAGAAAGCTTAGTCTGAAAGGTCAAATGACGCGCATTTATTACATCGAGCAGGCTATCTGGTATATCGAGTAAAAAGAATTGTGGGAGTATTGTGGGGGATTGCAGTCACGACAAACCAAAGCAAGGCTACGAAAGCCTATGATAAAACATCAACTTAGGCAAGTTAAGGGTTGCCTGAGTTAATCCTGCTGTTTTTATTGCACTTATTCCGTTGGTACTCGCACTTCTAATCCGTAGGTTGCAGGTTCGAGTCCTGCCGGGCGTACTATTTTGATTTAGACACAATAAAACAATGTGATGGCTTCTCGTTCTGGGAGGCCATTTTTGTTGGTTAGATCAAAAGTGCCAGGAACACAAAAGAATAGCCACTTCTTTAGGGTTGCAAAAATGGTGGGAAATTTCACCGGGATAGCCAGCTTGACACCTGGGATTTGAAGTTTCGCACAAAAATTTCAAAATCCGGAGTAGCTTCCGTCAAGTTTGGATGCGGCGGCGCTATCGATCACAACGGTCGCGAATTGATGCAGTTGTACAATTGTCGCCGGGTACTTTGCCATGACAGGGCCTTCAACCGTGGCTTTTATTGCGTCCGCTTTTGCAGCACCACCGGCCATTAGAAGAAGCTCCCGAGCCTGCATAATTGTGCCGACCCCCATAGTAATCGCGTATCTGGGAACTTCGTCTTTATTTTCAAAAAAACGGGCATTGTCTTCGCAGGTTTTATCGCTGAGGGTTTTTATTCGTGTCCTTGAACCCAAAGAAGAGCCAGGCTCATTAAAGGCGATATGACCGTTCGCACCAATTCCCAGAATCTGCAAATCGATGCCGCCGCACTCCTCAATTTTTTCTTCATACCATTGACAAAACTCGTCAATATTTTCCGCCATCCCCATTGGAATATGAACATGTCGAGGGTCTACATTGATATGTTTAAACAGATTCTCCCACATAAAATAGTGGTAGCTTTGCGAATGAGAGGGCGGCAGGCCAACATACTCGTCCAAGTTAAACGTAATGACTTTTGAAAAGTCCAACCCTTCTTCTTTGTGTAAACGGATCAATTCCTTATACATCCCGAGAGGCGTACTTCCCGTCGCAAGTCCCAGAACACAATCCGGTTTTCTACGCAGGAGAGTTGCAAGTAGTTTTGCCGCCTCCTTGCTCACCTCGTCAAAATTGTCTTTTGTAACGACTAACATCTAATTCTCCGGGTATCCCTCTTTTTCCAGCCAATATAGTAAATAAGGAACATTGTAGGCGTGCGTCCAGCCGAATACTCTTGAGCCGCCGTTAAGGGTCCAGTTGGGACGTCTATCCGGTGCCAGCTCGTTGGGCGGCATATGATCCACACTTTCAAGGGCATTAAAAAGCTCGAGCTGAGTGTGCGTTCCATCAAAAAGGTTTGGATCAGAAAGTTTGTCCGTTTTCAACACATCAGCTCTTTTAACTGCCTCCCGGTAAAGGCTTGACTCCCCCGACAATTTATACCCGATTAACAAACTGTGAATAGTCGATAGAAACGATTCCATTCCGTGATTGCGGGGCGGGACGTCGCGAACCCATCGCGCATGACGTACCAGAGCAGATTGAATTCTTGGTTCTCCGGTGAGTTGCAAGTATTTTCGCAAGCCATGGGAGACATAGACCTGGGCATATCCATAGCGATCGAGCACAAGGCTACCGCCCTGCGGATGCTGCAAACGGAGCATGGTGTCCACCCGGTCTTTTAGCTCCTTGAAATATCGCTCATCTTTTGTTGCATCATAGATCTCGGCCAGGTTCCAGACAGACAGGTATAGGCGCCGACCTCGCAAGTCATGCTCACCCCAAATGCGTTTCAAGTAAGTGTCTGCCGTTAGTTTTGCAACTTCCAGTCCCCTGTGATATCCACTTAAATAGTAGGACGCGACCCATCCCATGGCCCAGACGTGAGCGCTATATAACGTCCCCCAGTGCTGCCTGCCCTCGCGCGCGCCCATTCCGAGATATGGGTTGCCCTGTGGTTTGTCTTTCTCCTTCCAGAAGTCGAGCGCGTAATTGGAATCACCGGCATATTCGGGATCGGCGGGCCAGTGAATGTTATCGACGTCCATGCTGTGGCGACTTGCCGCTTCGGCAGAGAGATAAATTTCTCTATCGCCGGTGCGCATAAAGTGCAGCCAGCGCATGTAATCCTGACCAGGCTCGTTATTATTCAAAATAACCCAATCCATCTTGTAGTAGTATGTCATTCTATCCCCATAGTCAAACATACCGTACCAGGGTTCCCAGTTTTGATTAAAACGCATCCACTTGAACTTGTAATCCATTCCACGCTCAAATTCAGGAAACTCTTCCGAATGCGGTGCGAAAGAACCATATACTTCACTGTTGGCATACCACTCAGGATCAGCATGAGCTATCGGCGGATCGAGGAAGTAACGCATTTTGTTTTCGATATCGCGGGGGCCATTTCCCCCTTTGTGGAAATTGTAAACGAGCTCAGTTGTCTTTGTCACACCTTGCGCAAAATTGCTGACCATCCCACCGTCTTGCTCACTGGAGAGCCGGGCAAAACTCATCGGTTCAGCGTCTGGAGACCAGGAAAAAGCGGTTACTTCCTTTCCGGCGATATCCAGATTAATTTCCTTTGGATACTCCTCAAAAAAATGCCGCATACCAACGCTGATTCCCCAGCGCGGGCCAGAGATATCCAGCCAGCCATCAGCCTTGGCCGACTCAACCAGGAGCGCGGAATCAGAGGTGATCTTCGCGAAAAAACCGTCAATTCTCTTTTCGGGCGTAGAATTCGGGACCGGTGGCATACGGGTGGGTTTTGGGCCGGATTGCAGGATTGACAGTTCTTTTTGTGAGGTGACACCGGTTTCGAAGAACTCTCGGTCACCGCGCTGCCACCACATGCCTTTGCGATAAGCGGTCGTATAGTTCAACTCTTCGGACAACTTGTAGTCGAGAGAAATACCTGCTGCCGCTATTCTATCATTCGGTTGCGCCCAGCCCGGGTCACCAACCAAAGTCTGCTCATCAACGATATTTTCAGACTGGGTGGCAATTAAGGCGTGTTCACCTTCAAAGGGCTTGTGCTTGTCGGGTTCACCGGTATAAGTCAATGTGTGCAGTACGCGAACAAAAGACTTGCCGGCATAGGCATGCACCCTCACGATAAACGGAGAGGGATTGTTATCCTCACGCGAGTATTGATATTCACCCTCGGCTCTAATTATCATGTGTAGAGGACCCGAGCCTTTTTCAATCCAATTCCTTTTGAGCACAGCCTTTGATTTGTCAAGTCCTGCGTCGTCAAGAATATCCAGAAATGAGCCCCGGCCCTCAGGTCCTTCAGCTATGATGTCATTTTCATCAAACCCATCTCCGGCCAAATCCAGTTCCACTTTGTCCAAAAAGCCGTTGCCGCCCTTGTTTATTCGGAAACGAAGCGGGCCCGTGGATACTGTGATATAACCCCGTGCACGCTGGTTATTATTCACCACAATCCTTTCACTCGCTATCGGGGCGCGAACAATGTTCGCTCCGTACTCCAGGAAATAGCGGTCCGTATTCTCGCAAAAGAAGAATACCCAAATCCACTTGATGCTCTCATCAGCGGGCATCCAGGTTGTTACTTCGGTGATTTGAGAAGGAATCTCCTTACCCTTTGCATTTAGCACACGCACATGGTCAGGCGAATCCAGGACGCCTTTTGCGAAAGGGATTCCCATTGTCAAAGGCGCGCCCGCAATCGGCTGCTCAACCTTAAGCGGTATCCGTGACTGACCGAACAAAGCTCCGGCAACCATAGACAAAAGGATTATTAAGGATAGTAAGAGGAATTTTTTCATGCTGGGAAAACCTCCCTAAGAGTCTTGCTCTGCTTGCGAATAGCTCCGACAACCATTTTCCACAGGGAACGAGAACAGATGGTGTAATCAGTATCTGCCCGAAAACTAACTTCGCTGTCATTCCGGCATAGTGTTGAGCTGGAATCTTCTGGCTAAGCCCATGGATTCCGGCTGAAAAGATCGCCGGAATGACATAACTGAACGAGTCTTCGGTCAAGCACTAATCATATTTCAGTTGTTCAATCTCGGTGTTTTTTCAACAACTTCAGGTTGTTTGAGCATCATAATAAAGCGCCGCCGCCCCCAAAATGGCGCCATGCTCCAGCTCTGAGACTTCAATCTTCAGCGACTTGATCGAATTTGAATAGACAAAGGATTGTATCGACTCCCACATCGCTTCCTCGAAAAACCGGAAGGCCTTGCGCACTGACCCGCCCAGGACAATTATCTCAGGATCATAAGCATAAAGAACTGTCTTGATACCATTACCCAGATGATGCCCGAACTCCTTGAACATTCTCTTTGCTTCGTCCTCGCCGGCCTCTGCCCTTTGACAAACCTGCTCGCCGGTTTGTCCGAATTGACGAGTAAAGAATTGTCCGCAGCAATAGTACTCATAAACACTATCCAGGTAAGCCATCATACCGAACTCACCCGCTCCACAATTTCTCCCGGAATACAACTTGTTATCTACGATGATTCCTCCGGCAAAACCTGTTCCCAAAATTAGTCCGATAACCGATTGATATCCGACTCCTTTGCCGAAATGTTTTTCACCCAGTGCAAAACAGTTAGCGTCGTTGTTTACAAAAGTCGGCGCGGAATACCGCTCTTCCATTATGGATTTAAGATGCACTTCTTTCCAGGATGGGATATTCTGCACATCATAAACGATGCCCTTCTCAACATCCACAACGCTTGGGACGCCTATGCCAATGCCGTCAAGATCCTCAGGCTGAGACTTATCTATTATCTCAAAAACCTGATCCAGTACATCGTCCACCGAGCCTTGTGAATTTATCTTGGTAGAGGACACCTCTCCGAGCTGGTGGTTTCGTACTAATCCTGCCCGGACATTCGTGCCTCCTAAATCAAGCCCTAATATGTTTATCTCTTTCATTGTTCTCAAATCGACAGAATGGCGGCTCCTAATTTCTCCTAACCGTCCGCTGATTCTTTTTTCCCAAATTCGATGGTCACATTCTTAATCAAAGGCTTCGCCCAGAAACCGATACTCAGGATGTACCCCATTGGTAGATATAAAAATACCATGCCGTTTCTCAAACCCATGAGGTCTCCGAGTCCGCCGACAATCAACGGCAGGACTGCGCCCCCGATAATGGCAGTGACCAAAATTCCCGAAAAACTGCCGTGGTGTTCTTCAACTGAATTGAGTGCCAGGGAAAATATGATGGGGTACATGACAGACGAAAAAAAGCCGACCGCAGGGAAGGCAATTAATGCAACCGGCCCGGACATAAACAGGGCTGCGGTTAAGCTCATAATCGCCGCGATTGTGAAGATGACCAACACTATCTTGCTGTCGAGCAATTTCAGCAAGACAATGCCCGCGATACCACCGATGGTCATGAGCCCCCAGAAGTAAGCGACCGTTCTAGCGCCGGTTGTCTGCGGATCATAGCCATGGTATTTGTTCAGAAACTCAGAGATCCAGTTTGCGACGCCCTGCTCGAGTCCTACATAAGTAAATATTCCAAGGAAAAACAAAACAACAGTTGGGTTCTTCAGTAACTCAAAGTGAGTTTTCAGGGCGCCAACCTGTTCATCTGCTTTGCGCTCAACTTCAGGTATTCTTGAGACAAATATAATACCTACCATGAGTAGAGAAATGACTGCAAAAAGCCAATAAAGGGAGATCCATGGGATACTTTCAGGAACGACATTTGACAGCGTCGAGATCAGCATGTTTGAATCGGACGACTTCTTCTCGAGATTAAGCACGAGATATGAATAAACAAGGGGACTGATGAAGGAAGCAGCGCCGAAAATCAATTGCGCTACCGTAGCATTGAATGCGAAGTGTTCCTCGCCACCGGCTTCCCTTAGCAAGGGGTTGATGGCGACTTGCAGCATGGCCATGCCCGAGCCTATGAGAAACAGGGAAAAAACAGCATTCAAATAATTTGGAAACAGTGCCAGAATAAGCGAGCCTAAGAACGCCACAGCAAACGCGGCCACCATGACCGGTTTTTCCTGAAATCTCTCAATGAGTAATCCTGCAGGAATTGACATGACACCATAAGCGATAAAGAACGCAAACGGCAGCACGGCCACGAGGGTCAAGCTTAACTTGAAATCTTCAATAATCTCAGGGACGAGAGGACCAATGATATTTGTTAGGAAGGAGATAACAAAAAAGGTCAGAAAAATGAGGCCGACGACATAATAGCTTCTTCGAATTGGTTTATCCTCCTCTTAAGGTGAGACGGGAAATGTAAGACGTGAAACGTGTAAAACAAACACTCAAACCTTCCCTGCTTGGTATTTCATACTTAACGTTTCACTTACGCAGCATGGGGAACATCCTCCGGATTTCCTCTTCACCGGGCTGCTTGCCGTACTCACAAATCTCAAACGCCTCAGCATATTTTACATCCCTGGCTTTTTCAGGTCCGTACCACTTTTCAAGCGACTTGCGGAGTTCGGGTGAGATAGATGCACCCTGGTAAACCCCGAACACCTCCTTGAGCCATTTCTTGCGGTCCGCTGGGCCTTCAGGTACTTCATCAACTCTTCCCACTGTCCATGGCATCCATTCATAAAACTGGGAAACGTGGGCGTCCAGACCGGCCATTTTTTTATCAACGGTTTTATCGATTGCTACTGCGATGTCAGGTCGAAATGGATTTGGCCGTTGGAAGTGGTCGCTGAAGTAAAGAAAAATCGGGTTTTTCTTCAAAGGCGGCGTATCCGGCGTGACATTCGGTACGATTACCAGATAGGCGGCATCTTGAACTAGTTCACCAGTATATCGGTGGTCGGGATGGTAGTCATTCGGACGTGGAGACAACACAATGTCTGCATTCCATTTACGGATTTCCCGGATGATCTGGTGCCGGACTTCCAGGCTAGGTACCAATTCGGCATCATGATTGTCGAGGGTGACATATTCGTCGATGCCATAACGACGGCCAGCTTCCTCGGCCTCGGCACGTCTGCGTTTGGCGAGGGCGCCGCCACCCTCGGTCTGATGTCCGGCATCACCGTTTGTGACTGACACAAACTTGACCGCATGGCCCATTTCTGCGAAGAGAGCCGCTGTACCTCCGAACTTTGCATCGCAGTCGTCCGGGTGGGCCCCAATCGCAATAATTCGAAGCTTGCCATCGTCCGAGTTCCCTGCACCCTGTGCGAAGGATAGGATTGTGCTGCAAAGTATCGAAGAAACAATTAGTAACTGCTTCATGGTATGGCCTTTCCTGCGTTTACAGATTGCCACAGAGACTAGAGGGTAGCGAGACGAAATTCCGGTAGAATTCTCCAGGCATCTCTGTGACAGTAAGAATTATCACCGGCCGCTGCCGATTCCATCCGGCGCACCTTTATAATAGCGAAACCCTTCCATCGCTTTGCCGTCTCTCATGGGAATCTTCTTCATTCTCTCCAGGAATGCCTTGCGATCTTCGGGTTTCAGATCATCCGGGCTGGGGCCTGTGTAGTTGTTCCACGCTGCACTCATCTGGCTTATGTGCTGGGAGCGCGCCTTTATTTTTTTCTCCTCATGTCCCGTGATATCAACCCAGGTATTGATATCTTTTTCAACACCACCATAAAACATATACTCTGGAATGGCGTGCGCCTCAAGACCTTCGTGGATAATTTGTCCCGGGAAAATCAAACGCCATTCAGCGGCGCGGGCAGCATCCACCGATAGATAAGATGCCGCGCGGTGATCGGTTTTATGCCAGCGCACATAACCATGTCCAGGGTCCCAGGAGATTAGTACATCCGGTTTTATTTTCCGATAGTGCCAGACAAGCCGCCGTACCACTTCTTCTTTGTCCGCAAACTCAACCATGCCATCGGTGTAGCCAAGATTAATATAATGATCCGCGTCAATGCCTATTTCAGCCAGGGCGTTGAGCTCTTCCTGGCGACGGATTTTGGACAGCCTGTCCCGCGTCATGGTAGGATCCTTAGTCCCAACATTGCCGGTAGTCAGCAGCAGCACGTAGACTTCGTTACCGTTCTCCCGAAGTAGGGAGAGTGTCCCATACCTGCCGGCATCATCATCCGGATGAGCCCCAACCAATAGCACGGTCTTTCCTGTCCACTTCTCGACCGGCACTTCTGGTTGTCCGACAGCCAGAGCCGGCACAAAGAGAAGTATTGCCAACAAGACGATGACAGAGTTTGCACTATGCATAAACAACTCCTGTTTCTTAGTCGTGAACATTTGTTTTCGCCAAAGCCTGGCTACGACCAGCTCCCATATTTTTTCCGAAACATCGAAAATAATGGAGCCGGTTCCGTAGCACAATCGCCAGGTCTCTCTAATAGCCGGGATTCTGTGTCAGGCCCAAATCTACCTCTCTTTGAGGAATAGGATATAATAACTGATTGGCACTGGGCGGCGGAAATGTTGCATCAACAAAAGTATCGAGTGTGGCTCCCGAGCTGTGGGCCTGCATCACTTCCAGAGCTTTTCCAAACCGCAGCAGATCATACCAGCGGTGGTTTTCAAATGCCAGCTCTATTCTCCTTTCCTGGAGCAATTTGTCTTCGAACGTTCCCGGGGTACTAGAGCCTATATCAGCCAGGCCGGCACGACTCCTCACTTGATTAATTAAATCGTAGGCTTCTCCACCCTCGCCAATGGCCTCCGCCAGCATAAGCAATACATCAGCATAGCGAAATACAATGAAATTATTATCAGCGTCATTTTCACCAAATGGCACGCTAAAATATTTTCGGACGTATCTTTGTCTTGCCCCTGATGTTGGGTCCAGGAACGTAGTATCCATGGAAACCTCAAAACGCAAGTCACCAGGCTCATAAGAAGTGATCAAGTCCACCGTCGGCCTGTTACGGCCGCCGGCCGGCTGTCCACCCACGAGACTTGCGTCCGGAGTGAAGGCATTGGCGTATCCGCTGCCCTCGCCAAGTCCGCCTCCTCTGAACTGCACTTCAAGGATGGACTCGCTATTAAGTTCATTTGCCTGGCCCCACAGGTCCGCATAATTGGGCACCAATTGATAGGCCCCACTGCCCATAACGGCACGCAAGGCCGTTGCAGCATTAACCTTGTCCCCCACCGTAAGATACACCCTCGCCAATAGCGTTTGGGCTGCGCCCTTGGTCGCCCTGCCACCTACTGTTGACGGATGACCGTCAGGAAGTTTCCCCGCGGCCTCCTGTAAATCAGCAATCAGTTGAGTAAAAACAGTCGCAGCAGGAACTTGCTCAAGCTGCGCTGAGACGGAGACGGTTTCCGTGAGCGGCATTGGAATATTGCCGAACAGCAGAGCTAAGTTATAATAGAACAATGATCTCAGGAAAAGCGCTTCCCCGGTGAATTGATCCTTCAAACTCTGATCCATGTCTATATCCACGATGCGGGTAAGAACAATGTTAGCCCTGGCAATACCCGAATAGGATCCCACCCAAGCACCCAGAACAAATTCGTTCAAGGCATCTTCGGCGAACACGTTGACTACGGCTATGGAGAAAGCGAGGCCTGTCACATCACCGCCCTGGTCCGTATTATCCGATCTCATTTCTGTCATCAGCCAATAGCCATTGGTACCGCCTGTGGCAACTGCATCGGTAGTTCCGTAGGTACCGCCGCTCTGTAAAGCATCATAGATGCCGCTTACCGCAATCTCTATGTCACCGGCAGTCCGATAGAAGTTTTCAACATTTCTTTCCGACTGCGGCGCCAGTGTCGTGAAGCCATCAGAACAAGATTGTACAAGGAATGATGACATCATCAGTGCTGATGCCATAAATATTCTTTTTATCATGGTTTCCTCCTGTTTATTCTTGCCGTCAATTTGCTTTGTCCTAGAAGGTAATATTGGTCCCTAAAATCCATGTTCTCGAGAGCGGGAACGCGCCGTAATCTTCCCCCTGGACAAGCGCATTTTGTGCTTGCAGGCTGACTTCCGGGTTAAACCCGATATAGTCTGTACTTGTAAACAAGTTTTTGCCCGAAACGTAAATTCTTAAACTTTCGGCAAACTTGCCGGTCAACGAATGCGGGATCTGGTATCCAATGGTAAGGTTCCTTAAGCGGAAGTATGACCCATCCTCAACCTGGAATGATGAGGGTCTATTATTATTACCCTGCAATCCAGTTTGTCGATCGGCCCTGGGAATTTGGCCATTGCCCGGATTTTCCGGAGACCGCCAGCGCTCATTTTCGATGGCATAACTGTTAAAATTAGCCTCACCGTTTTTCAGGTGCCGGGAGGTAAGGTTCAATATTTCTCTGCCTTCAACGCCCTGAAAAAAGATACTCAGATCAAAATCCTTAAAGTAAAACCTGTTGGTAATCCCATAAGTGAAATCGGGATGATAGCTGCCGGTAATGGTCCTGTCATCGTTGTTGATAACACCATCGTTGTTGATATCCTTGAATTTGAAATCGCCAGGCTTGGGATCCGGGGCCAATTCATCGACCGGAGAACTGGCAATCTCCGCCTCGGACTGATAGATACCGTCAACTACGTGACCCCAATAGCTGCCCATCTCAGCGCCAACCTGTGTGATATGTCTGATACCTGCCCCCCCGGGAACCAATATCGGCTCATTATCCGGTCCTAGCGAAAGAACCTCATTGTCGTTAGCTGCGAAATTGAGCTCAGTCGACCACTGGAAGGCCCCTACCGTGTTCCTTGAAGTAAGGGAGAGCTCAATCCCTTTGTTCCGAACACTCCCGATGTTCGTCAAAGCATTGGTGAAACCAGTTGCGGATTGCACTCCTACATTAAGCAGCAAATCTTCAGTCTTACTATTATACCAATCGAAGGTACCATAAATCCTGTCTTCGAACAGTGCATAGTCGATGCCAATATCAGTTTGTTTGGTTGTCTCCCAGCCCAGGTCTTCATTACTGATCGTCGCGGGAAATACCGCAGTAACTGGTTGGTCGTCCTCAATGTAGAGACCTTGGCCCAACAAGCCAATCGCGCCAAAGTTTGGAATTAGAAAGTTGCCGGTCTCGCCATAGCTTGCTCTCAATTTGAGTTCACTTAGAAAGCCAAACTGTTCTTTCATGAAGTCTTCCTGCATCATGCGCCAGGCAATTGAAAATGAAGGGAATACGCCTGTTTGATTCGCTGCCCCAAATCTGGATGACTTATCTGAACGAATAGTGGCAGTCAATAGATATTTGTACTTGTAATTATAATTAAGTCGTGTCAATACGGAAACCAAAGACCAATCTTCTTTAAGGCTGTTTCCCGCCGTAACCAGACCGCCGCTGATGGTCTGTACTTGATCATCCGGGAAATCGACAGCTTTGACGAAATTTTGGTCATTCACTTCCTTCTGGGCGGAATAACCTAAAAGGGCCGTGATGTTATGAACATCGCTCAGAGTATTCTTATAATGAAGGGTGTTTTCCCAAACCCAGTTAGTACTGTTCGATGCAGTGGACTCGGCAAAAGGGTCTCCGGTTGTCGCGTTTCTGTGCAACAAACTGTTGCCCCGGAAAAAAGAATCTTGATAGTTGCTTAAATCTATACCTATCATGGATCTATAGGTCAAATCTTTCCTGAGCGTAATATCTGTATAGACGTTGCCATAGGTCCGATGATTATCCAGACTCTCGCTAATGCCGTCAATGATCGCCAATGGATTGCTGGCGGAGGTGGTGCCGCCACCCAGAAAAGACTGGGCGCCATCGGCCTGACGCTGATTGGGCCTGCCAAGAGCATCAAAAGGGTGGACGACCGGCGAATGTACCAAAGCCGAATAGACGATGCCCGGAGGCCTGGCAAAATACGGTGCACTTGCGGGTACTCTATCATTCTCGGTAAAAAATGAATTAATGTTGGCGCCAAATTGCACACGTTCAGTTAAATCACCTGCCAGATGCGCACTTAAACTATATCTTTGAAATTGTGAATTTTCTATAATTCCCTTTTGCTGCAAATAACCGCCTGAGATGTAGTATGTTAGCCTTTGGCTCCCGCCTGAGATTGAAACATTCGTATTCGTAATTGGCTCAGACTGGAAGACAAGATCGAGCCAATCTGTGTCCGTGCCATCCCAATTGACATATTGATCCGGCAAAGTAAAATTGCCGTTATTGGGACGGCCGGCATTATTAGTCGCATCATAAGAGGGGTTGAAATTAGCGCTGCTGGGATTCAGCGGATCCAGTTGGTCAATATAGTTGTTATTCCTGGCATCCTGTGTATACTCTATCAGTTCCTGCGCGTTCATCATATCCGGTTTGTTGGCAACCGATTGAGTACCCGTGTAAGCATCAAACCTGATAACGGGTTTCGCACCCGCCTTGCCTCTCTTGGTTGTAATTAGAACGACACCATTTGATCCTCTCGAGCCATAAATAGCTGCGGATGAGGCATCCTTTAAGACCTCGATCGAGGCAATATCGTTTGGATTTAAAGCTGCCAGCGGATTTGTAGCGGGGGGCTTAAAGGCCGCACGACGCCGGTCTAGAGAGCCTTGCAGAGTCAAATTCTTAGAAATCGGCAGCCCATCGATGACATACAACGGATCATTTCCAGCACTGATCGATCCGGTTCCTCTTATCCGAACATTGGGCTCTCCACCCGGTTCACCTGTATTCTCCTGGACATCAACACCCGACAGTTGGCCCTGGATCGCTTGTTCAAAACTAAGAACCGGGATATCTCGAAATGTTACTTCAGAGATTCGGGCGACCGAACCCGTAATCTCTCTCCGTTGCTGAGTACCATAACCAACCACTGTCACCTCTTCCCCGCGAATGACCTGAGATTCCATGAACATGTCGATGACTGCCCTGCCGCCGACCACAACTTCCTGTTTCAGATACCCGATATAGGTGAATACGAGGGTATCTTGTGGTGAAATACCACCCAGCGTATACCTGCCATCGGCGTCCGTAGTAGTGCCTCGATCGCTATTCTTAACAACGATATTCAGACCTGGCAACGGAGATCTGTCCTCTGCATCGATAACGCGCCCGTTCACCCCCTGTGTCTGGACAATTGCGCTAGCCGGCTCAGGGCGGGCCGTCGGCAGCTCCATCTGCTGAAGAACCACGGTCCTGGCGCCAACCTTCTTGTAGTGAATCGGATATTGGCCCAGAGTCGCTTCCAGAGCTTCTTGAAATTTTTGAGAAGAAGATGCCAGCAGGGGCCCGGTTCGCCCGTTGACAACAGCATCATCATAAACGATATAGACGCCATAGGCTTGTTCGAGCCTAGACAGCGCCTTCTCCAACGTCACAGATTGCGGGGATGGCTGCCTTAAGAGCTGACGATCAACCATCTTGGATGCCAATTGTTGAGCGAGACTGTTCGTCGCAAGCATTCCAACCACAACCACAAGGCATATAGTAATAAAACGTCTCATAATACAGCCTCCTTCCTTAATTACGGCAGTACGTTAAGTTAATAAAATTGGCACTCCGCGTTCTCTGCGGTAAACAATTCAGGTCAAAAAGAAACCTCCCCCTCCCCAAAAATAATGAGAGCACCTTCCCGGCGAACCGGAACCTCCAGTGCGTTTGCAAGCGCATCCGTGACCACAGCCAGATTCTGATTTTCGATAGACCCGGATAGCGTTCTTTGTAGCAGACGTTTGTCCGAAACTTCTACCCTGACACCATACGTCTCTTCCAAACGCTGCGAGATCTCTTTGAACGGAGTCTGTTCCAAAATCATTGCGTTTTTCCACCAGGTAACAAACGATTCAATATTCACCGAAACCGGCTTCAATGTCTGTTTTCCCTTTGTAAATTGCAGTAGATGCCCTGGCGTTAGCTTTGTTTTTGTGAGGGACTCCAAATCCACGAGCCGTGTGTCATCCGAAGAAACTTCAACACCACCTTCTTCAACAACTACACGCGTGCCCCCACCGCGTTCATGAACGACAAAGCGTGTGCCGGTTACCATAATAGTGCCATCCGTCGTATGCACGAAGAACTCATTCCTGGGCACATCAAAACTCTTGGCGACTGCAAAGTAAGCTTCACCCTTCAATTCAAATCGACGCGTTGAAGATTGCGTCCACACGGCCGGATATCGCAAAGTGGAATTGGCATTTAATACAATCCTAGTTCCTTCGGGGAGCCTGATCGTAGCGCGCTGGCCATATTCGGTCGAAATAAGTTGATAACTATCTCGCTCTGAAATCCCTGCTTCTTTTTGGGAAAAATTAACCAACATAATCAGAGCAGTCAGGGTGGTCGCGGCAAATGCTACCGCTGCAAATCGTATCCAGCTATCATATTTCCGACGCGGGGGGTAGAGTCCGCTCAGAGGCGAAAAGGCTTGCGCAGCTTCTCCCGCTCCCTTGTCGAGCCGCAATTTTTCTTTCAATTTGCTCCACTCAGAGTCTATTGCCGGACCTTCTGCGGCGTTGAATCTTATGGATTCCAGAAATTCCGCCGCTTTCAAATAAAGCTCTTCATTCTCCGTGGAACGATTTCGCCACGCATCCCATTTCTTCAGGTCCGATGGAGATGCGTTCCCCAAAAGCCAGTCATGAAATGATTCGTCCAGGAGTAAAGAGACAATGTCTTCCATATCTTGAGTCATAGAATGTTTTCTTAAGTGTTTGTTAAAGTGAAGGGATTGCGGTTCTTAATGTTATAGAGAGACTAAGCAGGAAAATGTAATGGGGGGTTTTTAAAAAAAGATGAAAAATGTGTAATAATGAGGATGGGACGGCTTTCGGTTATGTCGAAGGCTCCAGCACTGCCCTGACACGGCGGAATGCCTCCGACAAATAATTGCGTACGACTTGGGGTCTTACGTTCATAATCTCGGATATCTCTTTATAGGTTAGATTGTTATAGGTCTTAAGATAAAGTGCCTCACGGACGCGTGCAGGAATTTTTTCAAATGCACACCGAAGCCTCTTCTGCTCGAATGCTTCCTGCTCTGCAAATATCATCAAATCCTCCGGTGAAAACGTGTCGGCAATTTGTTCTACTGTAAATTCCTGATGAGCTGTTTTTTGCCGCCGTTGTTTGCTAAGGGTACTCAACAAGAGTCGCCGCAATGAAACAAACAAATAGGCTTTGATTGAATCCACCGCTGAGAGATTTCTTCGTTTTTCCCAAATATATGAGAACAGTTCCTGAATAGCGTCTTTTACCAGTTCTTCCTCTCTGGCGAGTTTCAGGCCATAGTCAAATAGATAAGAATAGTAGGCTCGAAACAAGAACTCTAGAGCTTTAGCATCGCCTCTCTTTAACCGCCCCCAAACTTGACGCTCCTTCTGAGTTCGCCCAGCCTTCTCGAACGAATCTAAAGAATTCGAAATCTCTATTTTGTTATTTTTCAATTATGAGAAGTATTTTGTTGGCCTACGATGCAAACACAATTAACCTTATTAATTCCTGTGCGGCGGAGCTGCACATTGGCAAACGCAAGATGGAACTTGAAATGAGAACTATGGAAACATCTTTTCAAGTTGTCAGCTTTCGGCGGTCAGCATTTAGTTTTCTTACTTAAATGATCGATACTTGACCAGAGAAATTCTTTGCACAAGAATGTAAGGCTTCATTGGTAACACTATAACAAGTGACAGACCGGGGCGAGTTTTGCCGCATGACCCATTTCAGCAAACAGCGTTGCGGTTTCACCGAACTTTACATCGCAATCACTCGGATGTGCACCAATGACTACGACACGAAGATTCTTATGCTAAGCCTCGCTGCTTGCCCCAGTGCGAAGATAAAGGATACAGGGTGTGATGACAATAAGAGCCGACAACTATCTCATGGCACGCACTCTCCACAATTGCGGGTCAGGCAAAGACTACGTTGCATCTTTGAGCTCTTGCTCAATTGCTCAATTTTCCTGTAGTTGTCTTGTCTTCTTTCCTATTTGCAGAATTCGAGGGCTTTCTCAAAGCACTCGTTTTTCCACCAGGAAAACTGATTCAGTTTCAACTGAAACGCGTACTGGACTTGCTTCACCAGTCTTGTGGAAATACTCAGGCATGCTCCCCAAGGTCAGAGATTGGTCTTATGGAAGTAAAGAAAGTAGATAAATGAATTTCAATAAGCAACAGAAATGGTACTTCTTATTCGTACAACGGTGCACCCAAGTTTGAAAACAGGTTCCTGCTTCCACCCTCTTGACAGCTCGTCATTGGCTCCATGGACGATATGAATGTAGGCGATATTGCAGGTTAGTATGGCTCCGGCTGCTTCTGCTTCACGGCCACTTTCTCCAGTGCTATCTCAGGTGACATGTAAGCTGCAGCTCGGTGACCATGACGCATCAAAAAAACGCGTTGGCTGGATTTGTCTTGTTAGGATATTGCCCTTCGCGGGCTAGCTGCAACTATGTCACTGTTCCGGTCTAGTCACTTGTGGTGAATGCTTAAATACAATGATTTGTCTCTGCTCTGGTAATGCCTTTTGTGTAAAGTGGTGTTCGTTGCTCGCAAGCCGCAAAACATTCTTCTTGTCTTTAATCCAGGGGGCAATTGGGCCCAGGTTTTTGGGCCTGTCAGGGGAAGGTTCAAGCTCGGGGATTTGATAATGCATGGGAATGATCACTTTTGGATCGAGCGCGTCAAAGATCGATTGAATCTCGACTTCCTTCAAAATATGATAAAGCGCATCAACGGGGATCATTAGAATATCCACTCGACCTACGTTTTCAATCGCCTCACCAGTGAGTGGCCCGTTGTCTCCTAAGTGGGCAATCCGTAGCCCCGCAGCCTCTATGACCCAAATTGTGTTGATTTGTCCAAACTCTTTGCCATACGGGTCAGCATGTTTTCCTTTCACACCGTGGATGGAGATGTCTCCAATAACATACTTGCCGGGGTCTCTCAACACCGGTATCTTTTCCGGCCAGGGAAATGGCCTCCCTCTACTTTGACCGGCATCGTGGTCATAGTGAGGATGCGTAATCAGAACGGCATCAGTCTCTAAGTCCTTGGGGAAATCGTACCCTAACCAGATTTGACTGCCATAAGGATCGATGATTATCCGCTTGCCATCCCGTGAGTGTATTCGAAAAGATGCGTGCGCAATGTATTCGATCTTAATTGGCCTATCGTCTTGCGAGACTGGACTGCTGACAGTGTTGGACGACGCACTCTTCTTTGAGATGCCGGAAACTGCCGGGACCGAACTAACCAGTTCCGTGTTTATGGCGGAGGCGAAAAATGATAGAACCAGGACCACTACTCGTAGAAAGTGAAAGCGCATATTCATTAGAAACCTCATATCTGATATTCTCTGGAATCCCACCTTGGGGACGCTCAGCCGACGATACTATACTCATATTTTCCACGAACAGGGTCGTTTTCCTGGTAGCGTCTGAATCTGAAGAGATGGGGGTCGAATACCGGGTTGCGTTCACCCACAATCATGTCGGTCACCATTACACCCACTGCTGGACCCAGCTTGAATCCGTGACCACTGAAACCCGAGCAGATGTAGAAGCCGCTGCCCTCAGGCACTTCATCAATCACAGGATGCCAATCAGGTGTAACAGCGTAAAGAGAGGCATACCCCCCGGCACTACCGGCCATTTCCATTGCCGGGAATCGACATATGAGCCGTTTTCCAACATCCGGCACAAATTCATAATCCAGCGCTTCATTATAATTGTTTGGGTCAACAATCGCATTCGCTTCGGAAGGGTCAACCAGTCCCGCTATGGTAAGATTACCAGCCTCCGGCCGAAAGTAGATGGCATTGATAAAATCAACCACAACCGGATGCTGGGCTTCGCTCCCGTCCGGACGCCGAAAGTAGGCAACCTGGACGCGACAAGCGTTGATGGGTGCATCTACTTCTGCCATTTTTGCCACGGCGCCAGTCCAGGCACCGGTGCAGCACAAGATGTTTGGGGCATCAAGCTTAACCGTGGACGAATCTATGCCCACGACTCTGTCTCCCTCAAAACGGATTCCTTCTACGTTCGTTTTCACCAATATATTTGCCCCTAAGAGTTGTGCAGCTTGTGCATAAGCATTAGTGGCAAGATACGCATCCGCATATCCGCTCTCGGGTTCGTAAACAGCAGCAACCAGGTCAGTAGTCTCCAAGCCCGGTATTATCTCACGCAAGGCCTCAGGCGACATTACTTCCGTCTTGATTCCCAGTCCTCTTTGGAATTTCACGTTAGCGTCAAGGCCCACCTGGTCTTTGGCTGCAACAAGAGCTACAAACCCTGTCCTTTTGAAGCCGCATGTGTCCCCTATTTCATCTTCAAAATTTTGGAAAATGCCCAGACTGTGGTATGCCATTCGGGCAGTAAGCTCATTGGAATAGTGCTGGCGAATAATTGCCGATGACTTGCCGGTTGGCCCGTCGCCGATATGCCCCTTCTCGACCAGCGCAACTTTCAGTCCGCGCTTCGCCAGTTGATATGCGCTACTACACCCCATTATCCCGCCACCGATCACGATGACATCGAATGTTTCAGCCATGTCGCTTCCTCATTATGAATGATTCTAATCGCTAAACCCAATAACATAATGACATGGTCAGCCTTAGAGTATTCTCCCGACAATCAGAACTCTGATTCTTGAGAAAACAATGCATGCTGAGTTCAACTAATAAGTGTGACTGTTGTGAGAAGGGGTTAATTGTTTATAAATTTCATAAAACACATATAAACAAATACTTACAAACCAATGCTATGGACTTCTAATCCGTAGGTTGCAGGTTCGAGTCCTGCCGGGCGTGCTAGAGAACAACAATGGAGCACGCCTCAAGACGCCCCACGGTTTCACCTTGATATCACGTTCTATCTGCCGCCTCTTCCAAATACCCAGCAACTGAAGTCGATCCTCCTGAGGTATAGAAACAGGCGCAGCATGTCGGTCGCACGAAAATGAAAGGAATAAGCATCAACCGATGGTGGCGGCGGTGTATGAAAGGTTAAACTACCAAATTGGTTTGATGTACTATTCCGAGTTACGGCATTAAATGAACCTTCGAAAAAATTGGACCCAAAGATGATCACATTATCTCCATATCCATCTCGAAGGCAGCGCTCATTGCTTTCCCGGTGCCCCAGACTCATTTTTGGGTGCTTGCGGCTTATTTCCCGGTGGCCCTGAGCCATTTTCCGGCGCCACCCACTCATTTTCTGGCGACTCTCAATCATTTTGGGGTGGCACTGAATGATTTTCGGGTGGATCGGAAAGTCTTTACGCTCCGGAAACCCGCCTGTTTGGCCAACCAGGGAATCCACTGAGAAATCGATTGCCCGGAATTGCAGTCCCTAAGTTCAGTCATAACATCTTCCAATTGTTGGTAGAAAAATAAATCCAATGGTCGTCAATGGTTTTGTAGTGGGCCATCTGAATCCTTGTCTTCGAAAGGAGCCGTCCGGTTATTTACCCTTGGCCCGCAGGAGATACAATCCATCATTCATTTATTCCGCGGGGGATTGCTCAAAAGGACGGACTATGAACTGTAAATCCCCCGCGAACGAATTGAACGTAAAACGTCAGCGAGCCATCGCGTCGTTGAGTTTCAATTTAGAAGCACTCGACGATGATCAGGCCAGGTCGAATCGGTCAAGGTTCATTACCTTGTTCCACGCCGCTACAAAGTCATTCAGGAATTTCTCCTGAAAGTCCTTACATCCATAGACTTCCGCGATGGCCCGGAGCCGGGAGTTCGAACCGAAGATGAGATCGACACGGGTGCCGGTCCACTTGAGTTCGCCCGTTGCGCGATCACGTCCTTCGAACGTGTCGTTGGCTTCCGAGGCCGCCTTCCACGTCGTGCTCATGTCGAGCAGATTCACGAAGAAGTCATTGCTGAGCGTCTCCGGCCGCTCGGTAAAGACGCCATGTTGCGACTGCCCGAAGTTTGTATTCAAGACGCGTAATCCGCCGAGAAGAACTGTCATCTCAGGAGCGGTCAGCGTCAGCAATTGCGCCCGATCAACCAGCAGCTCCTCTGCCGATACACTGTATTCGGTTTTGAGGTAGTTACGGAACCCGTCTGCAGCCGGTTCGAGTACGGCAAATGACTCCACGTCGGTTTGCTCCTGCGACGCATCCGCGCGTCCCGGCGTGAAGGGAACGGTCACATCGTGGCCGGCATTCTTCGCAGCTTGCTCGACACCTGCGCACCCTCCCAGAACTATCAAATCGGCGAACGAAACCATCTTCCCGCCTGACTGTGCGCTGTTGAAATCATTTTGGATTGCCGCAAGTGTCTCCAGAACATTCGCCAGTTGGTCAGGCTGGTTGACTTCCCAATCTTTCTGAGGTGCGAGTCGAATGCGCGCACCGTTCGCACCGCCGCGCATGTCGGAGCCACGAAAGGTGGACGCCGACGCCCAGGCGGTCGAAACAAGCTGGGAGACGGACAGCCCTGAAGCAAGGATTTTGCCCTTGAGCGCTGCCGTGTCCTGCTCGTCAATCAGTTTGTGATCGACCGCCGGGATGGGGTCTTGCCATATGAGTTCTTCCTTAGGGACTTCCGGGCCGAGGTAGCGCGAGGTGGGACCCATGTCCCGGTGCGTTAACTTAAACCATGCCCGGGCAAATGCGTCAGCAAACTCGTCAGGGTTCTGGTGGAAGCGTTTCGAAATCGGCCCATAGATTGGGTCCATCCGCAATGCCATGTCAGCGGTGGTCATGATGGTCGGAACCCGCTTTGACGGATCGTGAGCGGACGGGGCAAGATCTTTGTCATCCTGATTGACCGGGACCCACTGCCAGGCGCCCGCGGGACTCTTCTCCAGATCCCAGTCGTAGTCGAACAGCATGTCAAAATAGCCCATATCCCACTGGATCGGGTTCGGCGTCCAGGCACCTTCGATACCGCTGGTGATCGTGTCATTCCCCTTGCCACTGCCAAAACTGCTCTTCCAGCCGAGGCCTTGCTCTTCGATGCCGGCGCCCTCAGGTTCAGGACCAACAAGTGCCGCATCGCCGGCGCCATGACATTTGCCGAAAGTGTGTCCTCCGGCGACGAGTGCGACGGTCTCCTCGTCGTTCATGGCCATGCGCGCGAAGGTCTCACGAATGTCGCGGCCTGAAGCGACCGCACTCGGTTCACCGTTCGGGCCTTCCGGATTCACGTAGATCAAACCCATCTGAACAGCGGCAAGCGGATTCTCGAGTTCCCGGTCACCCGCGTAACGTTTGTCTCCTAACCACTCGGCTTCAGAACCCCAATAAATATCTTCCTCAGGCTGCCAAACATCCTCCCGCCCGCCGGCGAATCCAAATGTCTTAAAGCCCATCGACTCGAGGGCGCAATTGCCGGCGAGAATCATAAGGTCGGCCCATGAGATTTTCCTGCCGTATTTCTGTTTGATCGGCAAGAGCAGAAATCGTGCTTTATCAAGATTGGCATTGTCGGGCCAACTGTTGAGGGGCGCAAAACGTTGGCTGCCGGACCCTGCCCCGCCACGGCCGTCGCCGATGCGGTAGGTGCCTGCGCTATGCCAGGCCATGCGGATGAAAAGCCCGCCATAGTGACCATAGTCCGCCGGCCACCAATCCTGCGAGTCGGTCATTAAAGCAACGAGGTCTTTCTTCACCGCCTCCAGGTCGAGACTCTTGAATTCTTTTGCGTAGTTGAAATCCGCACCCATTGGATTGGACAGGGGTGAATGCTGGTGCAGAATATTAAGGTTCAACTGGTTTGGCCACCAGTCCCGGTTCGACGTGCCACCTCCGGCTGCGTGTGTTACCGGGCACTTACTCCCATTATTCATAAAGATTCCTCCTATTGTTATTTGAATTTATGCACAGTGCCACTATGCATAATAGTGTTTCACTGCCCATAAAGCTACCGCTTTTTTCACCGGATGCCATTCAATCAGCATTCGTGAAATAAACTGATTCTAGTATTTTGCAAATTCCCCAATTCGTGTACGAGAATGGCAGTTCGAGTGCAAAAATACGTTAGGCCACGCTGCCACCTGCAGACGGGATTTGAATGACAGGGGGGGCATTGCACAGGCAGAAGAAGTCTTTAAAAAAGCACTTGAGAAACTCGAGCAAGCTAGTCGAGGTGATGCTTACAATTTGTACAGAATGGCGATGGTCTCTGAAGCTACGGGAGATCAAGATAAGGCGGTAGAATTCTATACCAGGGCCTCGGGGTTTAGCACAGCGCCGTATGCCCCCGTTGCCTTTGATTAAGCGTTAGTGCGGACAAGGGCCAAGGGAAGGGTCCGGGAGTTGACTGGCACAAATTAGCCTGAGCTGAAAGACAGTCGCTACTCTGCCTAATTCACTTAAGCAAGATAAGTCGAATGGTCTCGTGATATCCGCCAGCAACTATTTGTGCGAAATAAATTCCACTAGAAATAGCTCGCCCGGTTTCCTTCCTCCCATCCCAAATCACACGATAAATACCTGGAGTTTGCTGTTCATCCATCAAAGTTCTTATTTCTTGCCCATAAAGATTATATATTTTCAAAACGACACGACTTGCTTTGGGAATGGAATATTCAATTTGTGTTGACGGATTAAATGGATTTGGGTAGTTTTGTGACAAACTGAACTCCTCAATTGAACCACCAGAGTTCATATCCTCAACAGAAGTAATCTGCTCAAAAGGCAAGGCCCCCATATCTGTTCTGGTTCCATCTGAGTCAAGTTCTGAGTTGGGATGGCCTGCATCTATGCACGGAGAATTTTCTTGGAGATGGTAATCACCGTCTGAAGCATCAACATACATAGGAGCTTCAGAAATATCACCTTCCATTGAAAGTATGCTGCCGTTTCCGGTATCGCAGTAATTACCACCTAAATTATTCCATAAATCGTTATACCTACTTGTTGGAAATCCATTTGATGTTGCACGGATCCCGGAGCCACCACAGTTTCCCGCAACTCTAAAGGTATTTGTAATAATGTTGTTGGTTATCATAGGATTTGAATTACCACAATTTATTCCAGCATCTCCGTTGTTGTCTATGGTATTATGGTCAATTGTTGCTATCATATTCTGATCGTTAGCATTTCTGTTATCAACTCCATACCTGGAGTTATCGTAAATTATGTTGCGTCTTATTATTGATGACGCGAAATCGGTAATGATTCCATCAATGTTATCATGAATAGTATTGCCTTCAATCAGTGGCGTACCGGATGCGACGTGAATGCCCTCATGAACAATATCACTAATCACATTATCTTTAATGGTTGGAGAGCCGATGTCTACGCTAATTCCCGAACGGTCACATTTTGCAATTAGAGAATTAGATATTCTTGCGGAGGTATTTTCAAATGAAATTCCAACACGCGCAAATCTAATTTTGCAATACTTAAACTCACTCTCATTCGATCCACTATCTTTCATTAAGATTCTATCCCAATCTAAAGGATTAGGATTCGACCTATTTGATGTAAAGAAAATAGAATCTGTGACGGTTCCTACCGCAGTTATTTTACCAAAGACATTTAATGAAGAAGAGCTATCAAACCTGACCTCTACCCCTGGAGCAATAATTAGAGATATGCCGTCTTGGACATTTATAGAACCGACAATAATATAAGGACTACCTGAAATATCCCATACCGTATTTTGGCTAATATCATTGGTAATAAGCGTACCTTGCTGAAATGGAATGGCACCCATGTCAGGTCTAGTTCCGTCTGGATCAAGCGGACTATTGGGGTCGCCTGCGTCGATACAAGGGGAATCTGGTTGGAGGCTGTAATCTCGATTAGCTTGATCTATAAATTCAGGGTCAGCAGAAATATCACCAACCCCAGGAGAAACTCCAAAATAATTTGTACCATTATTCCAAATGTCATTGTAAGAAAGTGCTGGTGTAGCCCCGTTCACAGCTCTGATCCCGATTTCATTTTGATTGGTAATAATATTATTGGAAATTGTAGGCGATTGATTGTCGCAATTAATGGCTGTTCCATTTTCATCTAAGGTATTATTCAGAATAGTAGACCCCGTGCTTGAATTGATTCCATATCTTGTATTTCCATAGATAATATTGTGGTCGATTGTTGGTGTGCCATTAGTCAACACATTAATGCCATCTTGCTCATTATCGTGCAAAATGTTGTTACTGATTATTGGTGTACCGACTCCAACAAAGACTGATGCGCCTTTAGTAGAATGAATATTGTTCTTTTCTACTATAGCGGAACCCCCATCTATTTGAACGGCAGAAAAGGTAGTATTACTCATTTCACAATTCTGAATTGTGGGTGATGCCTCCCTTATCCACACTGCAAATGTTGCATAAGAAAAATTAGCGTATTCAATCAAAGAAGTAGCTCCACTTGAGGTGTCGATTCTAACGGATCCCCAATCCCCAATATTTGGAGTGGATTTGTTTGAGGTAAAGATAATCGGATTAGAGTCTTCGCCCTGGGCCATGATGGTACCCTTTACAATCAAACTAGTGGATGAATCAAATTTAACTGTAGCACCCGGTTCAACTGTCAAAGATATGCCCTCATTTACAAAAATCGTGTTTAAGATAACATAGGGACTACCAGACAAATCCCATACAGTGTTTTCGCTAATATCATTTGTGATACTTGTTTGAGCTATTGCCTCCGTTGATAGGGTGATACAAGACAAGGCAAGGAAGAAAATCCTTTTCATGATAATACCCTTTATTGTTTGTTGTTTTGTAAACTCTTACAGTGAAAACACGTAACGCTCCGCTTCACGCGCGGCGGGATTTCAACGCCTTGAGAGTACTCCGGCAAAAAGAGCTCTGGAGATGCAAACAACTAACCCAGATCGCCAGCGACCCGCCGTCGCCGGGTGCCCCTGACCGCCCGTTATTTGCAGCCGTGTGCCGCGTGCCTTTAGGCCGTGGCATCATTGCATCTGAATCGGGATGTCTGCTCGATCTGGAATGACACCCTGATTGCACAACCTGGCATAGGCAAATGACCATTGCCACTCTTCAGGTGCAGCTACCCGCCCTGCCCGTACAGGGTTGGCTTCAATATAGTCTATTGAAGAATGAATTGCTTTTGCATTCCATAAGTTTCTGTCGAAGCCGCCACCGGCTTGCCAGAATCGAAACCTCTTTTTGTCTCCGGTACCAATGCAATCACTCCGATAGATATGTGGGGCAGTTGCTATCAGATGCTCACCGTACCGTTTTGCGGCACAGCCTTTAATGGATTGCAGCATTTGTCACTTTTTGTAGGATGCCTCATAAGGAAATAGAAGTAGATGAACGTGATTCGGCATAAGCACATAGGCCCAAAGCTTGGGCTTGAATGAGTTCCTTGCCCTCTTTAATTCTTCACGCTCGCAGGGGATTTACCCCCCCGCATGCCTTTTTACCATGAAATCCCCTGCGGAACCAATGAACAAGGAATTTCATTCCAATCCAACTAAAGCATTTGCAACAACTCAACCTTCAGGACTGAATCATCGCCCAAAATATAATTCCTGGCGCTACTGTAAAGCCAATGTTCTGGCTTGTCCACAAATTCCTTCAGCACAGGATTGTTGTGCATATACTCCAACTTCTGCCGACAGACTTTATCTGTGTAAGTGATTTGTGGATGATATTCATTTTGCCAAATCTTGAAGTTTCGTTTTCCCTTCTCTCGTTCAGCCGCCTTTTTAAATACATGAAGAAACAATTTCTGGCTATCGTTGTCAAGTTTGCTGGAGATTTCCTTTGAGGTGAATTTCTTCATGTCCCGCATCACATCCTGGAATCTCACGCCTTCTTCAGTTTGGCCCATTAGATGAAAATGAGTGAGCATGATAACATATCCGAAAATATAAAGGCCCTTGTTCTCCTGGCAGTACTCTAAACTCTCAATGATAATTTCAAAATAGTTGCTTTCCTTAAAGACTGGCAGCCACTCAACAATCGTATGAGTGGTAAAATAAATGCCATCTTCATCAACAATTTTATACCCAGCCATTGAATGTCTTTTTATGTATCAAAGTGAATGATTATTGTGTTACCGTCTTGCTTTAGGGATGCAATCCCGAATTCAACTATTCCGCAGGGGATTCTCTGACGGCCGAACACGGGGGCTTAAATCCCCTGAGAGCGTGGCAAAACGTCATTTCAGCTCAGAGCTTAGACCAGCTACCTACTTTTAACTTTGCACGGCGCACCCGCCGTCAAGAGCAGCCGCTTGTTATGCCAACGGTCATTTGATGAATGTTGAAAAAATTGCGATTCCAAGAAGTAGTGTCCCAATAAAAGCAAAACAAGAAATGGCTAATGAACTCTTGCCTGATTTAAAATTGATGAGGCTCTTGATTATGCCAATGAAACTTGCGACCAAAAGGAAAATCGAACCAACGAAGGCCATCATTAGTGGATTAGTCAGGTTTTGATAAAAATATACTATTGGAAATATGTTCGTCAACGTGAAAAACAGAGTGATTATTGAGATTAAAATACCAATTCTCACCAATTTTGTTGAAGCCCTACTTTGGTTGTAAAAGAAACCGGATAATCTTTTGAGACCGTGCTTTATGTTTTCCAAATCCAAATAGATATCACGGCTAGTCACACGTGGTGGTAATTCTCTATTCGAATTGAGGAGTTCGTCATAAACGTCAGTCAGAATCTGATCATCTGATTTATTCTTGTCTTTTTTGAGTTCGTCTTCGGCTAATCGTCTATCTTCCATCGTTAATTTTCCTTCTCCTTATTAATCTTCCGGTGAGCGTTTGATTGAATCTCGAATGAAGGTCAACATATAGCCCACAATTAGCCCAAGTAGAAAACCAAATGTCGAACCATCTAATTTGCCAACGTATGTTAGGATTCCTGCAGCTATTACAATGATTGATACTACGAACACCGCAACCTTTGCCATATGCACTCTAAAACGAACATCTGTTTCACTTGCCTTAAGTGAGCGCTCTGCTATCGTAGTTATTATTTTTAGCACAGGTTCAACGCGATCAGCAATTGTATTTATAATGTCAGATAGGCTCTCTGTGGGCTTATCCGCAACCGGCTGTAAATCAGTATTATCTTGGACTTCTGGGGGATTTTCCTTCTTTGGTTCAGCCATGTCATTTTTCCATCATGGTTTAATTCAGGCATAACGTTAAGGATTTTATGCGGAGTTGAGCCGAGTTGTACCATCTGATTTGAAGCGGAGCACGAAAAGTGACCTTCCAGCCAACTCATGAAGCGTGCTCGCTCAATTACGCATAATAGCATTCATATAGTTTTCTCGATATCTACGCATGAACAGAATCCTCTCATCACCGAGCCAAGCTATTAGTAAGAGCCCTAACTGAATAACACGCCCGGCAAGGTAGATCCGAAGATCTGACTAGCACGCAGAAAAGGAATCCACTTAAACAAAATGATGAGACGGCCCTTGAACCTGACGCTAAGCAACGGTCTCTTGAAATGTCGTCGGGCGGAACAGCCCGGCCAAAGAATAAATGAAGGAGAGCTTCCATTTGCAGGTCCCTCTTTCGTCAACACAACGCCGATTAGGAATAAGAAGTGATTAAAAGATAAAAGACTCCGGTATGGGAAGCAATGAAAATATCATTGCAGGTAGCAGATGGACGTACTCTTAAGCAAGAACCGGGTTTCAGAAGGTCATCCCGGCTTCCACAAACAACCGGCCCGCCTTTTGGTTCTCACCAAAGAAACGGCGGTAGCCAAGCCGGCTGAACCAGCGCCGGTTAAGCCGGAAAGTCCCGTCGCCTTCGACCCAGTTGTTGCGCGTCTCGCGGTTGCCGGTTTGATAGATGTAGCTGCCCCCAGCCAGACTCAGGCTAAGTCCGCGCAGCGGGCTAAATCGCAGGCTCACGCTTGGCCGGTAAGCCTGGGTAAACATCGTGTTGAAATAGGACAAGCGGGCATTGAGCGTCGCCGTGCTGTTCAGGATGCGCTGCACACTCAACCCGGTTGCAAACGAGGTCGTATTTTTGACATCTCCTCCCCGGAAACGAATGCCAAACGTACCGGACCACCGAATACGACCTGGAAAACGCAAAACAACTCCGGTCCGTACGCCTTTGCGCGTGGCTTCGTCAAACAGGCTGTCCGGGATTGAGCGCGTCTCAAAGATCCGCACGTTTTTCCGCGCATCGTAAGACAGATTGAGCGAAATAGCTTTCACCGGCTGGAAATTTGTGCTCAGAAAAAAATTGCTGAGCTGGGTGCTGCTCCGGCCCGCGTCACTTTTCCAACCGCGATTCAGGTCAACTTCGATGGTTTGATAGGCGGAAAAGATTGAGCCGTGCGAAAAGGTGTTCTGCAGATAGACAAACTCCCTGCTGACCTCGCCTTTGTTGTATCTACCGGAGAAAGCTGCCGTGCTAGCAAAGCGGCGTTTGCCGTACTCGCCCTTTTCGTAACTCAAGAACAGGCCTAACTTTTGCTCCGCTGTCTGCAAACCGGACGTGCGCAGGCTCGGTTGCGTGCCGCCAGCTACCCCAAGCCGCCAGGCAGGCGCGACTTTGTAGGAAAAAAGCGCGCCGTCGATGTACCCCAAACCACGAATACGATTTGAGGCCACACGGCCGATCCCGAATTCAACATTGCTGTTCTTCGCGCTGGAAACGACGCCGAATTCATAAACATTGTGCCGCCACTCGTCAGCGGAAATCACGCTGCTGACATTGTCCCGGCTGAATGAGCGCGAACGCCAGCGCACTTTCAGAGTGACGGGTAGACCCATGAACTGCTGGACTTTGAGCCTGCTGCGAACTCCCATTTGGTAGAAATCGCGATTGCCTGAAGTGCCGTCTGTTTGCGAGAGCGCCTGCAGGCTGACACTGCCTCTGACGCGGTTATTGGCGCTGCGAGTCTGTCGACGCTTCCTCGGTTTCCGGGGCTGTACTTTCGATTTGGTGAGTAACGATTTCTTTTTGGTCTGTTGCCCAGGCCCGATTTGTCCACCCGCCACCTCTTCCTTCCGAAAAAATCCTTCAACGCGGTCGCCGGTTTTTATCGGCTCTACCTGTGAAACAGCGGTACACGAGGCCGAGAGACGGGCGACACTGGTAACGACCAGCGTTGCGATGCCCCGGCCCCTGCGTACGACCCGCAAGCTGTCACCGCGCTGAACGCCGCGTTCCGTACCAAGATTAATATAGAAGGCATTGCTGGAGACGTACTTCACTTCTCCGACCTGTCGTTTGCCGGTTTGGCCGAAGGCTGACACCTGGAAGGTCAGCAAGGACAGGAGACCCGCCAGAAAAACAACCGGGGCCCTCTTAGCTCGTTTCCATTCCTCTGGATTCCCCATGAAAACATTCGGGAATGACAGGGACTTAAGATGTTTCTGCGGCTTTTTGCAACAAAAGCTAGTTCGTACTATCATCTGCTTTTCCATTTGGGTGACAATCAAAGCATGCACTGCTGGCGTAAACATAGTCCAAGATCTCACCAAGGTGTTTGTCGTCCATCCTTTGCTGACTGTGGTCATGACAGACCAGGCAGGTGAATTCTTTGCGATTATCCGGGTTCTTGTGGCAGGTCGTACATGTGTCCCATTCGCCGGCATGCGCCCCTGAAAAAATCGGAAAGAACTGATTGTCGTGCTCACGGAACTCGCCCTTTTGACTATCCGGGTGGCACAACAAGCAATCATTACTTAGGTAAACGTAACCAGTGATACCGTTGTGTTTTAAGTCCATTTCGCTTTGGCGATGCTCGTGGCAAACCAGACAAGTGAATTCCTTGCGGTTGCTCGGGTTTACGTGGCAGGTGGTGCATTCATCCCACGAACCAGCATGCGCGCCAACGAAAATCGGAAAGAACTGATTGTCGTGCTCACGGAACTCGCCCTTCTCGCTGTTCGGGTGGCAGAGCAGGCAGTCGCCGCTTTGATAGACGTAGCCGCTGATGCCGTTGTGCTTGGCATCCATTTCACTCTGGCGATGTTCATGACAGACCAGACAGGTGAACTCTTTGCGGTTACTCGGGTTTTCGTGACAGGTGGTGCATTCATCCCATGATCCGGCGTGCGCTCCCACAAAAATCGGGAAGAACTGGTTGTCATGCTCACGGAACTCGCCCTTTTGACTATCCGGATGGCAGAGCAAGCAATCGCCGCTTTGGTAGGCATAGCCAGCGATGCCGTTATGTTTGGCATCCATTTCACTCTGGCGGTGCTCGTGGCACACCAGGCAGGTGAACTCTTTGCGGTTGCTCGGATTTTCGTGGCAGGTGGTGCAGTCATCCCACGAACCGGCATGCGCGCCAACGAAAATCGGAAAGAACTGAGTGTCGTGCTCGCGGAATTCGCCTCTCTGGCTGTTTGGGTGGCACAGCAGGCAGTCACCACTGAGGTAAGCATAACCGGGGATACCACTGTGTTTCAGGTTCATTTCGTCCTGGCGATGTTCATGGCAGACCA
>JAJDAD010000099.1 GCA_029262055.1 Candidatus Zhuqueibacterota bacterium
ACTGTCGTCCGTCGTAGACCGATTTACGAACACCCGTAAATTGTCCGTCCACGTCGCCCAGAGCTTGCCGTTGGAGTCTTTTGCAATCGTCAATGCCCTGGTTTGAGTTGTACCTGGAATCGAAACTGGAAACCCCGTATCCAGAGAGTAGGATTTTGTACCGCCGTTGTATGTGTAACGATTTAGAGTGGCAGGATCACTGGATTTTGAATTGGTTTTCTTTCGCGATGAAATGTATAGAGTTGTTCCCTCGGAAAGAACATCCGCGGCAGAACGCCGTTCGCTGTCAACCAGTGGCCCTACATTGGTCCAGTTTTGTGTGCCCGGGTCGAATCGGTGTATTCTGAAGGCTTCGCTGACCTCATCCCAGAGAACACCCCACCAGAACCCATCGTTGTGCCAGAGCTTGCTCTCAGGTTTTTCCTCTGTAGGTTCACTAGTCGGGCTGCCACCGTTGTAACTGAAATTCCGGTAACCTGCAATGGTCGGCGCAGACTGATGCTCTTGTGCCCAGGCAATATTCGAAAGGAAAAGAAAACTGGTGATACCGATTAGTAGAAAACTATGCTTTTGACCGCCTTTCCTGCGGCTCACGATTCGACTGCTTTCGCTGGATGCCTCTCCATTGATGCGCATTATACCAAATCTCCAAATTATTCAAGTTGTCACGCGTCAGCGAAATTATTTTATAGAACCTGTCTATAATCTCACATACTCATATCCGGATTAGGAATTGTGGGCACACCCAGGGCAAACAATGGTGAAGGCTGCAGAAAAAGGTAAGAGTATGTTTCCCGATCAGACGCGGTAAACACTCACCTCTATTGCTTGTGCCCCTGGACTTCCCATATTGTGTATGGTGTTAAAAAAATTGCTCTCATGCTGCTAAACAGTCACGTTTGAAGCACAAAGCAACACTGCCTATTTATTTCGGCTAGTTGGTACAACATGTGTACCAAAAAAACACAAAATTCTCACAAATCTTTTAAACCACTGATCATACACATCTTAGCAACTCACATTATTGTCTTCTGATGCCTTCACATGTTAAGACATTGTCAGCACCAAGTACATTGTCTCACTCATGCACACTTCTTGTTACAATGACTATTTCTGCAACGTGAGTCTTCTGGTAAAGACGGTCTGTTCTATTGTCAATCGTACAAAATAAATTCCAGACCCCACCAGACTACCGGAGTTATTTTTGCCGTCCCAGGATGCTTTCCTGAATCCCGCCTTTTGCACTTGCTCAACAAGTAGTCGCACCTCTTGTCCCCTGGCATTGTAAATCAGCAGCTTCACCTTCGATGCCTGTGTCAGGGCGTACTGGATGGTCGTTTCCGCATTGAAAGGATTCGGGTAGTTAGGCATTAGTTCAATTTGCGAAGGCAGTTGCGTCTCCCCGGCCTCCTTTGTCTGCTTGGCCAGGCTTTCAGATTCCGGAGTCACAACTGCCGCCGCACCGGCGGACGAACTGACTTCGACAACCAACTCGGGACTTGTGTTTCCTTCTTTTGTGAAGTACTTCACTTGATTCCCGGAAGTACTTGTCAGGCAAAAGCTGATGGCACCGTTTCCGGTAACAACTGAAGTCACATCAAAGTCGACGATATCAAGGGGCGACACTGCGCCTATCGTACTAAGAATTGGCCCGACCGGAGCGGGGGCGTTGGCCGTAGTCAGGCTTGCTTCGTCCCAGGCTAGCGCAGTACCGGAAAAATTCACAGAACTTTCCTGCAGCGTCCCGCCTGAGTCACTACCATCCGTCAAGCCGTCGGTCACCTGCAAGCGCATCTTGGCGCTGACGATGCTCCCGGCGATACCACCGACGTTGAATTTGTAATACGCCCGGAACTTGTTCTCTTCCACCTTCGCCGTCCCTTTGCTGCCATAATTGCTTAGAGGTTCCGATAGTTTTACCTGAGCATCGTCCGTCGGCTGAAATGACAGTGTCTGTGTAGTGGGTCCGCCACCGTCCACGGTTATGGTTACGGTTGCCTGGTTCGAGGTCGCGCCCTGGTTATCTGCAATAGTATAGTCAAAAACATCAGTTCCACTGAAACCCGGATCCGGAGTGTAAGTCACAAGGCCGGAGTTGGGGTTCACTGCAACCGTACCGTTGGAGGCCGGCACCACTACCACAACAGAGGTTAGGTCGAGGGTGCCATCACTGTCGCTGTCGTTGCTGCTGACCGCAATTACAACCGGCACACCAACTGTTGTCGCTGCCGCATCATTACCCGCAACCGGGGCGATATTACTGGGTCCGCCACCGCTGCCTGTCTGAATAATCAGTTGCGGTGGGCTACCTCCCTCTTTGGTCTCGTAGGATGCCAGGTTCGAAGAACCTTTCCGAACCGCGAAACTGTACTGTCCGTCTCCGGTGATGGCTGCCGTCACATTTGCCTCAACAAATGTCAGCTCTGTTGCAACACCTAGGTCATCCAGCGGCGTTCCACTGATCGCTGGCGCATTCCCCGCTGTAAGAAGCTCTTCGGTCCATGCCGCGCCGCCGCCGCTTAGATTGTTGGAGACAGAAAAAACCGACCCGCCGTCCGGGCTGCCGTTAGAAACGAAGAGTCTCAAAGTGGCGGTCTCAACCGTTTCGGCAATACCGCTCACGGAGAACTTGTAGTACGAATCAAAAGTGCCGACCTCGACTTTCGATGTCGTCTTGGTTGCGTAGTTTTTAGACGGATTCGTGAGCTTGACCTGAGCATCATCGCTCGGTTGGAATGTCAACGTTCCACCCGTACCGCCTCCAGTGACCGTAACCGTGACCAGCGCCGTATTCGACACTGCCCTCTGATTATCTGAAACCGTGTAGCCGAAAGTATCCGTTCCGCTGAAACCTGCATTCGGGGCATAAGTCACAACACCCGTACTACCATCGACTGAGGTCGTCCCACTACTAGGCCCGGAAACGACCGCCACCGTGCTCAGATCCAACGTACCATCGCTATCGCTATCATTGGCGGTGATATCTATCGCAACACTGACGCCTGTGGTCGTCGACGCGTTGTCCGCAATCGCAATCGGGACACTATTGGAGCTGCCTACTGTTATTGTCACGGTCGCCGCATTGGAGACAGCGCCATTGTTATCTGCCACCGTGTAAGTAAAATTGTCCGTTCCGCTAAAACCTCCCGCCGGCGTATAGGTCGCTATTCCGGTGAGTCCATTCACTGCAACCACACCGTTAGTCGGGTTGCTCACGACCTGTACCGTCGCCACATTCAAGGTCCCGTCGCTGTCGCTGTCATTCGCTGTGACATCAATCGCAACACTGACACCCGAACCAGTGGCCACATTGTCCGCAACTGCCGTCGGAGACGAATTCCCACCACCACTGCCTTCTGCCGTTATCGAGAGGGTCGGCGCTGCTTGCGTGCCCTCTTTTGTGAAATATTTAACCTGATTGCCGGAATTGCTCGTTAAGCAGAAACTGAATTCTCCGTTGCCGCTAACCGCTGACGTTACCTCAAACTCCACCACTTGCAGCTGCGAAACCGCGCCGGCACTACCCAGACTACCACCCACTACCGCAGGTGCATTCCCTGCAGTCAAAGTCCCTTCACTCCACGGCGTCGTCGTTCCATTATTATTGTTTGACGCCAGGAACAAGCTCCCGCCACTGTCGCTCCCATCTGAGGCGCCGTCGGTTACCTGTAGCTGTAGACGCGCACTTTGCACCGTTCCGGTCAACCCTGAAACCGTGAACTTGTAGTATGTAGAAAACTTGCCCTGCTCAACTTTCGAAGTCCCTTTCGTGCCATAGTTACTAAAAGGCTCGGTCAGCTTCACCTGTCCATCATCGGTCGCCTGGAATGCTACCGTACCAACCGTTCCACCACCGGTGACCGTAACCGTGACCAGCGCCGTATTCGACACCGCGCTCTGATTATCTGAAACCGTGTAGCCGAAAGTATCCGTTCCGCTGAAACCGGCATTCGGAGCATAAGTCACAACACCGGTGCTGCCATCGACTGAAGCCGTGCCACTACCCGGCCCGGAAACGACCGCCACCGTGCTCAGGTCCAACGTACCATCGCTGTCGCTATCATTGGCCGTGACATCTATCGCAACACTGACGCCTGACGCGGT
>JAJDAD010000100.1 GCA_029262055.1 Candidatus Zhuqueibacterota bacterium
GTCGATGTCTTGCTGAACGACAGCGACAGCGACGGTTCGGTAGATGCAAGCAGTGTCAGCATCAAGACCGCAGCAGAGCATGGCACTACTTCGATAGACGGTACGACAGGCAAGATTACCTACAGTCCGGCGCCAGACTTCTTCGGCTCCGACAGTATAGAATATACGGTAAATGATGACCTGGGTGCTGCGTCTAATACCGCTAAAGTGATTCTGACCGTTACATCGGTCAATGATGCACCGGTGGCAGTGAATGACACCGCCTTGACCAGCACGGGAAATCCGATCTATATTCCAGTCCTGGCGAACGACTCGGACATAGACGGTACCCTGGTGTCATCGTCGATTCTGGTATCTGCCCCGGCCCAGGGTGGCACTGTCATCAATCCTGGAGGCATCATAACCTACAGTCCCAACGCATCATTCATCGGGCAGGATTCCTTTTTCTACACGGTAAATGATGACTCCGGCGCGACCTCCAACCTTGCCACGGTTACAATCTTCGTATCTGCGGCGCCAATAGCTAGCAATGATTCTGTCAGCACAAACGAAGATACACCAGTCGCGATTGATGTCACTGTAAATGACAATGACGCCGACGGGAGCATAGACAAGACAACCGTGGTGATGCAGAGCCTGCCGGGCAGCGGCACGGCCAATGTGAACCCCTCCTCCGGAGTCGTGACCTACACACCTAACTCTGGTTTTTCCGGGCAAGACAGCTTCACTTACAGGGTGCAGGACAACGAAGCGCAACCATCCAACACTGCCACGGTTAGCATCTCCGTCAACGACTCGCCGGTCGCGGTGAATGATACCACCAATACATTGGAAGAAACGCTGGTTCAAATCGATGTGTCCGCCAATGACACCGATAGCGACGGTAGCATTGTAGCCGGCACAGTCGCATTGGTTCAGGCACCAGGTAATGGCACCGCATCCGTTAACCCTGGTACTGGCATTGTCTCCTATACACCGGTGCAGGACTTTACCGGAAGTGACCAGCTCACCTACTCTGTCAAAGACAACGATGACGCCATCTCGGATACCGCAACTGTGGTCATCAATGTTGCACAGGTGAACGATGCGCCGGTTGCAGTCCTCGACTCCGCGAATATTACCGAAGACGTCACTGCCGAGATTGATATCCTGAGCAATGATACTGACATAGACAATGCGCTCGATCCGGCATCGGTCGTGATTACGATTGCGCCCGCTAACGGCACAGCCACGACCAACAACACAAACGGTCGCATCGTCTATACACCCGCGCAGGATTTTTCCGGTCCTGACAGTCTGCGATACACCGTTAAAGACGTGGGCGGCGCAGTATCCAACGTGGCGCCCGTACGCATCGTTGTGGGTAGTGTGAATGATTCGCCCACAGCAAACGCTGACACAGCAGAGACGACGACAAACATTGCGGTCGAAATCCAGATATTGTCAAATGACAACGATCCCGACGGCTCCATCAATGCAACGACTACAAATATTGTCATAGGGCCGGGGAATGGTAACATCACAGTCAACCTGGCAACTGGCGCGGTAACCTACACGCCAAACGCGGGCTTCTTCGGCACAGATTCCTTTCGGTACAACGTACAGGATAATTCCGGATTGCCCTCAAATCTGGCTACGGTTACGGTGCACGTGAACAGTCTGCCGGTCGCGGTAAATGACACGGTCGACACCGCTGAAGACACGTTTGTCAGCATCCCTGTCACCGCCAATGACTCGGATCCGGGTGGCAGTATCGACGTCACCACGCTTTCGATTATTCAGGCTCCGGTCTCGGGTTCTGCACAGATAAACGCCGGGTCCATAGAATACACACCAAATCCTGATTTCAATGGCAGCGATTCTCTGAAGTATGTTGTGTCCGACAATGTCGGTGCTCTCTCCAATGTAGCTCTAGTGAAAATTAGCGTAACATCACAAAACGACTTACCGACGGCAGTCAACGACACGAGCACAACAGTTGAAGATACGCCTGTCGTGGTCGATGTGTTGTCGAACGATAGCGATCCCGATGGAACGCTGTCTCCCGCCACTGTCACGCTTTCCGCCAGCCCCTTTAGTGGCACGACGACCATAGATGCCGTAACAGGAAAAATAACCTACTCGCCGGCTAATGACTTTTCTGGTGGTGATATTTTTAAGTATAAAGTGAAAGACACTGAGGGCGGGGAATCCAATGAAGCCTCGGTGTTTATCACGGTGTCACCGGTCAACGATGCCCCGGTGGCTGTGAACGATACGAGTGTCACCAGTGAGGACACCAGCATCAACATTGCGGTAGCCGACAACGACAGCGACGCAGACGGAACCCTGGCCCTTAACACGGTCACGGTCACCAGCGGTCCGCAGAACGGAACCACCAGTGTCAGTGCGGGCGTCATCAGTTACACGCCTTCCGCCAATTATAACGGACCGGACACGTTGTCTTACACGATAAAAGATGACCTGGGTGCGGTCTCGAATACTGCCAGCGTTTTTCTAACCGTAACCGACCAGAACG